>DIHQ01000107.1 GCA_002420235.1 Flavobacteriales bacterium UBA5692
TCTATCCAGTTGAACTACGGGGCCAAAGAGAGGGCGAAATTACTATGCAGATTGTTATTCTTGCAACTTTTTTCAACGCGTTGTTAGTACCCTAAAAAAGGCGACTTTGGCATACCTGCAAAGCGTTTTCGACACGATTCTTCGCCTGAGGCATCCACGGTGTATGTCAATGAGGCAATTCGCCAACCGCGGAAGTCGGATTTTTCATCTCCGACGCGTAGTAAGGTAATCGCATCGTAACCGCAATGGCTGCAGGTTTGCTCTACCCAGAAATCATACGGCGCGCTGAATATCGCGACGTCGCCGTCTACTCGGATATTGGGTTCCCATGTGCGTTCGAGGTAGGCTGGACCAGGCTGACCCAATCGGGAAGTGAAGGATGCACCGTTCATGTTAACGGTTCGCCAGGTACCGGTCGAGTCAGTACTCCAACGCTGAAAATTGGCGTCTGGTAGTACGACTTCAGCGAGCATGGCACTGTCGTGCACAGCCAATCCTTCAAAGATGTGTTGGACGGCATCGGCTACGGCCGCTGTCTCGTCATAGGTTAGGTGCAATTCTGAGGTTTGATCCGGAGCGTTAGTGCACGAACCAAAAGCCACGATAATTACGAGAATAGATAAGGAGATTTGACGCATATGAAAGAAAAAAGCTGTGGATTTTGGACGGACAAACTAACACGAATGGCGATTTTAAAAAATCAAAGTTATTCATTTGGGGATTTAATTTCGATAGCTCAAATTTGCGGCCTTATTTAATTATTCAAATGAAAAAAGTAATTACACTTTTGTCTGCAGCATTTATCATTGCTGCTGCGTCTGTGGTCTCTGCACAAGAGGCTTCGGAAAAAGAATTTGCCACATACGGAGCCGGACTGTCCATCAGTCCCTTTGGACCAGCTCTGAACTTGTCCTACAACATTGATGCGAAGAATACAATCAGCGTCGGGTTTGGTGGATTACCTGAAGGTGATGTTCCTGAGGGATTTTTGCCTGAATTAGATGTGCTGGGCCCTTACACTGCCACTGGAACTTCGTCTTGGATGGGCGTTTTCTGGAGACATCGACCATTTGAAAAATTGCCGATCGGATTTAATGTGGGATTGGCCTCAGGACAAATTGAGAATAATCTCACAGCTTCCATCCCAATGCATGCGGGCGAAGATGAGTATGCTTCGTATAGTGTCACCTACACCGAAAATCCCGTGATGTATTTTGGTTTAAACTTTGGTTCAAAGCCGGTTAAGGGTTTTCAAGCCGGTTTTGATTTAGGCGTTTTATCCACAGGTGGTGCCGTTATTCAGTACACTGGAGACATGGATGAATATGACGAACATCCAGATGACCGCGCAGCCGAGATGGACGACATTAAGTCAAATTTTGCCTGGAGTATGCTTCCGAACATTCAACTTTCTGTTAGTTACGGATTTTAATCTGCGGTCAAATTAAATACCGACTTCCCCCAGCGCGAAAGCGCTGGGGGTTTTTTTATCCTTTTTGGTTTGCGCTTTTGAAGCGATTGATGTTCCCATTCCGATTGCTTTGGTGCTTGGTGGTGCGGCCTTTGACGCGCTTGCGCCACATATGAAAGGAGCTGCGCTTCATATGTTTGCGCATGATGGCTCGGACGTGGTTTTCCTTGAGCCCGTATTGCATCTCAATCGCCTCAAACGGCGTGCGATCTTCCCATGCCATTTCGATGATGCGATCGATGACCTCCGGGTCGAGAGAGGCTCCGTCGTTTTTGAAGTTGTCCGGTTCAATAGGCAGCACGGTAGGGTAACCAGTTAACCGGGGCATAGGTTCTTATCTCAACGCTTCGCGCGCAGTAACGCTATGGCCCAAAGCAGCAGTCCGATGATCAGCACTACCGCTCCCACATTAAACACCGTCTCAGCACCCATGAGGTGATTGAGTTTGAACGCAGTGCCGGTTTCGATGAGGGCCAGACCGACTAAGCTCAGGATGCGGGGAATGCGATCGGTTGCCATGAAGGAAGGATCAAGGATTTGTTGAGGAAGGTAAAATACGACGACAGTAGCCGAAAGTGAACCGGAAGGCATCGTTTTTAAGTGCTTGTTCGAATCCCACGTTAACCTGGGCAATCTCGTCGACATCAAGCAATGCCCCCGAATGGAGCCTCATTCCCCCAGTTGTTTGCCACACCGGCTCAAAAAATACTGTCCAGCCTTGCCATCCAACTTGACGAGCCACGGCTCCGGTAACAACCATCTCAGTTGAGTCCGCACCCCAGCGCACGCCCCAATTGGCACGGGCAGACCAGCGTTTTCCGTCCGTCCATTCCGCACACATTCGGTGCCAAGAGGGGACGCGTGTGCTCGAGGTGACTCGGTTAAGGTCCGCCTCCAGTTCCGACACCCACGCGACTCGAAACCGGTCGGCATTCGGAACGATGTTCCATTTGATGCCGCCGCGTGCCTCCTCTGCTTCACCGAGCGATTGGGAGAACCGCGCGCCAACCCGAACTTCAACCCGATCTCGAAACCCGTATCGAATGACGCCCACTGGCACAGCGTAGCTGAACTCTTCCATATCTGCCCCGTCTGGTGTTGACCATTGGAGCCAGCCGCCGGCTTCGATTTGCGTCGAACCCCACGGTACGGTTCCCGCTGAATGCGCAGTAAAGGGTTGTTCGGCATCGATAGCGCTTTGGCCCGTCGCAATGGAAGCAAAGGCGAAAGAGGCGATGCCGCAGAGGATTCGGTTTAAACGATTCAAAATCATCTAATCAAGTGTAACCTTTTGCATTGGTTAACGTAGACAAAAGTATGACGAGTTCTACCTTGATTTTGGTGATATTGGGGGTTATCACCCTGATTTACGGTCCAAAAGCAGTGCAATACCAAATGCGAATCACCAACCGTTGGAAGGTGTATTGGCGGTTGGTCAATCAGTCTAAAGCGGCATTGCGTAATGGTGATCAGCAGCTGAGTCAACAACTGCGTAACCTCTCCAAAGGACACCTCTCCAAAGTATTGCAGATGCAACGCCGCCGTCGGTTGGTCACAGCGTTCTCAATGCTGTTGTTGGGCGGACTCTACGGTGCGATGAGTGCAATGGGCCTAATCGCCGTCTGACAGTCTCTTATTCAAAAGTAAGGGGGAGTATGCTGCTCGTATAGAGACCGAAGCACCCGTATCCGCTGCTGATGTTACTGTAAGCCAAAAGGGGTTCTGCAGAAAGGGGCCCATTGCCCGTATTTTGAATCAAATCTAATCGATCATAGTACCGCGCCATTTCGGCAGAAATGGCACAAACTTCGATGACGATTGGTTCGGCCGATATAGCCTCCAATTCCGGACCCCAAGCTTCTTGGAAAAGTTGGAAAGGCAGACCATTCAGTGCTTCCACGGGGTTGATGTCCTGGATTAAGTACCCGCGACATAATTGATTCCAAACGATGCGCGGGTCGTCTTCCACGCGGGGATTGAGCACTACGTAGCCTCCGAATTTTACTTCCTCATCCTCATCCTCATCCTCTTCGAAATCCTCCCAATTGAATATCTTCTGGGCCCGGACGAGGAAGTAATCTGCTGCATCCGGTCGATTGGGAAGCGTTAGTGAGAAGTCAATGGTACGAGACAAATAGGTATTCTCTTCATTTTCCTCTACGAATTCATCTTCGATGGCAGTCGCATACGAATAGGCGTAAATTCCGACGCTGTCGATTTGCGGAGGCATGACCTGCTCTGCGGTGACCGCCTCAAACTCTGGGGCTTCTACGGTTAGCGTCCAATTCCCGTCTTCCAATTCGACATCAGTTAATACGTGCCCCAAGCCTTCCACCCAATCGGCCTCGCCGCCCCATGTTATGCTGTTTCCAGTAGCGTGTTCGAGGGTGTACACGGCTTCTTTGATCCGTTTGCTACCGATGGAGTCGAGGATGCCGGCGGACGAATGGGCACGGGCTACCAAGGAGTCCGCCAGCGGACGCGCCATGAAAGTCACTGCGATTTTCGGATCGTGCTCAGGGAAGTCAATTTCGCGAACGACCCCATCGCCAAACTTGCCACATCCGGTAGCACAGAGTATCAAAGCTGGAAGGAGATTGAGGTGCTTCATGGGATTAAAATTCTGCACGCCAAGCAATAGATGGAATGGATGGAAAAACACCGTATTCCCGAATGGAACGGGAGCCGTCTTCATTCTCATCGACCAAGGAAAAGAAGGGGTTCAGATTGTTGTAAACGTTGTAAACGCTAAAAATCCATGAGCGGGTGAAGCCACCTTTTTCTTTGACAAAGGTCAGCGACAGGTCTGCCCGGTGATACGGGCTCTGACGATAGGTGTTTTTCGCACTCGGGATGAATACATCGGTCCCGTTCAACTGAGGGGAGTAGCCTGTAAAACTAGTAGGTACAAAAGCTCGGAATGTCGACTCGGGTAGCGTCAGGGCTCGGCCCGTGCCGTATACCCATGTTGCCGAGAAGTCAATGTGGTCGGAGAATCGGTGCATGAGAACAACGGAGGCATCGTGGCGACGGTCGTAGGTGTATGGGAACCAATTTCCGCTATTGATTTCATCAAACTGCCGTTCCGCCCAACTTAGGGTATAACCAATCCATCCGGTAGTTCGGCCTTGTTTTTTCTGCAATAAAAATTCCAACCCATAGGCGGTTCCTATTCCTTGCCTGACCTGATCCTCCCAATCGGCATTGACGGTGTTACTGAAACTTGCACCTTCCCGATAGCTTAACAGCCCCTCCATGGATTTGTAATATCCCTCAACACTGCATTCCAAAGCACCAAATGTTTTGGCCCATCCGGCCGCCCATTGCTGACTCGATTGGGGGTCGATCCGATTAGTGGCCGGCACCCACAAATCGGTGGGAAGTGATAAACCCTCGTTGGTAAGGAGGTGAACAAATTGGTTCATTCGGGCATATGAGGCTTTGAGCGCACCGCCATTTCGAAGACGGTAATTGAGAGCGACCCTCGGTTGCAGCGATGCAAATGCGGTGCCATTGACCTTTAATAGTGCTCCGTGGAGTCCGAGGTTCGCTTTGAATCTCTTCGAAACTTGTATCTCATCTTCGATGTACACAAACCGTTCCACTGATCGCACCCCTTCCGCTCCGAGCGTTGTATCAATGCTGGGGAAACTTTGACCAAATTCTGCTTGGAACGTTGTGGCTCCCGGATTGAATTGGTGCAAGGTGATGTTGCCTCCAAAGCGTAGATAATGCGCATTGGTCAAAGCGCAGTTAAAGTCTAAACGTGCTGAGTAGTCTAAAATTCCGCTTCGGTACAAGCTATTAAATCGCTCGGTCGTGGAGTCGCTGGCAGCGTTTTCGGTTTCTGCAAATTCTATGCCCGTGTTGAAGACATATTCGCTTCGAGTCACCGTTAGGTTTGAAAATAATTTGGATAACCATTCGTGGTTCCATCGGGCTGCCGCCACACTATTGAACCAATCCAATGTGAAGTCAATAGAGGTCTGGGATACACCAGAATTTTCTGTCGCAGCCAGTCCAAAATCATCCTTTCCGTTAAAGAAACTCAGGTAAATACGGTCCCTGTCCCCGGCGCGCCAATTGACTTTGCCGTTGAGGTCGTAAAAGAAGTACCGGGGATTGGTCTGTATATCTTGATTTCGCCTATTTATTCCTTTGATTATGGGATTGATGAGAAAGTCCATGTACGTTCTTCGGCCACTAATCATGAAGGAGGCTTTATCCTTCACGATGGGGCCTTCCACCATGAATTTTGAGGCGATAATCGACATATTGGCCGTACCGTGAACTTCTTTCATATTTCCGTCTTTCATGTTCACCTCTAACACGGACGACAGTCGTCCCCCGAAGCGTGCGGGAAAACCTCCTTTGGTTATCGTCATTTGCTTGACCGCATCGGAGTTGAAAACTGAAAAAAATCCAAACAAGTGACTCACACTGTACAGCGGTACACCGTCGAGGATGATGAGATTTTGGTCGGGACTGCCACCTCGAACATACAGGCCAGACGTGCCCTCGCCGCCCGATTGAACCCCTGGCATGAGCTGGAGGCTTTTCAACAGGTCCACCTCGCCGCCGATGGCCGGTAAACGACGAACCTGATCCATCGGGATTTCTATCTTGGACATTTGCACTTGGTCTTCGATGCGGTTGAAGGCTTCTCCGGTGACGACGGCCTCATCGATGGCGATACCTGCACTCAGTTCAAAATCCAATTTCAGGTCGCCGCTCAACTGGACCTCGTAAATCTGCGGGGTGTATCCAATGTAGGACACGGTAAGCTGGTGGGTGCCTGTGGGCAAGGCAATGGAGTAATACCCGTAAGCGTTCGTGCCCGTTCCCGCCTGGACCGATTCGCACCAAAGCGTCGCCCCGAGGAGCATCTCACCACTGGCCTCGTCCTGTATGTAGCCGCTGAGCTGGTGCGACTGCGCATGGGCCTGAAAAGCGCATGAGGTAAGAAATGACAAAAAAAGTACGCTGAAGAGGTGCTTCACGGTACGAAGGTACAGGGAAACGCAAGTAACTTGCGTGCATGACCTGTATGAAACCGCTGGCCCTCGGCCTCTGCGCACTTCTGTGGTGCGCCCCAATATTTTCCCAAGGATGGACAGAAGTAGCCCCGCTTCCTAACGGATTTGTTTCAAACCACAGTTACGGTTTTGCCCTCAACGGCAAGGGCTACCTCTTGGCTGGTGAATCCACCAGCGGGTATACCGACGAGATGTACGAGTATGACCCTGTGGCCGACGCCTGGACGGCACTGCCGGATTTTCCCGGCGCAGCTCGAGGCTACACCATTGGCGACCAGTGGAATGGGCAGGCTTGGATGGGATTCGGCTTGAGCAATTCAGGTTACCTCAATGATCTGTGGATGTACGACCCATCGTCTGGAGAATGGACAGAAAAGGCCTCGTGCCCCTGCTCAGCGCGCACCCACCCGGCATTCATTGCGGAGGACGGCAAAATCTTCGTCGGATTGGGCGGAGGCCCTAATGGGGACACGAATGACTGGTGGGAGTACGACATGGCGACCGATTCTTGGAGCCAGAAGCCAAATTTCCCCGCGAGCGAGCGGCACCACCCGTATCAATTTGGTATCGACGGCATGATCTACGTAGGCTTCGGCCACAACGGTCCAAACATCTACAATGAGATGTACCGCTACGATCCGTCCACAGAACAGTGGGCCGAGGTGGCAAGCCTGCCTGCTGAAGGGCGCGTTGCGGGCACGCAATTTTCATACGCCGGCAAAGGCTATGCATTAAGCGGGGACGGTGAAGACCACAGTTCCATGGAAGAAGGTGAGTTTTGGCAATACGATCCAGTCGCAGATACGTGGTTCCAGTTGCCATCGCATCCTGGAATGTCGCGATGGGCTCCGGCATCTTTTGTTCTGAATGATGAGGTGTACTTGCTGAACGGGATGAGCTACGACCCCGGTACCTTCGAATACATGGAGACCAACTGGAAATTGCAGATGCAGCCAGCTCTAGCTAATGATATTTCAGTAAATGCCTACCTTGGAGAATCTTCTATCTGCGCTGGGGATGAAACTCCCATCACGGTGCAGTTAACCAACTTGGGAAGCGAGGCGTTTTTGGCGGAAAGTTCGAATGCCTTGTTGGTCCTTATGGAAATTGATGATGAAGTGGTTTTGAGCGCGGAATGGTCCGGTGAGCTTAATACCTACGAATCAACAGAATTTACTATTGGTAGCTATGCCTTTACGAATGAAACTACATTTTCCGTGCGCGCCGTCGCAGCGGATGAAGATGCGGATAATGATTCTATCGAGGCGACAGTAAGTGTATCCGATTCGGCAACTTCGGAGTGGCTCATCACACTGCTCACGGATGGTTGGGGCGGTGAAACGGGATGGGAAATTCGTAATTCTTTCGGGTTGATTGTCGCTCTCGCGTTGCCAGGTTCTTATGATAACCAAACACTGTATGAGATCCCAGTAAGCATCCCGAGTGATGGATGCTATTCTTTCACACTGACCGATGACTATGGAGACGGAATGAATGGTGGCTCATGGGGTGGTGCCAACGGCACCTGCACCGTTCAATCGTTAGATGACAATGGTTCACCCTTGAACATTTTCTTTGACTACAACGGTACGTTTGCGTTTGATGAATTGAAAGAATTTGTGAGCGTGACGTCTGCCGTTGATATTGAGTTATCCGAGGCGGGGGGTGCAATATCTGCGTATCCAAATCCGATCATTTCTGGTGGACTGACGGTCAACGCTTCAGGCCAGTTCACGGAGTGGCAAGTGTTCAACGCGCTCGGAATGTGCACCGCGCAAGGAACATGGAATGGTCCGCAGCAACGGCTGGAAACAAGCAGTTGGCCCAGAGGAGCATTTGTCCTGATGTTGACTGGGCCTGCAGAACATGCGGCCATCCCGCTGCTGAAACGCTGATGTTTAGCGAATCATATGGACATGCCCTTGGAACTCGAGACGCGCCGATGGCGGGGAATTTTCATCGTCTGGGAACTGGACTTCGATTCGCCAATGGTAAACATTGCTTCGTGTGAAATAGCCCGAGTAATCAGTTGATGAAGGATCTTCTTCGACTTGACCGAACCAACCCGTTTCAGGGTCGTCGGTGGCAAAAATGATTTCGCCCCACGAATTAAATATTTTGAGTAAATAGCTTTCGGGCTCGCAGCTTAATACCGGTTGGAATAAATCATTGGCTCCGTCGTTGTCCGGGGTGAATGCATTTGGAACGTATATGGGGCACCCGCAATATTCAAGAGTCACCTCGAATGTTTTTGAAATGGTATCGCATGCGTTGGTTGCCGTCACCTCGTAAATACCTTGGCGATTGATTTGGATTGCGGGGGTGGTCTCGCCGTTGTTCCAGCTATAATTAACAGGGAACAGATTGGGAGGGTTTTCACCGCTCACCACCATGGATTCTCCTTCGCAAAAAGAGAGCGGTTCAGCAATATCGATAAACAATGGAGCAGCACGTTCAACGATCACCTCATCTGTCCAAAGGCAACCGTTCCAATTCACTAGTGCCGTGTACATTCCAGGTGAAGATGTTGTTAGTGTCGGCTCGTAATGGGCAATGTTCCAACTGAACGAAGCCTCCTCCGGAAGAGGATAGATGTACAGATATGCTTCTTCATCCGGGCATAACTGTTGATTTGGACCTAAGTCGAAAATGGGTAACGCTTGCACAGTGATGGACACGGCGTCCTCGCTTGAACAGCCATTTTCAGTTACCACTACACTGTAGGTGCCTGTGCTTGAGACCTCGAGGGTCGGTTCGCTCGAACCGTCGGACCACAAGATTGCATCTGCAGTTGCCAATTCTGTGCTCAATATCGCACTTTCACCGTCGCAAAGTGTGAGGTCTTCGCCAAGTTCGAAAACGGGAAGTGGGACATTATAAACGGACACAGTCGTGCTGTATTGGCATCCCTGTACGGGCGTCGTTAGGGTATAATTCCCGGGGCTGTCAATCCAAATCCCTGAAGTACTGTCGCCCGAGCTCCATTCATAAACAGTTGCACCGACGTTGGCCGATACCCAAATACTGTCGCCATTGCAAAGCGGGAAAGAATCCGGTAATCCAGTATTAAAAACGGGTGCATAATCGAT
>DIHQ01000006.1 GCA_002420235.1 Flavobacteriales bacterium UBA5692
CGAAAGATAGCCCCCACGTGGTTAGGGGAGCGCCCTGGAACTGAGAAGGACCAGCCGCCAGTAGACCATTGCAATGCATAAACGCTGATGAATGAAGGAAAACCGGAATCCGCTGCAAAGCGGAAGAAGGGAATCTATCAACTCAGGAGAAGCGGGTAACCGTTAATCCAACGCTTGAAATGGCGAATCATGGGCTGAGGGTGTAAACCCAAAGCTTCCCGTGCTAAACGGGTTGCTGAGAATGCAAATGACAAGCTAAAGACAAGCATACCGTGTGCCTAATGGGAAGCGTTTGGTCCGCCAATCCTCCCGCATCGCTTGCGATGAAGCCGCGGAGGAACCGCGTCGCAGTTAGAAGTCAAATTCCAACTCGGCGCGGTTCTTTGATTTTAAGATATTGTAAATCCGATGGTCTTACTGGATCTTAATCGTACGATGCATTCAACTGTATCAACGAAGATGCAAATCACGTGCACAATTGATATACGAGCAATGTTCACGGATTTTCAAATTTCCTCTGCTTTAAGTTGTATGACAAACCGGTGAGCTAACGCCTGAGACACAGCGTGGATGATTCAGTTTAAAGGATGGCTCGATTTTTCCTTACCGAATCAGATGACAGGACCGTGACGCCCACAAAAGGAACACAAGTTGAGGTAATAGTGATCTGATTGAAGTATTGGCTAGTGATTGTGTAAACAAACAATTAGCCAAAAACTAGGATGTAAGTGGATACGGCTTGAAATATTGCGACTGAAACCATTGGATTTTTCAGGATGCGCCAGACTGGTTTGCGTTAATGATATTCACTAATCCTTGACGAGCAGGATGACATCGGAAAAATGGGTTTTGGACAATGGAAGTAAGCAAGCAGTAAAGAACAGTTAGTACACTCAGAACAAACTAAATTTCAGCGCTGTTGGACATCCATGCAGTATAGCCATTCGAACCGTGGAATTGACGTTGTATGGTTCAAGCGAGACCTCCGAATCCGTGATCACACCCCACTCGCCAATGCCTTGAGCCGAGGAAGACAGGTGCTCCTGCTGCATATTTACGAGCCAACGGACCTCGCTCACCTCACTACAAGTAATCGCCATTTGACTTTTCGGTGGCAAGCTTGGACTGCTTTATGTAAAGAAGTACGGGCGCTTAACTGGCCAGTGCAGACGGCTGTGCTTCATGCTCCTGCTTTAGATGTCCTGAAGTACTTGCACGAAGTATCTGGCATCCGGGCCTTATACAGCTACCAGGAGACAGGTCTTGCCCACACTTTTATTCGCGATCAAGCCATCACCCGTTGGGTCCGAATAAATGAAATCCCATGGCATGAGCAACGTCAGCAGGCTATATACCGTGGTTTAAAGCACCGGAAAAAATGGGCCAATGACTGGCATAATACCATGCGTGGTGGGTTGACTCGAGCGTCCCCAGGTCCAAATCTTGAGCGGTTCGAAGTTCCGGAATGGCCGCCGGGGTGGGCTTGTGTCGAAACTCCTCACGTCACACATTGCAACGACCCTGGAGGCTGTGGACCTTTTCAAAAGGGTGGAGAGCGCGAGGCCCGACGTTACCTTCAAACATTTTTTGAGGGTCGCGTCAAAGGTTACCGGCGCCAAATTGGTCGGCCACTGGAGAGTCGTAAATCGTGCAGTCGTCTTTCGCCCTATTTAGCTTGGGGCTGCTTAAGTATGCGGCAAGTATACCAAACCTTCCAAAATGCTGATGTTCCGCGTGCAAAAATGGACCTCAAAGCCTTTGGTAGTCGCTTGCGTTGGCAAGGGCATTTCATACAGAAGTTTGAATCGGAGTGTCGCATCGAGTTTGAAAGTGTGAACCGCGGGTATGCAGATTTCCCTTATCACGGTACTCCCGAATCCCTTGCGGCGTGGAAAGAAGGGAAGACGGGTATTCCGCTTGTGGATGCCTGTATGCGGTGCGTCATAAATACTGGGTACTTAAACTTCCGTATGCGGGCCATGTTGGTCAGTTTTCTAACGCATCATTTGGATCATCCGTGGCAGGCTGGCGTGGAACATTTGGCACGCTGCTTCCTCGATTTTGAGCCGGGCATTCATTTCAGTCAATTTCAAATGCAAGCCGGTGTTACGGGAATCAATACAATTCGCATCTACAATCCGGTTAAACAGAGTATGGAGCGGGATTCAGAAGGATTATTTATCAGGGAATGGGTGCCGGAATTGGTAAAAATGCCTATTGAATACCTTCATTCGCCGTGGACCCAACCGCCGATGGAACGATTGTGGAGCGGTCTGGACTTGACTTATGCAGATCCCATCGTCTCTGTTGAATCGGCGGGACGCGCAGCCAGGGAGAAACTTTGGAAGTTCAAAAAAACCAATGCTGTTCGTGAAGAAGCCACGCGCATTCTTCGGATTCACGTCGCTCCTTCATCACTGGATTGATTGCTGCATCTTTGCGGTATTATGAAGCCAAGTTTAAGGTGTTTCAGTGCATTAATTTTGTTGAGAATAACGGGGTGCTGCGCCCCTTCAACTACAGCCGATGACATTTTCATTGTCCAGTTCGAGTTATATGCTCCAGGAATTACGGTAAAGCCTTTTTTGGCAGGTAGTTCAATTGCCCTGGGGGAATGGCGATCTGACGGTGTGGTTCTGGAGCCGATTGGTGATGATACCTACAGAGGATCCTTTCAAGTACCTGCAGTCGAGGTGGAGTGCAAATTAACGCTTGGGTCATGGGCCACTGAAGCTCTCGATGTGGATGGCTTCTTGCGAACCAATCGAATCTTGCAAATAGCTTCCGACACCCTTTTGCGCGACACGGTGTTTGCGTGGAATGAGGGAACTGCCACCTCGCGGACCTTCGGCCAAGTAACCGGATACGTGAAAGAACTAGGAGAATTGCCGATTCAGGATTTGATTCCCCGAAATATTTGGGCATGGTCACCTGATGATGGCCAAGAAGTCACCGCTGTTTTACTCATGAACGACGGACGTAACCTTTTCGATCCAACCATATCCAATTTTGGTGTGGATTGGGGTGTGGATGAAGTTGCAACTGGATTGCTGGAAGATGGCATCTCGATAGCTATTCTTGGCATCGATTGCACAGAAGATCGCTTTTCCGAATACAGTTGGACACGGAATGGGAGAAGTTATGTGAAATGGCTAGCAAGTGAGGGCAAAAAACTGGCAATTTCGCAGTTCAACTGCGCTGGAAACGTTCAGTTTTATGTGGCCGGATCGTCCATGGGTGGATTGATATCTCTCATTGCGTTGTCCCAATATCCCGACGCATTCGACGGAGCCATATGCATGTCACCGGCATTTGCGTATAAGGGCTTCGATTATAGCGAAGTCCTAGCAGATCAGGAATTAAGTTTTACGCATCGGCCGGTTTGGATTGATAATGGAACGGTGGGTTTAGAAACTGAACTCCAGCCGGGTATTGACCGCATGATAAAACTGCTAGATGCAGGAGGGGCATGTATGAAGATCAAGATATATCGAGGAGCAAGCCACTTTGAAGCGGATTGGGGTGAGCGTTTGGCAGAGGCCTTCACATGGGTTAACAGACAGGCGTGTTCGGGAAACCATTGAACATTATCTGTATATTCGATTTTCACTCCTTGCGATAGGGTCGTTGGATTGTTCCTGTTTTTGATGCGGGATCTCTGACAGAATCATCAGGTGCATGCGTTTATTTGATTTTGCCTTTGTTCCGAATTATCCGGAGCCTTTAGATCGACTCAAAGCTTTGGCCGCCAACGAACATTGGGGCAAGAACGGTCGAATGCTTAGAAGCTACTTTAACCACATGTTTGAAAAAGTTATGGAGGATGGCCTTTTGAGCGTTCATTCGGATTGCCAATCTGCAGTGTTTCATACAGGCCTTACGACCAGAAATGAGAAAGATATTTATGCAGTTTTTTGTCCTAATAAGCGAGACGATGCTCAGGAGTGGTTTCTTCGAGGTTTCAGTACTAAGGACGGAATAGGGCTAGGAGACATCTTGCAAGGATATGACGATTTACCTTTTCGTCCCCGCTTTATCACGCATTCTGAGCAAGCATTTTATTCCTTGCAATCTGGAGGGCCTGAATGCGACTGGCCGAGCATTTTGGTGGAAAATGTAAGTCGCATCCCGCGCTACTTAATTCGTGAAGCAACTGAGGATCGGATTCTGTTGCCGGACATGCGCGTTGTCGGGAAAGAAAGATACATGGAGTATTTGGATGAGGCTGGCTTGAGTCTCAACAACGATGAAGGTATGGACCGTTTAGTGGCATGGTTTGAGGCTGCCCTAGATCGTGCTTTAGATCGACTTCACATGGATTATAAACTTGCCGTTCCATCCTGGTACGCAAAAGAGAAATGTGTGGTTTTAATGCTTCCGCTCCAGGTGCGCCAAAACGACGTGAATGTCGTAATCACTGTGAAATGGGATGAACACCATGGCTGTTATCACGGCCTCAATTTGCTCACTTTGGAAATGGCCTATAACAACGCCCGTTTAATCGCTCGACCTGAGGCGAGGTGGTTAATTGACGCAAACCATTCGCGTTTTAAACGAACTAGTGAAGGCCATCAATACCTTGGACGTAACGATCAATGACGTCAAGGGAATCGCCGTATTCAGCACCCTCAAATCCAGACAATCCCTCATCTGGAATAAGCTCGAGGTAGCATCGGAGGAAACGGTTGGCCAACGGCCAAAATGACCAATGCCATTTTTCTTCCTGATACCCAGTGCGTCCGTTTTTCATGTCGCCATAAACCTGTACAAACCCAAATGATGCCGCGTTGTCCCTGAGCCAGGCATAAACAAATTTGCCAGTACCGCTCTCGAAATAACTGTTTTTCAGAGCATTCAAATCCACATCCGTCCCCCAATGGTGACGAGATGTTCCGGGCATGGAGCTGTAGCGAAGGATTTCGGTGGCTCGCCTAGCCCCAGTAAAGCCCATAAACCGAGTGCTATTCCATTTTCCATTCCAAATGCGCCGTTGGTGAGACCACGTTCGCATGGCCGAAATTACCTGGATGTCTATACCATCTTCGCGAGCTGCATCGGCCATGGCTTCTAAAGCATCCAAGGTCTCTGTTCTCAGGTAGATGCCCGATTTCATAGTGAGATGGTTAGGAACCAGAGAAAAAGCTGGGCTATCAGCGGGATTGACATCACCTTTTAAGGCTGCCTGCGTAATGCAAGAACAATCTGATTGCGCGAAAACAAACGAATGCAACAGAAGCAACAAACCGAAAACAACAGCGGTCATTTTCCAAGCCGAATTCATACTATAAATCTCGTTCAAAATCATTTTTCCTAAGAAGAAGATAATTTTCCTGTTACATCTAATTCGTTAAAAAGGTCCACAGGTATAAATCCCAGGTTTTGAGCGATTGCTCCAAACCAATTGTAGATTTTAGAAATGGCGCATTTGATGATGCAGAAGGGTATACCGCGATTTAATGGAAAGTAAAACATATACTTTGTCCAGCTGATCGCCTTAACTCAGCAGCCTCATCGATGCTGGCAACTAAGGTTCAAAACCAAAATAAATGAAGTGCATTAGCAACTAAAAATCGCCGACATACGTATGCGATATCATGCGAAGGATTCAAAATTTGAGACGGATGCATGTAAGGATTCCATTTTTTGGATGGATGCTAATGGTACTGATAGCAGCGAGTTGTACCAAACATGAATTCAATATCTCTGAAGAGACCGAAATAACGGGAATATTGGATCCGGCATTTGCTGTGCCTTTAGTCCACGGAGACTGGCGTTTTGCGGAGGTCATAGAAGCCATCGAATTTGATGGAACACTGGAGACTGCGACAACAGGAGAAGTAACAGCTGTTTTTCCATTTGACGCCTTCGAGACGGCGCCAATTTTGTTGGTCCCATTGTCAGAATCTGCACAGTCCACGATTGACTTGGAGGATGAAGAGGCAGAGGTCTTATCGCTCTTACCTGCTGGCGCCGAGTTCGGTGTCGATTTCTCAATTTCAATGGAGGTACCTATTCCGAATTTGACAGAAGTTGACTCTGTCTGGTTGGGTGGTGGGGTTCTGGCAATTCAAATTGATTCTTACTTACCAATTGAAATCATTGCATTGGGACGATGCGACAACATCGTATCCGCAGGTGAGCCGCTTGTTGTCACCTTGAGCACGGATGCAGTTGGGGAGTCTACGGAAGTACTTATTCCCTTATCTCAAATATCGTTGATCGGAGCAGGAGAGGAGATGCTGAGTTTGGAGTGGGATTGGAGCTTCGTTCTGGTTTCTTCGGGTCAGCCTGTAGAGGCAGGCGAGTTGCTTACTATCAAGGCATCATTTGATGAAGCGACCGTCGCTGGCGTTTTCGGTAAATTTTCTTCGGAATTATCACACAATATTGAGGCTCAGGTTGCCATACCTGAGCTTACCAGCTGGGACCCTGCACTATTCTACCTCAGTGCACCTCGTTTGCTGTTGGAAGTTAAAAACTCGTTTGGGGTGGATTTGGGCCTTGAGGTATCAGAACTTTCGCTTCTGGCCGATGGAAGCCATACACCATTGCATGGAAATGCGGTTCATGAGTTTCCTGTTTTTGAAGGAGCCCCCGCCGTTGGCGATACTACGTGGATTTCGCATGTTTTAGACAACACAGGCATGGTTCCTACTCTGTCCGATGTGATGAACTTGGCCAATGACAGTTTGCTGCTCATCGGCGCTGTAGACGTCCTGCCGAATCCTTCAGGAGGGCAATTTGCAATGGCCACAGACGTCTTAAGTTGTTCAGGTTCATTTGAAGTGCCGTTGGCTGGTTGGGTTAAGGGTCTAACGTGGAGGGATACGCTATTAACACCCATTTCACAAGCATTACGAGATGGCGTTGCGCCACCTCTTGATTGGATGGACGTGTCCTCTTTGACGTTGCGATTTATCGTAGACAACGCTTTGCCGCTGGAATTAAATGGTTCGGTAAACTTCATCAACATCCATGGTGATTCTTTGCTTGCTGGACCTGACATCGCAATTCCAGGCGGTGCCGATACCCCAGCAATTGTAACAGTGGACTATGTGTTAAATCGAACGTTGGCATTGGAGTTATTAGAAATGCAATGCACTGCAGTAGCGCTATCCTGGACGTTGGCAACCACAGGCGCAGGCATTGGAGAGTCAATTCAAGTATTCGCTGATGATCTCGTATCCATGAGAATTGCCGCAAAAGTCGAATGTCAAATTGATCCCGATCCATGAAACGCAAAGAATCATTCATTTTTGGTTTAGCCATGCTTCTGACAATCGTTTCGAAAGCACAATGGGTGCCAAGCGTTGCTTTCAATTCCATGTCTCCACAGCACCGGGACTGGCGCATCACAGGTCAGCCTGACCACGGCTATTTCTCTATCCTAAGCACCGGCAGTTTTATGGCTTCCAATACGCTTGTACACCCTGCAACATGGCTAACTTCGTCCTATGGCCAATCTTCTCCGCAAGTAGATTTAAATTCAATTTTTGAAGATTTTGCTGGGTCTAATGTTGTTGAGGCTAATGCTTCAATCACATTGTTCAGCGCTGGATTTTTTCCTGGTAAAAAACGGAATACTTTCATCGAATTCGTGGCATCTGAGAACGTGCAAGCTGGTTTCGAAGTGCCGGCAGATCTCTTACAGCTTCCTTTTGCAGGTAATGCCACATTTAATGACGCGGATGCAGCGACCATTGATTTGACTCCTTTGGACGCGAGTTTATCGCATTTCCGCTCATTTGGTATTGGATTCCAACATGTGTTTGGAGAATGCTTGAGCGCTGGAATGCGCATACATCGCTTGCACGGTTTCCATCATCTGGATATTGAAGAGAACGAATGGGGTCTGACCACCAATGCCGCGGACTGGTCATGGAATCTTCAGGGGGGAGGGCGTTTTGTCAGCAGTGGACTGAATTCGGTCTATCGAGCTCAAGCTTTAGGTCAAATGGATTCTTTGGTGCATTCTGTGACGAATCGTTCACCATCGTTAAGAAACAAAGGTTGGGGATTTGATGCAGGTGTCGAGATGCAGTGGACTAAACGTTGGACGTCTTGGTTTCAATTTAACAAGGGAGGAACAATTCATTGGACAAATGACGTGCTCGTTTATGAAGTGGAAGACTTCGATTGGGGATTGGATGGATTTGATGCTACGAATGGAGGAAACGGTTGGGTTAATGGTGCTAGTTCCCTCCTTGATTCCTTACAGCTGTGGGCAGAACACGAATTGGAAGCCATCGAAGAGTACCACACCATTTCGAAGACGAACGATTCGTACGTATCAAAACTTCCCAATCGTGTTGTGTCTGGAGTGGAGTACCACTTTTTGCGCGGTGCAAGAGATGGTGAGTTGAGCATGGGC
>DIHQ01000111.1:0-198 GCA_002420235.1 Flavobacteriales bacterium UBA5692
GGTGAAGCGGGTGATAATGTTGGTCTTTTGCTTCGTGGTATTGAGAAGTCTGACATCAGACGTGGTATGGTTATCGCAAAGCCAGGAACAATCACGCCGCATACTAAATTCAAGGCAGAGGTCTATATCCTGAAGAAAGAAGAAGGAGGTCGACACACACCTTTCCACAACAAGTATCGTCCTCAGTTTTACTTCCGT
>DIHQ01000111.1:497-6454 GCA_002420235.1 Flavobacteriales bacterium UBA5692
TCGTCCTCAGTTTTACTTCCGTACTACTGATGTTACCGGTGAGATTGTTTTGGAAGCTGGCCGAGAGATGGTGATGCCTGGTGACAATGTCACCATCGAAGTGCACCTGATCAATCCAGTTGCTATGGACACGGGATTACGCTTCGCAATCCGTGAAGGTGGTCGTACCGTAGGTGCAGGTCAGGTAACAACAGTGATTGAATAACCGCAATCCTGCGACTTGAATCGAACGGAAGAAGGCACTCCCGATCGGGTTTGCCTTCTTCCTCATCTACGGGCGTAGCTCAATTGGTAGAGTAGTGGTCTCCAAAACCATTGGTTGCAGGTTCGAGTCCTGCCGCCCGTGCAAAACTTAAATGAAATGTCACAATTCACACAATACATGCAGGAGTCGTACCAGGAACTGGTGCAGAAAGTGACTTGGCCAACTTGGAAAGAGTTGCAGGGCTCTTCAGTGCTAGTATTTGTTGCATCCCTGCTTATCGCGGGCATGGTTTTCGTAATGGACTGGGCGTTCGGTGTTAATGCAGCGGACTCAGTTTGGCGGGGTGTGATTGGCTTGGTTTACGAATTATTTTAATCCGGAATGGCCCCACAAACTGCGACCATGAGTGATATTGAAAAAAAGTGGTATGTCGTTCGCGCGATATCCGGCCAAGAAAAGAAAATCAAAGATGTTCTTGAGGCGGAAATTGCTGCTGCGGGATTACAGCACTTTGTTGGACAGATTTTAATTCCTGTTGAAAAGGTGTTCCAGATTCGCAACGGCAAGAAGGTAAGCAAAGAGCGTAACCTATTTCCCGGTTACATCTACGTCGAGGCGTCACTCGTTGGGGAGGTGCCTCACGTAATTCGAAACGCAACTGGCGTAATTGGTTTTTTAGGCGCAGAGAAGCGTGGTGAACCCTTGCCTGTTCGTCAGCATGAAATCAATCGCATCCTGGGTGTTATTGATGACATGGCTGACAGCGAGGAGGAAATAAATATTCCTTATAAGGTTGGTGAATTAGTGAAAGTAACTGACGGACCTTTTAATGGCTTCAATGGCAACATTGAAGAAGTGAACGAAGAAAAAAAGAAATTAAAAGTAATGGTTAAGATTTTCGGTCGAAAAACGCCGGTAGAACTTGGCTATTTACAAGTAGAAAAAGAAGTTTAAAATGGAACAGACAACTGCATCGTCGCAATGACCCCTAATGCTTCCCATTTGCGCATGATATGGACTGTTCAATAAAGATGACCAATGGCTAAAGAAGTAGCTGGACTCATTAAACTGCAAATCAGAGGTGGCGCTGCCAACCCAGCACCTCCTGTCGGACCGGCTCTCGGTGCGAAAGGGGTGAACATCATGGAATTCTGCAAGCAATTCAACGGCAGAACCCAAGATAAGGCTGGACGCGTTTGCCCTGTTGTGATCACGGTCTACAGTGACAAATCATTCGACTTTGTCATAAAGACACCACCCGCCGCGGTGCAGTTGATGGAAGCCGCCAAATTGAAAGGCGGCTCCCCTGAACCTAATCGCATTAAAAATGGTAAAGTCACGTGGGACCAAGTTCGCACTATCGCAGAAGACAAGATGCCTGATTTAAACTGCTTTACAGTCGAGTCAGCCATGAAAATGGTTGCTGGGACTGCACGCAGCATGGGGCTTCGAGTCGAAGGGCCATCTCCCTTCTAAACGTCAATAATTGCGCAAAATGGGACAATTAACAAAGAACCAAAGGGCAAACGCTGAAAAAATCGACATTGACAAAATGTACTCTCTTGCTGAGGCAACTGCCTTAGTGAAAGAATGCTCTAATGTCAAATTTGATGAGACGGTGGACATTGCTGTGCGACTCGGCGTTGACCCACGAAAGGCGAACCAAATGGTACGTGGAACAGTATCCTTGCCTCACGGCACAGGTAAATCCGTTCGCGTACTTGTGCTTTGCAATCCTGACAAAGAACAGGATGCCAAGGACGCCGGTGCGGACTTCGTTGGACTCGACGAGTACATTGACAAAATCAAGGGAGGCTGGACCGACATTGATGTAATAATAACCACTCCCCAGGTGATGGGTAAGGTGGGGGCTTTGGGTCGAGTTCTCGGCCCACGCGGCTTGATGCCGAACCCCAAATCCGGCACTGTCACCATGGAAGTTGGAAAGGCTGTCCAGGATGTTAAAACTGGAAAGATTGATTTCAAGGTCGATAAGTATGGAATCATCCATGCCTCTGTCGGGAAGGTTTCATTCGATGCGAAAAAGTTGGAAGAAAACGCCGCAGAGGTGCTTAGCACACTGATGCGATTGAAGCCGGCCGCAGCGAAGGGAACATATATGATGAGTATTGCTATAAGCTCGACTATGGGACCTGGAATTAAGGTAGAACAGAAATCGGCAACCGCTTAAATTAGGAAAGATGAATCGACAGGAGAAAAATCAATTGATCGACGAGCTTTCTGAAGTTTTGAGGGAGAAGAGCGTTGTGTACCTCACTGATGCATCAGGGATGGACGCAGAAACGACAACTTCACTTCGTCGAGAAAGCTTTAAAAAAGACGTTATCGTACGCGTGGTGAAGAACACCCTTCTTCGCAAGGCAATGGACCGCGTCGAAGAGAAGAATTTTGAAGAGTTGTACGGTTCCCTTGTGGGTCAGACGGCTCTGATGCTTGGTGACGTTGGGAATGTCCCAGCAAAGCTAATTAAGGAATTCGCCAAAAAGCACGATAAGCCTGTTCTGAAAGCTGCATATGTGGAACAAGCCTGTTACGTAGGAGCGAACCAACTGGAAGCACTTACTTCGATCAAGTCGAAGGAGGAGCTTTTGGGTGAGATTGTTACATTGCTGCAATCGCCAGTCAAGAATGTCTTGGGAGCGTTGCAGTCTGGTGGCAATACCATTTCCGGTTTGGTCAAAGCCCTGGAATCTCGGGGTGCTTGACAACATTCAATCAATTAAGAACCAAATAATTCAATCAACAATCATGGCTGATTTGAAAACAATGGCAGAAAGCTTAGTAAACCTCACTGTAAAGGAGGTCAACGAGCTTGCCGAAATTTTAAAAGACGAACACGGTATCGAACCTGCTGCTGCTGCAGTGGTCTCTGCTGCAGGCCCAAGTGGCGGTGGTGAAGGAGGCGGTGCCGAAGAAAAGTCTGAATTTGATGTGATCCTTACAGCTGCAGGTGCTGCTAAACTCGCAGTAGTTAAGGCTGTAAAGGAACTCACCGGTCTCGGGTTGAAAGAGGCAAAGGAAATCGTTGATGGAGCTCCACGTCCTGTAAAGGAGGGAGTCGCAAAAGACGAAGCCGAAGCCCTCAAGAAGCAACTCGAAGAAGCCGGTGCGGAAGTTGAGCTTAAGTAAGCACATACTTTAATCGAAGTTAAATCCAGGTGGGGAAGCAGGTTCCCCACCCGGATTTTTATTGCTAAGTCTGAACCTGCACCCATCGCTGCTTGTTTCCACCATAGAACCCCTACACCATGACACTGGTGAAACCAAACTCCCCTGAGCGCATCAGCTTCTCCTCCGTAGAGCTTCCGCTGTCGCGCCCTGACTTTCTGGATATCCAATTGCGCTCCTTCCAAGAGTTCTTTCAATTGGAGACTAACCCAGAAAACCGTGAATCTGAAGGCCTGTTCAAGGTTTTCAGCGAAAACTTTCCCATAACTGACACCCGAAATCAATTCGTGTTGGAGTTTTTGGACTATTTCATTGACCCGCCGCGATACTCCATCAATGAGTGCATCGAGCGCGGTTTAACATACAGCGTGCCGCTCAAGGCCAAGCTCAAATTATATTGCACAGATCCTGAACACGAGGATTTTGAGACCATCGTACAGGATGTGTATCTCGGCACTATTCCTTACATGACGCCTCAAGGCTCGTTCGTCGTGAATGGCGCAGAGCGTGTGATCGTTAATCAATTGCACCGTTCACCTGGTGTCTTTTTTGGTCAGAGTCGACATGCAAATGGCACCAAATTGTACAGCGCAAGAATCATTCCGTTCAAGGGATCATGGATTGAATTCGCGACTGACATTAATAGCGTGATGTATGCATACATCGATCGAAAGAAAAAGCTGCCGGTGACGACGCTTCTACGTGCTATTGGTTTTGAAACCGACCGTGACATTCTCGATATCTTTAGCTTGGCCGATGAGGTGAAAGTGACAAAAGCGGGACTGAAGCGTGCAATTGGTCGTCGCCTCGCTGCGCGAGTTCTAAAGACTTGGGTTGAGGATTTTGTGGACGAGGATACGGGAGAGGTTGTAAGTATTGAGAGAAATGAGGTGGTACTCGACCGTGAGACCATTTTAGAAAAAGATCACATAGAGTTGATCGCCGATTCTGGTGCAAAGACCATAATTCTGCACAAAGAGGACATCAATCAGGCTGACTATGCCATCATCTACAATACGCTTCAGAAAGACAGTTCAAACTCGGAAAAGGAAGCAGTGGAGTACATCTACCGCCAACTGCGGAATGCCGAGCCACCAGATTTGGATACAGCACGTGGTGTAATTGATAAACTGTTCTTTTCCGAGCAACGTTATGACTTAGGTGAGGTAGGACGCTTCCGCATCAATCGCAAGCTCGATATCAAAGATGATGTTCAAGACAGAACACTAACTAAGGATGATATCCTTTTGATTATCAAGTACCTATTGGACTTGGTGAACTCGAATGCGGATGTCGATGACATTGATCACTTATCAAACCGTCGCATTCGAACGGTGGGAGAGCAATTGTACAGCCAATTTGGTGTTGGCTTAGCGCGTATGGCAAGAACTATCCGCGAACGTATGAATGTGCGGGACAACGAAGTGTTTACTCCAACTGATTTGATAAATGCCAAGACACTTAGCTCGGTCATCAATAGCTTCTTTGGGACGAACCAGCTGTCGCAGTTTATGGACCAAACGAACCCATTGTCGGAAGTGACGCATAAGCGCCGTATTTCTGCTTTGGGTCCAGGCGGTCTTTCGCGTGAGCGTGCAGGCTTCGAGGTGAGGGATGTTCACTACACCCACTATGGAAGATTGTGCACCATTGAGACGCCAGAAGGACCGAACATTGGACTAATCAGCTCGCTTTGCGTTTTCGCCAAGGTGAACCGCCTTGGCTTCATTGAAACACCATACCGCAAGGTGGAAAATGGAAAAGTTTCAAACAGTCCTGATGACATCGTCTACCTGTCTGCTGAGGATGAGGATGCAAACCTGATTGCTCAGGCCAATTCGCCAGTAACTAAAGAAGGTAAATTTGAAAATAACATCGTGAAAGCCCGTTTGGAGGGAGACTTTCCGCAAGTTGCTCCAGACCAATTGCACTACATGGACGTTGCGCCGAACCAAATTGCATCGATTGCGGCTTCGTTGATACCCTTCCTGGAGCATGACGACGCGAATCGTGCATTGATGGGGTCAAATATGATGCGCCAGGCTGTTCCATTGATGCGGCCTGCGGCGCCAATCGTCGGAACTGGTTTAGAACGTTCGGTCGCAGAAGATTCCCGCATATTGCTGCGCGCCGAAGCCGACGGTGTGGTTCAGTTTGTCGATGCGAACGAAATTCACATCAAGTACACACGTGACGAAATGGATGAACTGGTGTCTTTTGAGGATGCCGTTAACATTTTAGAAATCCCTAAATTCAAGCGAACTAATCAAGGCACGTGTATGAATCTGAAACCGATGGTAGAACAAGGCCAAGCGGTTAAGGAGGGGCAAATTCTCGTTGAAGGTTATTCAACGGATAGAGGTGAGTTAGCCCTGGGCCAAAATATGCGTGTTGCTTTCATGCCTTGGAAAGGATACAACTTCGAAGATGCCATTGTTATTAATGAACGCGTGGTGCGTGAAGATGTGTTCACGTCATTGCACATCGACGAATATGTGCTTGAAGTGCGCGATACGAAGCGTGGCATCGAGGAATTAACTGCAGACATTCCAAATGTTAGTGA
>DIHQ01000111.1:6763-7108 GCA_002420235.1 Flavobacteriales bacterium UBA5692
CATTCCAAATGTTAGTGAGGAAGCGACTGCCGATCTGGATGAGCACGGTTTAATCCGTATTGGTGCGGAAGTGAAGGAAGGCGATATTCTTATTGGTAAGATTACACCGAAAGGAGAATCGGATCCAAGTCCGGAAGAAAAGCTACTTCGCGCCATTTTTGGCGATAAGGCCGGTGATGTGAAAGATGCATCTCTAAAGATGCCACCATCTGGGCAAGGAGTCGTCATCGAAAAGAAATTGTTCTCCCGCGCAATAAAAGACCGCAAATCTAAAGCTGCCGATAAGGCAGTTTTGGAATCCATCGATAAAGAATTCGACGTTGAAGCAGCGGCACTAAAGAAGGT
>DIHQ01000111.1:7435-7631 GCA_002420235.1 Flavobacteriales bacterium UBA5692
TTAGTTGAGAAGTTGATGAAGTTGGTGGCCGGTAAAGTTTGCCAAGGTGTCAGCAATTATTACAAAGAAGAACAGGTCAAGAAAGGCGTAAAATTCACCCAGAAAATCTTGAATAGCCTCGATTACTTAACCATCAATAGCGATGGATGGGTTCGCGATGCAAACAACAGTGCTCTTGTGCGCCGTGTTGTACACA
>DIHQ01000065.1 GCA_002420235.1 Flavobacteriales bacterium UBA5692
GCAGACCGAATCATCGATTATGGCTGGTGGATTTTTGGATGGGTCAACCGTAACGTCATCCTGCCGCTGTACAATTTGTTAGCATCGCACGTCACATCGGTTGGCATTATCGTCCTGATCATCACCTTAATCATCAAACTCGCCTTATCCCCGGTAACGTGGAAAAATTTCATGTCATCTGCGAAAATGCGTGTCCTAAGGCCAGAAATCGATGAAATCAACGCAAAACACGAGGACGACCCTATGGCACGTCAGAAGGAGACCATGGCTCTGTACCGTCAGACCGGTGTCAACCCACTAGCGGGGTGCCTTCCTGCCGTGTTGCAGATGCCTATTCTGTATGCAATGTTCCGATTTTTTCCCTCAAATATTGATATGCGTGGGCAGTCATTCTTGTGGGCGGATGACTTAGGCGCCTATGACAGCATCATGAGCCTACCGTTTTCCATTCCATTTTATGGATCGCACGTCAGCGGGTTCACATTCTTGATGGCAATTAGCACATTCTTCTACATGCGATTGACCATGGCCAATCAACCACCACAACCGCAGCAACCTGGGATGCCGAATATGAAAGTCATCCAACAGATGTTCCCATTTATGATGCTCTTTTTCTTCAACAAATTTGCATCCGGACTGAGCCTGTACTATTTGACAGCGAACATTGTCAGCATGGGTCAGATGCTCGTCATTAAGCAGTTTTTGATTGATGAGGAAAAGATTCGAGACCGCATAGAGCAGAACAAGGCCAAACCTCGTAAAAAATCCAGCTTCCAAGAACGACTCGAGCAAATTCAAAAAGAGCAGGCAGCCAAGACTAAAGATATCAAGAAGAAAAAGAAGAAGCGCAAATGATGCTGAGAACCGTAGTTGGTATTTTGTTTCTGGGAACTACATGCAGTCTTTGCATCAATTGCGGCAATATATCCAAACCCATGGCAGCGACGGAGGAGGAATTCCAACCTGCCCTTTACCAAAAAACTATGTGTTTTGGACCATGCCCAGCCTTCACGTTTGCAGTTGATGCATCAGGATTGGCGACGCTCTCCATCGATCGACCATTACGAATAGCCCCCCTCAACGCCCTGCCTCCGGGGTCGTATCGTGCTAAATTAACCGACGCAAGTTCTTGGAACACACGCGTGGATGCAGCTGCCAGAGAAGTGAAATACAGCAGCCTCGATTCCCTTTACGACAATCCCAAGGTCACCGACTTACCTGCTACGATTACATTATGGGATGGAAAGTCGGTCACCAACCGCTACAACGGTCCTGATTTAACTACCTTGTACGCCGCTTTCGATGCAGCGATGGCCGCATTGATTTGGCGCCCTATTGAAACCAAGTAATACCAAATTATGAAGAAGTTTACCGCTACTCTGCTCCTCGCAGCTATGATGCTTTTGCAGTTCACCCTCCGTGCAGACGAAGGAATGTGGCTCGTGAGCATGCTTAACCGAATAACGATGGCGGAAGCGCAAGGCTTAGGCTTAAACCTTTCAGCAGAAGAAATTTATGACATCAATAACGCCAGCTTAAAAGACGCAATTGTTCGTCTCAATGGCGGATCGTGCACTGGTGAGGTTATTTCGTCCCAAGGCTTGGTACTGACTAACCACCACTGTGCGTACGATGCGATTCAAGGATTTTCATCCACCGAAAACGACTACCTAACAGACGGATTCTTTGCCCTCGCTTTGGATCAAGAGATGCACATCGACAACTTTGTAATCAGCTTCTTGGTGCGCATTGACAACGTAACTCCTCGCATACTAGAGAACGTCACCATGGACATGTCCGAAGACGAACGGAATTCGTCTATTGCTACAGCGCGCAAGGAATTAATGGAGGAGATGAATCCCGGAGGAGTCAAAGAACTCGAATTGAAAAGCTTCTACTATGACAACGAGTTCTACCTTTTCGAGTACAAGACGTACCGAGACATTCGATTAGTGGCTGCTCCGCCCGAAAGCGTAGGTAAGTATGGGGGCGACACGGATAACTGGATGTGGCCACGACACACTGGTGACTTCTCTATGTTGCGCATCTACTCCGATAAAAACAATGAACCCGCAGACTTCAATGAAACAAATGTTCCATACAAGCCGAAGCGACACCTGCGTATCAGTATGGATGGAGTATCCGAAGGTGACTTCACCATGGTAATGGGATACCCCGGAAGTACGGACCGTTTTCTGAGTAGTTGGGGTATCGACCAGGCCCTGCGCTTGTACAACCCATCTGTGGTGGAC
The DNA here is from genome assembly GCA_002420235.1 of Flavobacteriales bacterium UBA5692. Lineage (GTDB taxonomy): Bacteria > Bacteroidota > Bacteroidia > Flavobacteriales_D > Sanyastnellaceae > UA16. Next base: position 2,253 of record DIHQ01000065.1, read on the forward strand.
GTGCGCGATCTCAAATTGAAAACCATGAAGTCACACATGGACGCAGATCCTGCAGTGCGAATTCAGTACGCAGCCAACTACGCGCAGACAGCCAACTACTGGAAATACTACATAGGCCAATCGAAAGGTTTGAAGCGCCTCGACGTCGAATCAAAGAAGCGCGAGCTCGAAGCCCGCTTCATCGATTGGGTCGAGGCAAATGCTGACCGTCAAGCCGAGTACGGAGAAGCCTTGAGCTTAATCCAATCCTTTTACGAGGACACCGAGTCCAGCGTCCAAGCCAAGGTTTACGCGCTTGAAGCCGGCCTCATAGGTTGCGACATCAGCCTCTTTTCCTACCGCTTTTTTCGCTCTGCTGCCGGTTTGTTCAGTGAGGATTTGGAAGAAGTAGCCGCAACGCAGGTGGCCTTGACGGAACTATCGAATGAGTTTTTCAAAGAATACGACCAAGCAACCGACCGCGACCTATTTGTCGAACTCATGACCAAATTCCGCGACGATATCGATCCCGAGTATCACCCTTCCTTTTTTGAAACCGTTGCGAAGAAATACAAAAAAGACTTCAACCGATTCGCAGACAAAATGTATGCTAAAAGCTTCTTAGTCGACCCTGACCGTTGCGCAGCATTTATTGCCAATCCCTCACTGAAAGTGATGGATAAAGACCTCGCAATCATCGTAGGCCAGGATGCGATTCAGACTTACTTCGCTAGCCGCTCAAATCCCGCAGAAAATAAGTTCAATCGCGGGTATCGTTTATTTGTTAAGGGGCTACGCGAAATGGATGCCGATCAAGCCATAGCTCCCGATGCTAATTCTACAATGCGATTGACCTTTGGATCTGTAGCACCCTACAAAGCTGCTGATGCTGTTCACTATGATTTTATCACCACAGCCAATGGTGTGTTGGAGAAAAAAGACAATTCAAATCCCGAGTTCATAGTTCCTGACGCACTAGACAATCTAATCCGGAGCCGCGACTTCGGTCGTTACGGTGATGAATCTGGTGAATTGGTTGTGTGCTTCATTCATGGCACTGATATTACAGGTGGCAACTCTGGCTCTCCTGTTCTCGACGCCAACGGCGACCTTATCGGTTGTGCTTTTGATGGAAACTGGGAAGCCATGAGCGGCGATATCGCTTTTGAAACGGAACTGCAACGAACGATTTCAGTCGATATTCGCTACGTCACTTGGATTGTCGACAAGTTCGCTAATGCACAAAACCTAATTGAGGAGATGGACTTCGTTTCCGGTTTGCGCTAAGACAACAAACTATTTCTTTAGAAAGCGGCACCTCACAAGGTTGCCGCTTTTCTTCTATCCTGAATTCCGCGAAATCAGACCGCGTTGCGGCTGGCGTTGATGATGCCGAACATGGAGCGGATAATGAGCCGCTTCAGCACATCAGCCTCCCACTTAGAAGCTTCATCTCCGCTTGCCAACTGCCCGAGAGCGAAATGCTGAATTACGAGCAGCGGACGAATAATGTCGTCTCGGAGCCTAATGCTCTCCTTGATATGCGGATTGCGCTCCATCAGCGATTGCTGACCGGCGATGTCGAGCACCCATCGTTTGGTCAACTCATATTCGTCTCGCACCATACACCAGATTCCTCCAAATTTCGGATCATGTTCCAGATGAGCTGTTAGCCTAAAATCGCTTTTCAGCATGCTTTGCATGCTGTTTTCTATTAGCGCCCGGAAAAACGAATTATCGCGGTACAACGCACGCGCCTCTTCAATGCGTCCCTCACCATCCAACCACTCCAAAGCAGTTCCCAAGCCAAAGAAGCCCGGGACATTTTGCTTCAGCTGGGTCCACGACCCTACAAACGGAATCGCGCGCAAGTCATCGAACGTCAATGGTCCGTCCTTGGCCCGGCTCGTTGGCCGGCTGCCGATATTAGTTTCACCGTAGTACTTTAGCGTTCCCCACTGCGTGAGATAATTCATAAACTCCGGATGCTCCTTAAGCTGGGCATAGTGCGCGAAAGATCGCTGCCCCAACGACTGAATTAACGCTTCTTGCTCCATGCCAAGGTGTGTCTGCGAATCGTCAAAAATGCGACTTTGCAAGCCAGCTGTTAGTAACAACTCCAAGTTAAATGCAGCGGACCTTGGAATCCCGAAATTAGAACTGATGGTCTGCCCTTGAATGGTTGTCTGGATTTCGGTGTTTTCGATGTCTTGGCCGTGTGCGGCGTAGAATCGGTGCGTATTCCCACCGCCACGGGCGGGCGGACCGCCGCGTCCATCAAAGAAAACGACCGTTATACCTTCCTCTCGGGAAAGCTTCGACAGCCGGCGCTTTGCCTCGTAGATTGACCAATTGGCCTGCAGGTAGCCTCCGTCCTTAGTGCCGTCCGAAAAGCCAAGCATCACCGTTTGGCGGTCGTTCCGACGGCTCAAATGCGACCGGTACGCGGAATGCGCATACATATCGCGTACCTCGTCTTCTGAGCGGGCCAAGTCTGCGATAGTCTCAAAGAGTGGAACAATGTCCAAGGCGGTCCCGCTATCCAATCCAGCCATGCGCGCCAATGCCGCAACAGCTGCTACATCGATGATGCCACGGCAATTGCTGATGATGTAGCGGTGGCATGCCCGCACGCCATTGTGCTGTTGAATCTTCGCCATCGTACGCAACGATGCTATGATGTCATGATAGCGCTCTTCTTCGAGCCGGTCTACGCAACCTTTCCACTTGTCACTCAGCAGGTCATTGACTTGCTCCGCGGCCGGCAGGGCACGAAAGACCCCGACATCGACACCGGCAGCAGCAAGCGCTTCATCCAACGCTTTCTGAATCACGCGGCTGTCTTGACGGATGTCCAAGCTAGCAAAGTGTAAACCAAACAAGCGCAATTTGAATTGAAATCCTCGGATTTTCTCAATGAAGAGTCCGTTGGAATGCTTCGCTACCCATTGGGCAATGTCGTCAAGCTCGCTGTTCAAATCCACCACTGACAACACTGTGGAATCCGGATGGAGCATAGCGTATTCAATCCGGTCTTGCAATTGGTCAAGACGGGAAGAAACGTGCTTGAACGTGATCCGGCGGCGCAAGTCCCTGATCTCTCGTCGGTAGCATCGCAACAAGGTCAGACGCAGACGCTCGGCGACATTCCATGTTGTTTGGGAATCAACAAACGGATTGCCGTCGCGGTCCCCACCTGGCCAGAATCCGATTGAAATCAAGCTTTCACTCAGGGCCTCAGCGGAGGGATCGTCGAGGGTTTGGGCCACCTTGGCGTAGAGCTCGGGCGCTGCATGGTAAAAGACGTTCTCCAAGTACCAAGTTTGACGAACGGCCTCGTCGTACGGGGTGGGTGGCTCCGAATTGAAGAATGGTGTCAAGCCCAGTTGGTGTAACAATCTCCGAATGCTCACCAAGTCGTTTTCCTCCATGGCCTTGGCCAAGTCCGTAATGATGGCGAGCGCATTACCCGGGTAAAATTGAGTCGGATGTGCGGTCAAAACCACACGCACAGCGTATTCTCCCAATGCCGCCTTTAAGTCCTCTTCTTTTCTGTTCCGACGAATCCGCTGCATGAAACTTTGGAGGGATTCTACACCGCCTAAATCATTGAGCTGCGCGTACCGCGCATCTTCTAAAGCGTCCACCAATACAACCTGACGTTCGACGTATTGAATGATTCGAAATAGCAGCTCGGCTTTTCTTTCAACATCATGTAACCCTTGTGAGACAAAAAACCCATTCAAAATTTCTAAAGGGGTTTTGGCCTCATTGAAGCCTTCATCGCAGGCCTCTTGAAGCAACGGCACT
>DIHQ01000158.1 GCA_002420235.1 Flavobacteriales bacterium UBA5692
TGCAGCGGTTGGGGAGATTATTGAAATAGAGGGACAGCCACTCGAGGTGGTCGGGGTCTTCGCCAAGCAAGGGGCATCAGCTATAACCGACGGGTTTGACCGTGCGGTGCTTGTTCCAGCAAAATTCGGTCACCGTATAATGGACTATGGAATGGGAACCACTATCATGGTCAAGCCAGTTGAAGGTGTGACGACCGACATATTATCAGATGAGATTGTGCAACAATTCCGATCGGTTCGGCGTCTGAGACCGCGAGAGGATGACGATTTCTCTGTTAACCAGGTTAATATGCTGACTTCCATTTTGGATTCCATTTTTCAGCAAGTTGAATACGGTGGTTGGTTCATAGGAATCTTTGCCATTCTTGTAGGGTGCTTCAGTATCGCTAACATCATGTTTGTTAGTGTCCGTGAACGCACACGTATCATCGGTGTGCAAAAAGCGATTGGTGCAAAGTCCAATTTCATTATGCTTCAATTTCTCTTTGAGGCCGTTGCACTCTGTTTAATTGGCGCCTTTTTTGCGTTGTTCGCAATTGAAGCTATTGTCGTCGTTGTGAATGCTTGGGATGTTGGATTTTTGTTACAAGTTAGGCCTACCCGCATCATTATAGCACTGAGTGTCGCGGTGGTTTCAGGGCTTGTTGCAGGATTAGCGCCAGCGCGCCGGGCAGCGGAAATGGCACCGGTTGAGGCCATGCGAAATACCGGATGATGATCCCTGCGTAAATTTCGAACATGCGAACAGTTTTGGTTACAGGAGCGAAGGGCCAGTTGGGGTCACGGTTGATGGAAAATGCTAGCCAAAATAACCTACGTATCCTCGGGTTCGATCGGGATGAGCTGGATATTACGTCCCAGCAATCCATATCTGATGCATTGAGAACACACGCGCCAGACGTCATTATCAATGCTGCAGCATACACGTCGGTGGACCGAGCAGAAGATGAACAGCAACTTGCCTACGCAATTAATACGGATGGAACCCGGCTGCTTGCCAAAGCTTGTGCGTTGCATGGAGTCGACCTGATACACATCAGTACTGATTATGTCTTCGACGGCAAGCAAGACCGGCCTTATACCTCATCCGATAAGCCGAATCCTCTGGGAATCTATGCCAATTCAAAACGTACCGGTGAGTTGGCGGTGGCAGGAACAGAAGGATTCCGATGGTGGGTGGTTCGGGTAGCTTGGTTGTGTGATACTCGCGGCCAAAACTTCTTACAAACGATGCTTCGCCTCGGTCGGTCGGATAAGTATTTGCGTGTGGTTAACGATCAGCACGGAGCCCCCACATTTGCTAGACCGTTCGCCGAAGCGCTGCTGAAGTTGGCAGCCCACGCTGAACAGGTACCTTGTGGAATTTGGCATTATGGCCCTGAAGGCCAAACGACTTGGTTTGGATTCGCACAAGCTATTTTTGAATTGCACGGTATGGACGTGAAGTTATCACCGTGTATAACAGCAGACTATCCGACTATCGCAAAACGACCCGCTAACTCTTGTTTGGACGGCAAGCCCTTTTTGGATGCATTGCAATTGCCCTATCTTCATTGGAAGGAAGTGTTGAAACAAGAACTTAAACTGGGTTAAAGTCCATTTGAATTGAGCATAAAAGGAAAAGAACTCCTAGAATTCGCCCAACGCCGAGCGGAAGTTTGGACTCAAGCACCATATGATAAGGCGACTCAGGATGAGGCGCTTGCTTTGCTTGAAGAAGGCGGTGAAGCACTGGTTGAAGCCTTCTACACGGATCTGGATTTCGGAACAGGAGGACTGCGTGGCCTTATGGGCGTTGGGACCAATCGGATGAATGCATATACTGTTGCCAAGGCGACTCAGGGTTTGGCTAATTATGTGCTTGGCCAGGAGCCAACAGGCTCTTCCATCGCAATTGCCTACGATTCACGTAACAGCAGCTCAGCATTTGCCCAGGTGGTGGCTGAAGTCATGGCGGGAAATGGCATTGAAGTCCACTTGTTCCCCGAGCTGCGCCCGACGCCACAACTCTCATTTACCGTTCGGGAAATCGGGTGTACAGCAGGAGTTGTCATAACGGCAAGTCATAATCCGAAGGAGTATAACGGCTTCAAAGTTTATTGGAGCGACGGGGGTCAAATTGTACCTCCCCGCGACCAAGCCATAATGGAGCATATTCGTGCTGTATCAGGGCCTGATGAAGTACAATGGGGCCGGGAACCCTCCGCGCAAGCACTTATCCATATTTTGAATGACGAGTGCGATGAAGCGTATCGACGCGCCGTTCTGGATTTAAGATTGAGCGCAGACTTGGTGGCGTTTGGAAGTGATTTGAGTATTGTTTACACACCACTTCACGGTTCGGGATCTGTCTCCGTTATTTCTGCGTTGGAGGCCGCGGGTTTTCGTAATATTCACGTGGTTGAAAGCCAGCGGGAACCCGATGGTAACTTTCCGACTGTGCATAGCCCCAATCCGGAGGAGGGTGCGGCGCTTTCTGAAGCCATCGCATTAGCCAAACAGGTAGATGCGAGTTTGGTCTTGGGCACTGATCCTGACTCAGACCGGGTGGGTATTGCTGTGCCGGATGTCCAATCCGAAGGAGGATGGCGACTCTTGAATGGTAACGAGACCGGGGCATTATTGGTGGATTATGTCGTTACCCAGCGGGCGCTTCAACAACAGCTAAATTTTGGGGATTTTGTGGCCAAAACCATTGTTACATCTGACCTCATCGCAGACATAGGACGCCATGCTGGCCTAGATGTTCAAGAGACCCTTACCGGATTCAAATGGATTGCGGATACCATCCGCCGGAAAGAGGGCAGAGGAAGATTTGTTGTCGGCGGCGAGGAAAGCTACGGGTACATGATTGGCGACGCTGTCAGGGATAAAGATGCCGTTGCGGCAGTATGTGTTTTGTGCGAATTGACTCATGTGGTTTATGCCGAAGGTTCCGATTTACTCGGCCGCCTCGAATCCATTCACCGCACCCACGGTGCTTATAAAGAGGTTTTGGTTTCACAGACAAAACACGGCCGAGCAGGTAGGGCAGAAATTGCGACCCAAATGGAAGGATTTCGGACAGCTCCGCCTTCTGAATTGGCTGGAGATCGGGTGGTCGAAGTACGGGATTATATCGCCCAATTCGCGACTAATCTTTTGGATGGTTCAAAGCGAGTCCTTGAGTTGCCGTCTTCGAATGTGATACAATTGGTAACAGAGAACGACACTCTTGTTACGGCAAGGCCTAGCGGAACAGAGCCGAAGATTAAATTCTATTTTTCGGTCCGAATGCCGGTAGATAAATGGCCAAATGGCGATTATACCCGAGCCATGGAGGCGCTGGAAGATCGAATTAACCTACTGAAGAAAGACATGGGAGTCTATTGAGAGGACTAGCCGAGGGATTTAGCGCATGACTGAAGCATCTTCAAGGCGTTCCATTCCTTCTTCAATTTGGTCGCGCAGTTCTTCCCATGGGAAGGTGCGCTCCATGTCGGGAAGGACGTATTCGATGATGTTCTCAACGAATGGGTAGAGCGCGGATCGTTCAATCTGCTCTTTCGGCAACCAATTGCCGGGGCCAAAGAATCCATCTAAAACGTATATAAATACACTTAAGAAAAACAGGGCTTGCACCAATCCTAGTGTAAGCCCACCGAGTTTGTTTAATACGCCCAATGCTGTGAAGTCGACGACTTTTTCCAAGAGTTTTGCGATGAGGCGAACCCCCAAAACAACACCAATGAATGTAAGAGCAAAAGCACCTAATTCAGTTGATCGAACCGACCAGTCGAAATGCTGATTCAACCATTCCGCTGCATAAGTGGAAAAGTGAAAGCCGGTATAAACGCCTAATACCAGTGCTACGATGGAAGCCACTTTGATGATGAGTCCCTTCCGAAAACCATTGAACATGGCCCAGGCAAGCCAAAGACCTAAAAAGGCATCAACTGCTCCAATTTGATCCCAATGCATGCCGCAAAATAGAAAGAAAGCCGCGCTACCTTTACTTCATGGACGAATCAAGTTCAGCTTTCACCATTCGAAGCGGCACACAAGAGGATGTTGCATCTGTTCATAAATTAATCGTTGAATTGGCGATATACGAGCGCGCTGAAAATGAGGTGACGACGACTATTCAGCAACTTAAGGAAGATGGCTTTGGAGTAGACCCGATTTACCGGCTTTTTGTCGCTGAGTCGCAAGGTGAGATTGTTGGTATGGCACTATGGTACGAGAAGTACAGCACATGGAAGGGCCGGTGCGGATTTTTGGAAGATTTGGTGGTACGTCAAACGCATCGAGGCAAGGGAATAGGCAAAGCGCTTTTTTTAGCTGTTGCCGAAGCTTGTGCTGTTGCTGATTATGGAAGAATGGAATGGCAAGTACTGGACTGGAATGAGTTAGCGATTGGATTTTACGATTCGCTCGGCGCCGAATTGGATTCGGAGTGGCTCAATGGAAAGTTAACGCGTGAAGGGCTGAGGGGACTTGCAACCAGTCGTTAGTATTCATCCTCGTTGAAGAAAAAGTCTTCTTTGCTCGGGTAGTCGGGCCAGATGTCTTCAATGGTTTCGAACGGATCACCTTCGTCTTCGAGTTGCTGTAAATTTTCCACAACTTCAAGTGGCGCGCCGGTGCGCATGGCGAAGTCAATCAACTCATCCTTGCTAGCGGGCCAGGGAGCATCTTCGAGATAGGAAGCCAATTCAAGTGTCCAGTACATGATAAGCGTCTTCAGCGCGCAAAAATAGAAGAATCACAATCACATCCAAGAAAATCTTTAGAAACGAGATGTTTTATGCTTTAATTGGCATGAAAATCGGACTTAAGGCTCTGATTCCCATTGAATTTCAGGGGTGCCAGTTGCTGCATGTAGATGCCGACTCCACACAAAAAACAGATCGCTCAATCGATTTAGGTATGCGACCAAACCTGCTGGTATGGTTTCATTGCGTCCGAGGGCGATGACCCTTCGTTCACTGCGTCTACAGACCACTCGGCATTTGTGTGCAGCCACCACGGCAGGGTGACCACCAGGAAGAATAAACTGTTTTAGTTTGGGTAGGGCTTCGTTTTTGGCGTCGATCCAGGCTTCCATTTCGGCTACCCGTGTCGATGGAACGGATGGTAAGTGCTTGGTCATCTCGGCATCAATTGTGGCCAAATGGCTCCCCCAAGAGAAAACATCGGATTGGATTGTACGCAAAAATGCTGCGTCTTCGGACTCCGCAACTGCAGCATATGCGCCCATTTCGCCAATGCACACATTGAGTTCGTCCATGGTTCCATAGGCTTCAATTCGAAAGTCATCCTTACTCAATCGTTGGCCACCGAATAACGATGTGGTTCCGTCATCACCGGTTCGTGTGTAAATTCGCATGTGGCATTCATTCAATGGAGCAAGCTACAAAGCAAAGGACAGACACCTACCTTTACAGGCGTAAACCAACCCACACTTGGAACCGGAATCAACGCACACCCCTGAAATGACTAAGCAGCTGCGCTACGATGAGGCGTACATGCGGATGGCGAGCGAATGGTCTCAACTTTCGCATTGCATGAGGAAGCAGGTTGGCGCATTGATTGTGAAGGATCGGATGATCATCGCTGACGGGTTTAACGGTACGCCCACTGGATTTCCCAATGTTTGTGAGAACAATCAAGGGGAAACTCAATGGTACGTGCTTCATGCGGAGGCCAATGCCATTACTAAGTTGGCCCGGTCTAATAACTCCGCAGTCGGTGCAACCCTATACATCACATTGTCTCCGTGCCGTGAATGTTCGAAGCTGATTCATCAGGCGGGCATTAGTCGGGTGGTCTACCGCGATGAGTATAAAGATTCCCAAGGGCTTGAATTTTTAAAGCAGGCAGGTGTGGAGCTGGTGCACCTCGAACAACGGCGGAAGTTGAGGAGTTAATACAGGAATGAACACAAACGGGAAATCATTAACCCCATCTTGGCAGCCTCTGGCGTACGCAGTCATTCTGATTATAGGGGTTTATATAGGGCTCCAGACAGGTGGTGGTTCTTCTAAGGGCCTGCAAATGGGTGGTCCGCGGAGCGCATTAAATGGTGTGCTCGATCGGGTAGAACAGACGTACGTTGACCCTATTGTTCGCGAGGAACTGGAACAAATAGCCCTTGATGCCGTGCTGAAAAAATTAGATCCGCACAGCCTGTTCATCAGTGCTGAAGAATTAGCTGCTTTGGCCGAACCTATGGAGGGTAATTTTGAGGGTATCGGTGTGGAGTTTATCATCCAGCGGGATACGCTGGTAGTGGTTGCGGCCATTCCTGGTGGACCTTCGGAAAAGGCCGGCATTCGCGCCGGGGACCGGGTTTTGACCGTTGATTCGGTTCCCATTTCTGGCCCTGGTCTCACCAATCAGCGCGTCATGAAATTGTTAAAAGGCCCCCGAAATACGACTGTGGTGGTTGGATTGGACCGAGCGGATACGTTAAAGCAAGTCTTGCTGCGCCGTGATCGTATTCCCATTCACAGCGTTGTCTGCGCGGCAAATTTGGACGATGAACGCGGCTATATCAAAGTAATCCGTTTTGCACAAAATACAGCTGATGAATTTGAGCTGGCAATGGAAACATTAGAGGAGCAGGGATTGAGGGAGGTAATAGTGGATTTGCGCGGCAATGGAGGGGGATATCTAAATGCTGTGGTGCCCATGGTCGAGTCGTTCTTAGAAACCGACGATTTGGTTGTATATACAGAAGGAGAGCATGTGCCACGACGAACCTACAAAGCGCGACAGAATGGTCGTTGGAAGGACTGGGATATTGCCGTTTTAGTTGACGAATCATCGGCTTCTGCATCTGAGATTTTTGCCGGTGCAATCCAAGATCATGATCGTGGCCCTGTCATCGGTCGTCGAACGTTCGGTAAAGGACTGGTTCAAGAAGAATTCTCCATATCGAGTCTCGGAGCGCTGCGTTTGACTGTGGCGAGGTTTTACACTCCAACGGGTCGGGCCATTCAACGGCCATATGGTGAGAATGTTGATTACGGTGATGACTTTTTCGCACGGTATGAACGTGGGGAATTGTTCCACGAGGACAGCATAGCTAAAGCGGATTCTTTAATGTACCTCACGCCTGCGGGAAAAGTGGTTCACGGCGCTGGAGGAATTACGCCCGATGTTTTCGTAGCACTGGATACAATCCGTTGGTCGGGTTACCTGTCTGATTTGAGTTGGAGCGGGACACTCCGAGATGCAGCATTCGCTTATGTTAATACCAATCGGGCTGAGGTTGAGCGACAAGCAGTAAACGCAGGTGCCGGATTAAAGAATGAAGCGCTACTCAATTTCTTAATTGCATATGCCCAAACGGAGGGCATCCCACCACCGCTCGAATGGACTGCAGATGAACGCAGGGAACTAACTGATCGCATGGCGGCACAAGTCATTCGAAATGTTGCCGGAGAGAAAGCATATTATACTTATCTCACCCGTGACGACGATGTAGTTGAGCGTGCTGTGTATTGGCTTAAAAATAAGTCGCAGATGGCTATCATTGATGGTCGATTAACTTTGCAGCAAGAATCGCATTAATCTAATAATTAAAACAAGTCATGGCTTTTGAACTCCCAAACCTCTCCTATGCATACGATGCACTTGAGCCACACATTGATGCGCGCACCATGGAAATCCACCATGGAAAGCATCACGCAGGTTACACGTCAAAGTTGAACACCGCCGTTGAAGGCACGGATATGGACGGGAAGAGCATAGAGGTCTTGCTGGCCGAGCATTCGGACAGCAGCGCTGTGCGTAACAATGGAGGCGGATACTACAATCACTCTCTTTTCTGGAGCATTATGTCGCCTAATGGTGGAGGCTCTCCCACAGGTGATTTAGCCGCGGCCATCGATACCGATCTTGGTGGATGGGACACGTTCAAGCAGACCTTTGCCAACGCAGCTGCTACCCGATTCGGTTCTGGTTGGGCGTGGGTGTGCGTCAAGGAAGGTAAGCTCGAAATTTGCTCTTCTGCCAATCAAGATAATCCACTCATGCCAGGTGTCGGTTGTGGAGGAACGCCTATTCTGGGACTTGACGTATGGGAACACGCTTATTATTTGAATTATCAGAATCGCCGTCCGGATTACATTGCGGCGTTCTTTAGCGTCATTGACTGGGATGCAGTTGCCCAGCGGTACGCAGCGGCTCGCGCGTGAAGCGTTATTTAATACTCGTTGCGGGTGGTACTGGCACGCGCATGGCACAGCCTGTAGCGAAGCAATTTCTGCTTTTGGAGGGTCTGCCACTGATGTGGTGGACCCTTCGACGTTTTCGCACGGCTCTGCCCGACTTGCACGTAGTTCTCGTACTACACGAAAGTTTGTTCGACGACTTCCGGGCGTTGGAAGCCGCGCATGGATCTGCCGGAATCGACCAGCTCGTAGCCGGAGGTGTCGAGCGCTGGCACTCGGTGGCTAATGGCCTTACGGTGCTGTGTGAAAAAGGTGTGGTCGGGGTTCACGATGCGGTGCGTCCCTTTGTTTCTGAAGCCACCATTCGCCGCTGTTACAGTACAGCAGAATCTGCAAACAGTGCCGTCCCTGTCGTTCCCATTAAGGATAGCATTCGGGAGACGAACGGAGCGGCTTCCCACGCACTACGGCGCGACCGTCTGCGTGCTGTTCAAACTCCACAGTGCTTCAACCTGGCTGCACTGAAGGCGGCTTATGGCAGTGGATACCGTCCTGAATTCACCGACGATGCCAGCGTATTTGAGTTTGCTGGCCATCCAGTGCACCTTGTGGATGGTGATTTGGAGAATATCAAAATCACGACGCCCGAGGATTTGCACGTCGCCCAGGCTTTTCTGCGGGAACAGCGGAAAGATCAGTGAACGGGGTGACTACCTGGCCAGTTTCCCGATTTCCGTACCCACTGAATGAGGTAAACGCCCACAGCAAGCGATACCGCGGCGAAGACGTAATCTACAGCTGTCCATTCGGACGCGGCGTTCATTTCTTCTGCAACCCATTCCGGTCCATACAAGGCAGCCATAAGGACGGCACCGGCATTGTTGAAGAAATGAGCGGCGATGGCGGGCCACAAGCTTTTGCTGTAGATAACTAGGTATCCGAGGCCAGCCCCAAGGACCATGCGTGGCAGGAAGCCGTGAAATTGCAGGTGAATCGCGCTAAATAGAAAGGCGGCCATCCAAACGGCGGCGTGCGAATTATTCGTCCATTTGGCTGCTAAGGGTTGGATTACCCCGCGGAATGCAAGCTCTTCACACACAGAAGGGAGCAAGGCAACCGTCAACAGGGTTGCAGGAAACTGCCAAGCAGAATCATAGGTCAGCATGGATTGGGTGACATCAGCTGCTAATTCTTCAAAGCGATCGGCATTGGCGATCCAGCTGTCTGGCAGGGCTTTGAGCATGAGTCCATTCAATCGAAACGTCAAGTCAATGAGGGGCTGAGCAGCCCAAGCAAGCCCTACTCCTGCAGCAATCCATGTGGATTTGGGCCAACGCAATGCGAGGAAAGTGCGACCGGCAAACAGTTTGCTCGCCAACCATGCCATCAGACCGAAAGACAACGCTTGGTTTGCACCGTTGATGATGAGATTGTAGACTTTACCTTCTCTGGAGGAGGCATTCGAGGCGAAGCTGATGGCTTGTTCGGTAGTATGTCCGAATACAGATGCCAGCGCGGTAAGGCCCATTCCAGAAGCAAGCCCCATGCCCGTGAGGGCCATACAGAAAAAAAAGATCAGTTGCCCGAAAGGGTGCATGGTTTGGAATGCGGTTCGAATCATGGTGTAATTTTGCGTGGTGCTTTTGAATGCAATTTCGCCGAAAAGACATATACGCGACACAAAGCGACGAAGTGGTAAGAATAGGTGACATAGAAATCGCAGAATTTCCCTTTTTGCTAGCTCCGATGGAGGACGTTAGCGATCCGCCGTTCCGTGCGCTGTGCAAGAAATACGGAGCGGATGTCATGTACACGGAATTCATCAGTTCGGAGGGACTAATCCGCGATGCTGCCAAGAGTCGAGCGAAGTTGGATATTTTTGAATACGAACGTCCCATCGGCATCCAAATTTTTGGAAGTGAAATCGACTCCATGCGACAGGCCGCAGCGATTACCGAAGAAGCAAACCCCGATATCATTGACATCAACTATGGATGTCCGGTAAAGAAGGTGGCGTGCCGTGGTGCAGGAGCTGGGATTTTGCGAGACATTCCGAAAATGGTCGCCATGACAAAGGAGATCGTGGACAACTGTTCACTGCCGGTTACCGTCAAAACCCGCCTGGGCTGGGACGAAAACAGCAAGTACATCGTTGAGGTAGCCGAACGCCTGCAGGATATTGGAATAAAAGCCATCAGTATTCACGGCCGCACCCGTTCGCAGATGTACAAAGGCGAGGCGGATTGGTCTTTGATTGCCGCCGTAAAAAACAATCCTCGGATACATATACCGGTCTTTGGCAACGGCGACATCAATTCCCCTCAGAAGGCTGTTGAATACCGCAACCGCTACGGTGTGGATGGAATCATGATTGGTCGGGCGAGCATTGGGGCCCCGTGGGTCTTTCGCGAGATGAAGCATTACATGGCGACTGGAGAATTGTTGCCGCCTCCGGGAATGTCTGAGCGGGTCGAAGCAGCCCGTGAGCATTTTGAGAAGGGTGTGGCATGGAAAGGGGAGCGCCTAGGTGTTGTCGAAATGCGCAGGCATTATGCTAACTATTTTAGAGGGCTTCGGGACTTCAAGCAGCACCGCCTGCAATTGGTTACGCTAGATGGCGTAGACGACATCCGGACCAAACTCGACGAGCTGAGGACAATTCCATTTGAGTCTGCGTTTTAATCAATCCACCCCAAATCGGCGTACCAAGTTGCGAACCATCCAACCTGAGCCGACGCCGCCAATCATCACGACGATAACGAGCGTGCAGAGGACATCTGAGGGAATAAGCTCGACCGGATAGGCGGGTATGACCGAACCTTGCAGTTTGACCCACCCAAAGTGATGCTGGCCCCAGACCAATGCAGTACCTACTCCCACGCCGGCTAATCCTCCTGCGGCATTAATCATTACCCCCTGCCAAGCGAAAACTTGTTCGAGGCGCCATCCGGTGAGGCCCATTGCATTGAGCACTTCGATATCTTGACGTTTTTCGAGTAACAACATCGTCAAAGATGCCATTACGTTGAAGGCAGCAACCACTAGGATGAAACTAAGGATGATGAACGTAGCCCATTTTTCAGCGCGGTTCGTTTGGGTGATGAGGGCATTTTTTTCGTTACGGGTGCGGATGCGCCACGGTGCATTTTCAGCTTCAATTGCTGTTTGAATCTCCTGGGCAACGGCCGTCTCGTTCTCACCCTGGAGTAAGCCTAATTCGAATCGGGTGACAGACTCAGGTCGTTTAAACAGCTCTCTGGTTAGGCTAAGGGAGGCCAAAGCGTATTTTCGATCAATCTCGGCATTAACAGAGAAGACGTCGCAGGCGTATGCCGATTCTGAATGAAAGGCCCGTTCCTTAAATCGTGTTAGCTTTTTGCCGCGAATGGGAGCACGTAACTGCAAGGCGGGAAGTCCTTTTTCTTCATCGAGACTCCCGACGCCGAGCAAGTTTCGAACTCCAAGGCCTAAAGCGATACAAGGTGTACCTTCTACAAATTCTGGCCTCCATGCCTGGCTCCGCAAGGCGGATTCGATGGGTGCAGTATGTAACAAAGTACTGTCAAACCCGAGGATAGTTATCACATGTGGCGGGGCATCACCCCAGGCAATGACGGCCTCATCTTCAATGACGGGAGAAGCGGATTGCACAATCGGATTTGTACTTTCTGGGCCAAATTGTTCCATTATCCATGGCCCTACATCGTTTGGCACGACCGCGCCTTTGTTGGGAACAATGGCCATAGGGGCATCGAGAGTGCCAAATAGCTCTGTGACGACTGACTCAATACCATTAAAGGCACTAAGAATGGCAATCATTGCGGCTGTTACAGCAGCGATAACAAACATGGAAATTCCTGAAATCAGGTGCGTTAAGCTCCGGTTCCTGCGCGTCCACGCGTAGCGCCAAGCGAGCCGAATCGGAAGTCGCATGCCGTTACTTTTTAAGGGCTTGGTCGATGGCCTCGTAGTAATCGAGACTATCGTCGAGATAAAAATTCAGCTCTGGAACTATCCGAACCTGATTTCGGATTTTGGCACCCAATTCTTTCCGTATACGCCAGCTTTCCTCGCGCACTGCCGCTAAGGCGACTTGTTTGTCAGGTACGCCCATGAAACTCAAGTATACTTTGGCGAGGCCTAAGTCGGGCGCCATGCGCACCTGAGTTACAGATATGAAAATGCCTTTAAACCACACATTGGCCTGTCGTTGAAAAATCACACTCAAATCGCGCCGAATGAGTTCGGCCATTTTCTCTTGACGAATGCCTGTCATGGTCTAAAGGTCGGGAACTAATATAAGAAACTGTGGTAGGGGTATCGCTTAATATGAATGGCTTTGACGGATTCGTAAACCACATCCCGAAGTTCTTCGAGGCCCCACTTCTCTTTTGCTGAGATGAATGTGACCTTTCGGTCGACGCGTTCAAAACGTTCTCGTATGCCCGCCATAATGTCTTCTCGTGTAGGTCCGAACGGCTCTTCTTGGATTCGGTCCACTTTGTTAAACACGATGATTGTGAGTTTGTCGTCGCTTTCAATTTGGGCAAGCGTGGATTCGACAACGGCTAAGTGATCTTCAAAGTGCGGATGGCTAACGTCCACCACGTGCAGGAGAAGATCGCTCTCACGCGTCTCATCAAGGGTGGATTTGAAACTTTCAATAAGTTGATGTGGTAGCTTGCGAATGAAACCGACAGTGTCGCTCAAAAGGAAGGGTAGGTTTTGGAGGACGACCTTTCTAACGGTGGTGTCCAAGGTTGCGAAAAGCTTATTCTCAGCGAATACAACGCTCTTGGACATCAAGGACATCAAGGTACTTTTACCGGCATTGGTATAACCTACAAGTGAGACCCGAACGAGAGCGCCGCGATTGCCGCGTTGGGTGGACATTTGGTTGTCAATGGACTTCAATTCTTTTTTGAGTCGTGCAATGCGGTCACGAATAATCCGTCGGTCAGTCTCGATTTCTTTTTCGCCCGGACCTTTCATACCAATACCACCTTTTTGCTTTTGGAGGTGCGTCCACATATTGGTCAGGCGGGGTAGAAGGTACTGATACTGGGCCAGTTCAACTTGCGTTTTAGCGTGCGCAGTTCGGGCACGTTGCGCGAAGATGTCCAGTATCAAATTGGGACGATCTAGAATTTTTCGCTCAGGAATTTCCCTTTCAATATTCCGTAATTGGGTTGGCGTCAATTCGTCATCAAAGATGAGGATGTCGATTTCATGTTCTTCAACGTAATCCTTAACTGTTTGCAACTTACCGCTCCCGATAAAGGTCCGCGTATCGGGTCGATTTAGGCTTTGAACAAAGGTTCGCTTGTTAATGGCGTCGGCTGTCTTGGCGAGAAAGGCGAGCTCTTCGAGATGTTCATCAACTTCTTCCCTGTTTTGTCGTCCTTGAGCGAGACCGATGAGCACACACGTTTCTGGTTCAAGGGCAGTTGAATGTAGTTTTTTTTCCAACATTACTAGGGTTCTCTGAAGGTCTCGATGTATTCGGCAATGCCGCGAATGGTTGCTGCATCGAGCACCCCTCTCTGCGGAGGCATCATCCCTTTGCCGTACGTAATCAAAGCAATGCGACTATCCAAATCCAATTTGGATTGGCTGAGGTCCGGTGCATTGGATGCCATAAGTTTGCCATTAGAGCCGTGACAAAGGGAGCACTTCATGGTATAGGCCCTCTTAATGCTAGCTTTGGAGGGGGGCTTGGCAATCGACTCTTGAGTAGGCGTTTTAGTTTCGCCACAGCCGAAAACCACTATAGCAACCACGATTCCCAAACTGCGCAGCGCACTGTGCATGTTTTGGAATCCAGTTCTCATGGCCCAAAGATAGCGCCACGTGTGGCGTTAAACTACGCCTTGATCAATCATCGCATCGGCGACCTTAACGAAGCCAGCGATGTTGGCTCCTTTAACATAATCCACGTGGCCTGATTCATTCGATCCGTAAGTAACGCATTGTTCGTGAATGTCCTTCATAATGTTCAGCAAGCGTTCGTCGACTTCCTTGCTGGTCCAATTTATTCGCAGGCTGTTCTGAGACATTTCGAGACCGCTCGTTGCGACTCCACCGGCATTTGACGCTTTGCCGGGAGCGAAGAGGACATTGGCCTCCTGGAAGGATTCAATAGCTTCCGGTGTCGAAGGCATGTTGGCCCCTTCAGCAACCACTCGGCATCCGTTGGCTATAAGATGCTTCGCTTCGGACCCATTTAATTCGTTTTGAGTTGCACAAGGGAATGCTGCATCACAGGGTACACTCCAAGGACGCTCACCTGCGTGGAAAGAGGCTGTGGAGTATGCCTGAGCAAATTCTGAAATGCGGCCGCGGCGAACATTTTTGAGGTCCTTAATCCAGTCTAGTTTTTCCGACGTTAATCCATTTGGCTCGTGAATGTAACCGGAAGAATCTGACATCGTTACCACCTTGCCCCCCATTTGGATAACCTTTTCTGCAGCGTATTGTGCCACATTACCAGACCCAGAAATTAATACACGTTTACCTTCGAAGGTTTGGCCTTGCGTCTTGAGCATTTCAGCCGCAAAATAAACAGCGCCGTAGCCCGTTGCTTCCGGCCGAATTAATGAACCACCCCAATTAAGGCCTTTGCCGGTCAACACCCCGGTAAATTCATTGCGTAGACGCTTGTATTGGCCGAACATGTAACCAATTTCGCGGCTGCCCACACCAATGTCGCCCGCAGGGACGTCTGTATTCGGACCAATGTGTCGAGCCAATTCGGTCATGAAGCTCTGGCAAAATCGCATTACTTCATTGTCTGATTTTCCTTTTGGGTTGAAGTTAGACCCACCTTTTCCACCGCCCAGAGGTAGCGTTGTCAAGCTGTTCTTGAACACCTGTTCAAATCCCAAAAATTTTAGAACACTCAGGTTGACGGTTGGGTGGAATCGTAAGCCGCCTTTGTAAGGTCCGATGGCTGAATTGAATTCGACGCGGTAGCCTTTGTTGACTTGAACCTGTCCGTTATCGTCGGACCAAGGCACACGGAACATGACCGTTCGTTCTGGTTCGACCATACGCTCTAAAATGCGGTACTCCGCATACTTCTGGTGGTCAACAATAAAGGGGATGACGGTCTCTGCAACTTCTTGCACCGCCTGAATGAACTCGGGCTCATTCGGATTTTGAGCAGTCACTTGAGCCATAAATGCCTCAATCCGCTCGTGGTGAGGGTTAGTCATCAACGTATCTATTAACGTTTAAGCGAGACAAATCTAATTCACAGGGAAGAAGTTCGGCCTCCGTCGACCGGTAAATTGATTCCAGA
This sequence comes from Flavobacteriales bacterium UBA5692, assembly GCA_002420235.1. GTDB lineage: Bacteria > Bacteroidota > Bacteroidia > Flavobacteriales_D > Sanyastnellaceae > UA16. The sequence continues at coordinate 15,460 of DIHQ01000158.1, forward strand.
AATGTAACTCGCTGATGGTGAGGCTAAAAACGCGATTGCGCGACCAACATCTTCCGGCTCTCCGGTGCGATTCAGGGGTACTGCCGCGGCCATCTGGACGTGGATTTCATCGGTTGATGCACCAGTTTTACCTGCCTTGTCAGCAACAATCTGTTGGAGGCGGGCCGTGTTGGTGGCACCGGGCAAAACGTTATTGACTGTGATGCCATGCACCCCCACCTCGTTAGCCCATGTCTTGGCCCAATTGGCTACTGCTCCTCGAATCGTATTACTCACACCCAAATTGGCCAACGGCTGCTTAACACTGGTGCTAATGACGTTGATGATGCGGCCGTATCCTGCCGCTTTCATGCCCGGTAAAATCGCCTGAGCGAGCAGGTGATTGCAAACTAAATGCTGCTGAAATGTGTTCATGAAGGCTTCGGCTTTGGCTTCGAAGATGGGGCCGCCTGGAGGGCCGCCCGTGTTGTTCACTAGGATTTGCGCCGGATGGGATTTGACCACGGCTTCGATGGCTGCCTTCACTTCTTCCGGACGACTGAAGTCGGCTTGCGCTGTAGCGTGGCGTTCTGGTTGAGTGAGTGAGCGTCGCGCTTCTTCGAGCCGCTGAGCATTTCGAGCCATTAGAGTCACACGTGCTCCAAGCCCGGCCAAGTGTTGTGCTGCTGCAAGGCCAATGCCTTGGGTAGCCCCGCAAACCACGGCATGCTTTCCTTCTAGCCCCAGGGGCATCCAAGGGTTGTTCGTTTCAGTCATGCAACGAAGGTAGCTACTCCCCCGTCAAATTGGCTGTATTTTTGCCCTCAAACCCTACTCATGAAACGCATTGAACACATCGGAATCGCAGTGGCTGATCTTAACGCTGCTGAACGAATTTTCACGGACGTGTTGGGCGATACTCCCTTCAAGCGTGAGCACGTAGAGTCGGAAGGGGTGCATGTGAGTTTTTTCCAAACGGGTGAGAGTAAGGTGGAACTGTTAGCGAGTGCTTCGCCGGATAGCCCAATTGGCCAGCACCTTGCTAAGCGCGGTGAAGGGTTGCATCACTTGGCGTTTTTTGTGGATGACATACGCGCGGAGATTGATCGGCTTCAGAATTTGGGTTACCGTATCATCAGCGGTCCCAAGGATGGTGCTGACAACAAAGAGATTGCCTTTCTCCATCCCTCGGATACGAACCGAGTCTTGCTGGAACTCTGCGCCGAACGCGGTTAATTACCACCGATTCTTCCTGGCCCTGCGCTTTTGCTTTTTCAGCTGCTTTTTCCGGTCCTTTTGCATTTGTTCACCGAAGAGAACTTCGCCTGGACGGTTTTGGGGAGGTGGTTTAGCACAATCTTCTAATAGCGTTGGCCGGAGGAAGTCCCATTGAAGCGTGAAGTTCCATGGTTGGTAGTGTCCCTCGTACCATTGCACAAGCCCATTTCCCATCTCAGCCGAAGGTGCTAGTTGAATCCCGTCGTATGTGAAGTGCAGTCGGAGGTATCGGCCTGAACGTATCCGCACTCCAAGTCCGGCGCCTAATTCCAGCGCTAATCGGTTGACGGAGGGCTCTGCTCGGGTTATGAACATGCTATCTGGACCGGATCGGCTGAACGTGCTTCCCCATTCCCGGTCCCATCCCAAGCCAAGCTGGGTTTCGAAGAATAAATCGGTTTTGATTTCGAAGGCGCGTTGGACTTTGAATGTCAATTCCGAGGTCAGCACAGCACCACCGCTATCCAGGAGGGCGTTAGGCTGCAAAATGCTGTCCGAATCGGTAACAAGTCCGTTGAAAATCGAGGTCACAGCGTTGCGTGTGCCTTGAAGTTCAATGAACCAGCGGTCCCAGATTAGGGGCCGTCGGGCGATACCCCAAAAGCCTATTCCTAAGCGCAAAGAATGTTTACCTGAATGATTCCAATTTCCGATGTGAAGGGTGTCAATGGCTCCGGTTGGACGAATTATTCGGTAAGCGGCTTGAGTGGAATCTGGTCGAGCTGTGAAGCCATGGTAACCAATGGCACATGTCCATCCATTATTGCGAAATGTTAAGCTTTCAGCATCGAACGGAGTGGACTGAGCGTGCATGAGGTTAAGCACACCTGATATGATCCAGGCAAACGATAATAACGCCTTCAGGCGCTGTCCGATTCCCATGCGTTCAAGATGGATTCAAAAGTTTCAGGCCGGTCCCAGTCGTCTTCAATGCCCTCCTGGGCAAGGACTTTTTCCATAATCCGGTCTTGTCGCTTGCCTGCTTTGAGAGCTTGTTCGTAGGGCGTATGACTGAACGTAACTTGTGAGTACAAAGGCAGCCAGCGTCCTGGGAACTTTGCAGCCAGTTTAGCCTCAATTTTCTTACGCAGTAGAAAAGAAGGATCCCCAGTTTTGTCGCGCATTTCGATATAATTACGAAGAGCCAACTCGAGAATCGCATCGCCGGAAGGCTTGCGTAGTGCGGTGTACTGTTGCATGGTATTTGCCCAATCCTGAGGTGAATTCATAGCATCAAGCAACTCACTTAAGACGGAGCAATCTTCCATACCGCTATTCATGCCTTGACCATAAAACGGAACGATAGCGTGGGATGCATCCCCCATCAAGCATATGGAATCACCATGATGCCAAGGGTAGCATTGGGTCATGACTAAGGAGCTTGTTGGATTGGCTAACCATTGCTTCGTAAAATCCGGAATTAGCGGTATGACATCTGAGAAATGAGTGCTGAAGTAGGTCATAACGGCATCGTCAGAATCGAGTCCATTCAATCCGTTGGGCCCATCGTACGGGGCGAAAACTGTGCACGTGAAAGTGCCATCGGGATTGGGTAAGCCCATCAGCATGAATTCACCTCTGGGCCAAATGTGCAGTGCATCAGCTTCCATTTTGAAGTCACCGTTGGCGCTAGGCCGCATTTCAATTTCTTTATAGCCGTGGGTCAGGTAACGCTGGGCAAAGTCAAATCGATCGGTCCGCATCAGACGGTCCCTTACCCTACTAAAAGCTCCATCGGTTCCAAAGATGCGGTCGAAAGTCTGCATGTGCTGTTTTCCATCGGCTTTTTCTAAGGTCAGCTTTTTTGATTCCAAATCCATGTCAACACACCGGTGATCAAAACGATAATTGACGTATTGGTGCTTCTCCGATTCTTCGACAAGCAGACGATTCAGCAAAGCCCGCGACACAGAGTAAATACATTGCGGGTCGTTAAATTTCCCCTTCGCATTTGGTAGACCGTATGGTTGACGCGTAAGGCTTCCATCTGTCGCATGCATTGTGCGGTGAGTAATCGGTAAAGCAATTTCTCGAACAGCATGAGCGATTCCGGCCTTTTCAAGTGCACGCCATCCCCTATCACTGAGGGCCAGATTAATGCTCCGACCACCTTTGTATGTTCCTTTTCGGGGATCGGGTCGACGCTCAAAAACATCGACGTGGTGCCCGCGTTGAGCCAACATCAGCGCCCAAAGGCTCCCCACCAAACCAGCACCAACTACAGCCATTTTTTCAGGCGCCAATGCGTGTTGTATCTGTTTGGACATGCTGCGGTTAGTAAACTGTGGCTTCAATCGCTTGGTCAAGGTCTGCAATGAGGTCATCCCCATCCTCGACCCCAACGCTCAACCGAACGAATCCATCGGAAATTCCCAGTTCGGCTCGAATCTCCGGTGGCACACTGGCGTGCGTCATAGCTGCGGGATGTTCGATAAGCGATTCCACACCACCGAGGGACTCAGCGAGGGCAAAAATCTTTGTTGCCGCAACAAGATTCTTTGCTTGTCCTAGGTCATTGCCTTTGATTTCGAACGCAATCATCCCGCCAAAATCATCCATTTGACGAGCGGCGACGTCATGGCCGGGGTGGTCTTCAAAACCGGGCCAGTATACGGTTTCAATTTTGGGGTTGTTGCGTAACCAATGGGCCACTTTGCGACCGTTATCGCAGCTGCGTTCAACCCTTAGGTGGAGCGTCTTCAGTCCTCTCAAGACGAGGAATGAGTCAAAGGGTTGTGCAATTGCACCACAGTTATTTTGGAGAGTCCGGAGCGGAGCATCAACCGCTTCGTCAGCTGTAACTAGGGCACCCATCACAACGTCGCTATGACCTCCGAGGTATTTAGTGACAGAGTGCATGACAATATCAGCGCCGAGCTCCAAAGGACGCTGTAACATGGGAGAGGCGAATGTATTATCCACTGCGAGTAAAATGCCTCGTGGCTTGGTCAGATTAGCAATTGCACGGATATCGGTAATCTGCATCAGCGGATTGGTTGGGCTTTCAAGCCATACCAATTTCGTTTTGTCCGAGATGGCAGCCTCGACGAGGGATGGGTCTTGGGTGTCGACAAAATGGAATACGATGCCCATAGGCGCGTGGTTGGCACGAAACAATCGGGCGGTCCCGCCGTACAGATCCTGTCCCGCAATAACTTCATCTCCGGGTTTCAAGGTCTTCAGTACCGTGTCTATCGCTGCGAGCCCTGAAGCAAAGGCCAAACCGCGGGTTCCGCATTCTAACTCTGCAAATGCTGTTTCTAGGGCTGCACGAGTGGGATTGTGGCTGCGCGAATATTCCCAGCCTTTGTGCACTCCAACCGCCTCTTGCACATAGGTGGAGGTTTGAAAAATGGGAGTCATGATGGCCCCTGTTGAGGGATCTGGTTCAACTCCGGCATGCACAGCGCGCGTGCCTTTACCTAATTTCTTCAAGTCAATCATTGTGGACCAAAGTTACGTTCCTTTCGCCGGGTTCTTACCAGCCAATTGGGTAGCACAAAGGCTCCTGCGACGAGATAAATAAAGTAGGTAAACGTTCGCCAGATTAGTACCACCGCTGCGATGTAAGCGAGCCCGGTCAAATCGCCGAGAAAAGCGGGTAAACCAAGTTCCGCGGCACCAGATGACCCAGGTGTGGGGCTTATGGAGAGCATCAGCCATAGCATCAACTGGCGGGCCATGACCGCCGCGTGGTCAATGGAGGGATAGAAAATTAGGAGCACCATATTGAGGGTGGCAAACCGCGCCGTCCAGCTCGAACACGTAGCCAAAAACCCTCGAATCCAGAATTTCCAGGACGCGCTCCGCATGTTTTGGGAAGCCTCCAATAAGTCTCTTGACCATGAGTCAATTCTGTCACTCCATCGCCGAAAGGGCCAGGTGACTCGAACCCATTGGAGCGCATCGTATGTCCCATGCGGACGAATAACTAGCCCCAGTAAGATGGTGGTGGTAAGTGTAGCAATGAATGCATAGGCCACCCAGAAAAACGAACCCCATGCGGATGATTCGAAGAGCTCAGGGAAAATCGATTGTCCTCCAATGGTCGTTAGGAAGAAAACAAGAGGCACCGCAATCAGGTAAAACGCCTCATCCATCAATGCTGTGACAAATACCGTCGCGAGACTTTTACCCCACTGCATACCGTCACGTTTTAGGATGATTACAGCCACGGCGGAACCGCCTACAACGCTCGGGGTCAGCGCAGAGGACAACTCCCATAGCAGGATGTTTTCAGTGGCTTGCCTCCAAGAAAACGACTGAAATGAGAGCACACGCAAGCGAATGATGTAGCCGATGTCCCTGACTAAAACGCATACGATTACGCCGAGTAATGCTAAGGTGGACCGAGAGGTCCATTCAAACTGCTGGAGCAATGCCCAGGATGTGGAGATCTCACCGGTTTGAGGGTCGGTCACTTCGTAATGTGCACCGAACCAAAGCACTACTCCAGAGGCAACTGCGCCGATGAGCAGGGGGGTAATCCATTGGGTCCATTTGAAGGGTGCGCCTTCCACCATGCTCACAAGTTACCTCGAACTCAAGCGTAGGCGTGGCTGCCCTCCGAACAATTTAGGCACATCTCCATGGTGGACCGATTCGAGAAAACCTGCGAACGAAAGGCTTCATATTCCGAACTGAACCAGATTTCTTCAAACGACTGCGCACCTACTTTTCCTATGGTGTGGTGGGCGTCCTTATCAAAGCAGCATGGCACCACCCGTCCATCCCACGTCATCACGCAGCCTTGCCACATGCGCCAGCATTCATTTGCAAGTGGGTTGCGCAATATCCATTCTCCAGTAGGATTACGGTCATACCGTCGAAGCTCCTTGGCTTCCGTCAGTAACGAGTGTCCATCCTTGGGCTGGTCGATTTGAGCGGTCTTGATGACTAATTCATCGACACCGATGAACTTTGCGTGTTGTTTGATGGCAGTAACCTCGTGTTCATTGGGGCCAACTACTAGAAACTGCCAGACAAGGTGAGGCCCCTTGTCGCCATTGGCACGCTTTGCTTCCACCATGTTGCGCGTACCCTCGAGCACTTTATTCAGCTTGCCGCCAATTCGGTAAGCGGAGTATGTGTCCTGTGTCATCCCGTCGATGCTGATAATCAGGCGGCTCAGACCGGATTGCACGATTTCTGTACATCTTTCCGGTCGCAAGAAATGAGCGTTGGTCGAAGTTGAGGTGTACAATCCGTGATTAGCACCGATGCGGACCAATTCATGCATTTTGGGATGGAGGTAGGGTTCACCTTGGAAATACAGATTCATATAAACTAAGTGGCGGCCAATTTCATCGAGGACTTGATTCAAAGTTTCAACATCCAAAATACCCGTAGGACGGGTGAAAGACCGCAGCCCCGAGGGGCATTCAGGGCATCGCAAGTTGCAGGAGGTTGTTGGTTCCACGCTTATACTTAGCGGCCAAGCAGTTTGGCGTGTATGGATTCCGCGCTTGTTTTGGTTGTAACCTTGGTAGGCTTGAATGGCATTGGCCAATCGGTGTCGATTTAGGGGCCGCAACCGGTTCCATCTATCGCGAAATGCTGCGAGATTATTGCTCCATCCGAGGGCCATGTTCAAAGATACTTCGGTTCGCCGTTCTCCGTTAATTTAGTGTCATGTTCGCATTAAATGACACTTTACTATCCGAGGGTTTATTTGACACTCTTCTTGCTTTGAATCGAAAAGTGTGCAAATTGCCACACTGCTTTGAAGCAGGGAGCGATGCCCCCTTGCATGAAAAAGAAGTCGAATGCTTCGAAGAGACTTTCGGTCTGGCAAAAGGAATCTTTCGCTTCGATGACTTGGCCGGAGATAAGGGGTGGCTTCTCAAAGCAAATCGTCAAGGGAATTATGGCGCCTGCCTTGTCGACGGGCGAGCAGATGTATTCGCTAAAATTGCAAAAGACAGTGCTTTAAAACACTCGTTGGATATGGCTTGGCAAGAAAAAAAACTAGACGGGTCTGAGCCCATTTCATGCCGTTTTAATTCAGATTACTCAAAAGGCATGCATGAACTTGACCCATTGCATCTTCACATTTGGATGATAGGTCACGGTGTCCGAGCTTGTGATGATAAAGAGAACATAACAGTATTGGATTTATACAAGACTGCCTTGATGTGTCAATTCGATGAAACTTGTCAAGGACCGGGATAGGCAAACTGGAAGGGATGGAAAAATTTAGATTTATGAGCTTAGTGCGCCAAGCTATAGTATGTGCCATGGCCATTGGTATTGGTCTCGTATCCGTTCGCCTCAATTCTCAACGTGTGGTGCCTTTGGATGCCTTGAATTCATTGAATGATGAGGTTCTGTTGGGTTGGGACGGGAGTTCACTCTTTTTCAGAAGTATTCCAAGGACTTTTGAAACTGTCCAGGCGGGGCAATGGTTTTTATCTTCTGGCCAGGAATACGAGGTCTCGCCCCTTCAAGGCTGGACTTCATTCACTGAAGTGAAGCCCATGAATTTGCGTGCATGGAGTGCGGCCGATTGGCCGGGTATTGGCGAGATTCAGCATGTTACAATTGATTCTAATCGTGGAGTTTTGGTGTTAAGCGCTTTGCAACCGTCAGGGGATTGCGACTTGTTCATGGCTCAACGTTCAGGAAGCGAGTGGTCGTCACCGCTGCCGCTTGTCGGGTTGAATACAACAGCAGACGAAGTTTTTCCAAATTTTGACAATGGCGCCTTACTTTTTGCATCCAATGGACACCCTGGTGTTGGTGGGTTCGATGTTTATCGTTCCGAACGTCTTTCGCACTATGCGGATTTCGAACCTTTGATGCATGGCGTCAACACAGCCGGGGACGAGTTATCGGCAGTTCCGGATGGAGATCCAACGGGCCATGGTTACTATGTTTCAGCGCTCCGCGCGGGCTCACGAGGAGTTGATTTGTATTGGGTGGGGTCAGCCATGGCAGAAGGCGTCTCACGAAAGAAGGAATTGGCTGTTGAGGTAATGTATCAAAGGGCCCCTGTCAAGGCGGCATTTTTCGAAATTCGTGACCGCTCTGGGGCACTTGTGTTGCGGAATTCTACGGATGGACTTGGGCGTTTAGTATTAGGCCATATGGCGTTGGATGCGGCACTGGAGGTTAAGATCGGTATGGAGTCGGGTAGGGCAGTTCAGGATGGGACTATCTGCCACATTTACGAAAGATGTGTCCAACTTAATTGTGGTGAAGCGCATTGGCCCGGTTGGAGACGCGTTCGGAGTTACCGGGTTGAAGGAGGTGCGGCATTCGTCTTTGATTTGTTGCCTTTGGATGCGCTTGAACGCTGGCCCCGCCCTTCTATTCAAGATGCAGCGCGTTGGCGAGACGACGTGCCCACTTGTGCGTTGAATTTTGCCTCGGCTGAATTTACCTTGAATAGAACTGCAGAAATGCGATTGAAGAAGTGGTTAGAGGCCTTGAATTGGACAGTGCAAAGCGGTTATTTCGAGGTGACGGGATTTACCGATACTCAAGGGGCGTTGGCGCCCAACCAAGTGTTAAGTGAGCAACGTGCCAAAGAAACAGGACGCGTGATGGTCCTATTGGGCGTCCCACCGTCAATGATAGAGTGGAGTGGTCTCGGGGTGGCCACTGACGGGGTCAATGAAGCCGACCGCCGACGGGCGGAAGTCCGCTGGGTGGCTGCTGTTGATTGACGGGACACATTTCCATTCGCAAGATCCAATCGCGGCAAGTGAATTCGTATTTTTGGCCCCATGTTGGTTACCCTAATGCGATCAAAGCTTCACCGTCTGACCGTGACTCAAGCAAATTTGAATTACATCGGTTCAATCACCCTAGATCCTGATCTGCTGGATGCGGCAGGATTGTATGAAGGTGAGAAGGTACAAATAGTCAACATTAACAACGGTGAACGGTTTGAAACGTACACCATTGTTGGGGAACGCGGTTCAGGTCAAGTGGGGCTGAATGGTCCTGCAGCCCGTAAAGTGCAGGTGGGTGACATCATCATCGTAATTGCTTACTGCCACATGACGCTGGAGGAAGCATCGGCTCATAAACCGACATTGGTCTTTCCCGATACTGAAACGAATCTCCTCCCCTCGTAATTTACGGATATGAAGGCCAAGCAAATCCTCACTTACATGGTTTCTCTTGGAATTGGGGTGGTGCTCTTCTACAGTGCATTTTCTTTTATAGATGATAAGGAATTGCTTTGGGATACTATGCGTTCAGCAAAATGGGAAGGGATAGCGGCATCTTTTGTTATGGGGTACTTGGCCATTGTTAGCCGAGGACTGCGTTGGGGGATATTGCTTGGTCCTCTAGGGCGCAAAGCAAGCAAGGTTCGAAGCATCCATGCCGTCGCCTTCGCGTATTTTGCCAATACGTTTGTTCCGCGCAGTGGCGAACTGGCCCGATGTGCAGCGTTGAATCAAACTGACGATATTCCGGTTGATGAATTATTTGGTACGGTTATTAGTGAACGCGTCATCGATTTCATTTTTCTCATTGTTCTGACCTCTGCAGCCGTGCTGGGGAACATACCAGCTTTTGCACAATTGCTTGATGGAGCTGTTTTGCCTGATTTGAGTAATTTGATTGCCTTGGGCGGATCAGTCTTAGTGATTACTGGATTGATAGTGTGGAAGCGAAAAACTATTCTAGCCTTACCCTTTGCTAAACGGATTGCTGAATTCCTTGCAGGGGTTTGGAACGGATTAAATAGCATTCGGCGAATCAAACAGAAAGGCCGCTTCTTGGCCCATACGTTTTTCATTTGGTTCATGTACTTTTTTATGGCTTGGGTAATCTTCAAGTCATTTGATGCTGTGCAAGAAATAACAGTTCTTCAGGCCCTCTTCATCATGGTAGCCGGTGGTTTTGGGATGGTTATCCCTGCTCCCGGAGGTGTGGGGTCTTACCAATGGGCTGTCATGTCGGGCTTCATGGCTTTGGGTTACGCAAAATCCCTCGGCCTAGCCGTAGCGAATATCATTTGGTTCACCCAATCAGCGATGATTATGATAATGGGTGGCATCGCATACGTTTACTTGTTGATTTACCGACTGAGAAAAGACCAGACATGACCGCACACGAGAAAGCACGAATCGAAGCTTGGCGGTCATCGGGTCTGTCCATTGTATTTACTAATGGAGTGTTCGATATTCTGCATGCAGGGCATGTCTCATATCTTAAAGCCGCTAAAGCTCTCGGTGACATGTTGATTGTCGGCCTGAATTCAGATGCTAGTGCTCGTCTGCAAGGCAAGGGTCCTGAGAGACCAATAAACAAAGAAGCCGATCGCAAAATGGTTCTCGAAGCCCTGCGTGTAGTTGACGCCGTCATTGTCTTTGAGACTGAAACACCTTTGGACTTGATTGTTGCTGTGCAGCCTGAAGTGCTCGTAAAAGGCGGAGACTATAATTTAGGGGCTCGAAGAGGCGAAGACGGATACATCGTGGGTTCGAAGGAGGTAAACGAGGGAGGAGGGCGAGTCACAGTACTACCTCTCTTACCTGGACGCTCCACGACAAAAATTCTCAAGAAAGGCCAATCGCAGTGAAAAGCATTCTTCGTTAAGATTGGATTCGAATCAAACGTCTTCTTCTTCCATAAATTTCGTGGTGAAATCTCCGCTTTTGAACCGATCATGGCGCATCAGCCGTTGATGGAACGGAATGGTCGTTTTGATGCCCTCAATTACGTATTCATCAAGTGCTCGCTGCATTTTTTTGATGGCTTCTTCTCGGGTCTGTGCTACAACAATCAGTTTTGAAATCATTGAATCGTAGAACGGGGGGATTTGGTACCCTGAGTATACGTGAGTATCCAATCGAACACCGTGCCCGCCAGGGGCATGGTAGTCTGTGATTCGACCGGGGCATGGCGCGAAGTTCCGGTCAGGATCTTCGGCATTGATACGGCATTGGATGGCATGCATTTGCGGGTAGTAGTTCTTTCCGCTGATGTTCTCCCCCGCAGCCAATTTTATTTGCTCCTTGATGAGGTCATAATTCACCACTTCTTCTGTGATGGTGTGCTCGACCTGTATCCTCGTATTCATCTCCATGAAGTAGAAATCACGGTTGGCATCTACCAAAAATTCAACGGTGCCAACACCCTCATACTTCACAGCTTCTGCGGCCTTGATAGCCGCTTTCCCCATATTTTCACGTAATTCGTCTGTCATGTAGGGTGAAGGGGTCTCTTCGACAAGTTTCTGATGGCGGCGCTGGATGGAACAATCACGTTCAGAGAGGTGGCATGCCTTGCCCCGCTGGTCCGCAGCGATTTGAATCTCGATGTGACGGGGCTCGACGACAAACTTCTCCATGTACATACCATCGTTGCCAAAGGCTGCGCCGGCTTCTCGGCGAGTAGAATCCCATCCTTCGGCCAAGCCCTCGTCGTCATGACATACTTGCATGCCCTTTCCCCCGCCTCCCGCAGTAGCCTTGAGCATGACCGGATACCCGATTTGATTGGCGATTTTCTCTGCTTCCTCCAAGCTCTCAAGGATCCCCTCATTACCTGGAATGGTTGGAACCCCAGCGGCCTTCATGGTGGCTTTTGCAGCGGCCTTATCGCCCATGGATTCGATCATCTCCGGACTCGCACCAATGAATTTGATGTTGTTCTCAGCACATATGCGTGAAAACTCGGCATTTTCTGAAAGGAACCCATAGCCGGGGTGAACGGCGTCTGCATTGGTGATTTCTGCGGCAGCGATAATTTTCGGAATTGCGAGGTACGAATCCACGCTTTTGGGCGGGCCGATGCACACTGCTTCATCTGCAAAGCGGACGTGCAGGCTATCCGCATCAGCCGTTGAGTATACCGCGACGGTCTTTATGCCCATTTCCTTGCAAGTACGAATTACACGCAGGGCAATTTCCCCGCGGTTGGCAATCAGGATTTTCTTAAACATGGCAGGTGATGTTTACGAAGGTTCCACCAGGAAGAGTGGTTGGTCGTATTCGACAGGGCTATTGTCGTCGACAAGAATCTTTACAATCTTTCCTGTGACTTCAGATTCAATCTCGTTAAAGAGTTTCATGGCTTCAATTACGCATAAAACGTCTCCATTCTTTACAAGATTACCTACTTCCACAAACGGATCTTTATCGGGCGACGACCTCCGATAGAAGGTGCCAATCATAGGTGACTTTACCGTTATGTAGTTTTCTTCGTCGGCATTGTCTGTTGGCACATCGAATGCAGCTGGTGGAGCGGTAGCGGGTTGCGGTACTTGAGTCATGACAGCTGCAGGAACAGGCACTTGAATGGTCGCTTCAGCAGCGGTAGCTGAGCCTTTCTTTTTCGGCATTTCGGACTTAATGGTAATCTTGAAGTCCTTTTTCTCGATCTCAACTTCGGTTACACCGGCTTTTGCGATGAACTTGATGAGGTCTTGAATTTCAGAAATGTCCATGTTGATGACAATTTAAAAATCAAAGGTAGGCAGATTTAATTGGTCCTTTCATAGGGATGCGGGCTTTATGACTCATACATTGTAGGCCCATTGAAGGTACACAGCGCCCCAAGTGAACCCTCCTCCAAAGGCTGCTAGGATTATGTTTTCGCCCGCTTTGAGCTGATCTTCCCAGTCGCGCAAACAGAGTGGAATCGTGGCTGCGGTTGTGTTGCCGTATTTCTGGATATTGATCATGACTTTTTCAGCGGGCAGGCCCATGCGGCGTTGGGTGGCATCGATGATGCGCAAGTTCGCTTGGTGCGGAACTAACCAAGCGACATCTTCTGGGGCAAGGTTATTTTTTTGCATGATATCATAGCTAACATCGGCCATTCCTTTTACCGCAGCTTTGAAAACCGGCTGGCCATCCTGTGTGATGTAGTGTTCCTTCGCATTTACGGTATCGTGTGAAGGTGGGTGAAGTGAACCACCTGCTTTTTGGCAAAGGAAGTTGGCTCCGGTGCCATCAACGTGGAGTTTGTGGTCGATAATTCCATATTCCTCGGTTGGCTCCAGAAGCACTGCGCCTGCGCCATCACCAAACAAGATGCATGTAGTACGGTCAGTATAGTCGACAATGGAACTCATTTTATCCGCGCCTACAATAACAACTTTTTTATACTGTCCGCTTTCCACGAATTTGGCTCCAGTCGTCAATGCAAAAATGAAACCTGAACAAGCCGCACTCAAGTCGTAACCCCAAGAGTTTACAGCTCCAACTTTATCGGCTATGAGATTTGCTGTTGCAGGAAAGTGCATATCAGCTGTTACGGTAGCACAGATGATTAAGTCCACTTCATCGGCGTGGATGCCACGTTTATCCAACAATTCTTTGACAGCCTCAGCGCCCATGTCCGATGTAGCTTTGGTGGGGTCTTTCAGGATTCGGCGTTCTTGGATTCCCGTCCGAGACCGAATCCACTCGTCGTTGGTATCGACCATCTGCTCCAGATCAGCATTGGTCAAAATGTCGTCGGGCAAGTATCCAGCTACAGCAGTAATGGCAGCGCGCATGAGCATTAGATTTCCTTAGAGTAGCAGCCAAAGATAGCGAGAGGAATCATGCAAAAAAGTCATTTTTTTCCCAGAACGACGGTGATAAATTGGAGGAGTACATGTAAAAAAGGAGGTCTAAGACCTCCCTTTACTAGTTTTTGCCGTGAACGGCAAAAATGGATACCAAGTAAAATGAATCAGGCTTCCGCCTTTTCCATCACTACTTTGCCTTTGTAATACAACTTTCCTTCGTGCCAATGGGCACGGTGGAAAAGGTGGGGCTGCCCCGTTGTTGGGCATGATGCTACCTGAGGAGCTGTAAGAGAATCGTGAGCTCGGCGCTTGCGCGTTCGGGCCTTGCTTTGGCGTCGTTTGGGATGTGCCATGATGGTATTATTTCAAGTGTTTCAATGCATTCCAACGCGGGTCAATTTCGTTGTTCTCATCTGTCCCCTCATCCTCCGATGACCTTTGTGGTTCGGCCGAAATTGTTCTGTTTTTGTCCAAATACGCTGTCATAGCAGGGTCACATTGGTCCACAGATGCGTGCAGTCGCCGGGAAGGCAAGTGCAAATGCATCCATTCAAAAATGGGCTGGCTGAGGTCCAGTTCATGGCATTCAGGGCCCAAAGTCCAAATTTCTTCTTCAGTGCTTGTAGACTCACCTAATTGTACAACCAGAAACTCGTCGAAGGTGAGGGTAATCTGAACATCTCCAAGGCAGCGGTCGCAAGGAAGTACTGCTGAGCCATTGAAGCGCACAACGCAGTCCATTTTCGAGCCTAGCTTGTTAATGGTCACTTCTGCTTCACCTTTGATTTGGTCAGTTTCAGAAGAGGGAAAAGATTCAAAGAACAGCGAATCCACCTTCATTTGGAAGTCGTGCTTACCGGGCTGTAATCCTATGAACGGGATTCGAAAGGGTGCCAAGTTGTTCACTCCAACCTCATTTTGGGGAGTGTAAAGATAGCCACAACGATTCGAATGAGCAAATTTGACTTATGGGCCATTATGCCGATAAATGGAAACCTTTTCATCGTGCTTTCGGCTTATTTCGGGTGATTACGAGGGGCTGAGGTGAGCTCTCGGTATTCGAGGCGATTGAACCGGATGTCTCGTGCCATGTAGATAGCGGCGCGCAACGAATCAGGGCTTGCGACGCCCTGGCCGGCAATATCAAAACCCGTGCCGTGGTCCGGGCTGGTTCGGACGATGGGTAAGCCAGCCGTGAAATTCACACCATTACCGAAGCTCAGCGCTTTGAATGGTCCAAGTCCTTGGTCGTGGTACATGGCTAATACACCGTCAAATTGTTTGTGGGTGCCTGCACCGAAGAATCCGTCTGCAGGGAACGGCCCCTTAACTATCTTACCTTCCGCGCTTAAATCTCTTATGGCCGGGGCAATCATGCGTTTTTCTTCATTTCCCATGAGACCATTGTCGCTGGAGTGGGGATTCAGCCCGAGCACGGCGATGCGGGGTTGTACAATGCCAAAATCGCGTAGCAGGGAATCGTGCATCAATCGTGTTTTGTCCTTGATCAATTTAGGGTTGAGCAAATTGGGTACATCTTTCAGAGCAACATGGCCTGTGCACATGCCCACCCGTAGATCACCAGAAACGAGTAGCATAAGCACTTCATCTACATTGGCAAAATCTGCCAAGAATTCCGTGTGTCCAGGGTGCTTGAATGCCCCTTGGCGCATGGCATCTTTGTGAATGGGTAACGTGACTAGGACTTCAACTTTGGTGCTGGCCAGATCATTCACGACACTTTGCAGTGCATGCATGGCAAAGTCACCGGCAGCTGCATCCACCTTACCCCACTGAATATCCCATGGGCTCTGGTGGGTTTTCACCACATTGATACGGTCTTGCTTTACTTTGGTCGCGTCCTCGACGACGGACCAATTTACTTCGGGTTCACCGGCTATTTCTGCGGCAGCTTCAATCAAATTTGGTGTGCCGTAGAACACTGGAGTTGCTTCCCTGAACATCCGATTGTCTTGGAATACCTTCACGAGGATTTCAGCGCCTATCCCGTTGGGGTCGCCGCAACTAAATCCGATGGTTGTTGGATTTTTTTTGGAAGCCATTTGTCTGAACAAAGTTAAGTGATGGCTTCCTTGTCCTAACTTGCCCTTAGATGGTTTTTCTAAGGTTTTTCGCGCTGAAATTTTTGTTGCTTTTGCCACTAATTTTTGCGGTTTTGTCAGCCCGCGCAACGCACAACCGGGCTGGGGAGATTACCTACACACATGTGGAGGGGTTGACCTATGAAATCCTGATCACGACTTACACTAAAACCAGTGCGCCAGCAGATAGACCTTGGCTGTATTTGTATTGGGGAGATGAGGTCGATGAACCTATTGACAGCTTGGAGCGGGAAACGGTCCAATTGTTGCCCGATGACATCCAAATCAATCGCTACCGGGGAAATCACACTTACGGTGGACCTGGGATGTTTGAAATCCGCGTCGAAGACCCTAATCGGAACCAGGGTGTGTTGAATATCCCGGGCTCAGTTGATGTCCCATTTTCTATCAGCTCTTTATTGATTATTGACCCCATGGCGGGTCATAATAATTCGGTACAGCTTCTTAATCCTGCCCAACAAAACGCCTGCCTCTTCCAGCCTTGGATTCACAACCCTGGCGCCTATGATCCTGACGGTGACTTGCTGACCTACGATCTTGTTTCCTGCCGGGGATTCGATTCCGAGATTATTCCCGATTATGTGCCGCCGGATGAGGTTAGCCCTGGCGATGATAGCTTTACTGTAGAAGCGGAATATGGAGACGTGGTGTGGGAGGTTCCGCAAATTGCTGGCATTTATAATGTTGCCTTGCGAATTCAGGAGTGGAGGGATGTAGGCGGTGTTCTTATCAAAGTCGGCGAAGTGGTGCGCGACATGCAGATCACAGTCGAGCTTTGCACAAATCAGCCACCTTCAATTGCCGAGATACCTGATACATGTGTGGTTGCTGGTAGTTTTCTTTCGCTATTAGTGAACGCTTCTGACCCGGATGGTGATAGTGTTGATTTGGATGCCATTGGAGGCCCGCTCTCCGAGGTCTCGAATCCTGCAAATTTTTCTGATCTCGGGGCAGGGATTGGTCAGTTCGTTTGGTCTCCGGAGTGCACAGAGGTTCGCGCGGAACCTTACCAAGTCGTTGTACGAGCAGAAGACAATAGCGGGCAGGTACAACTTATGGATTTGGAGACTTTTAAGATTCGAGTTGTGGCGCCAGGTGCAGTATTGACAGGAGCTGAAGCGGTTGGTAATTCAGTAATACTGTCCTGGAATTCACATGAATGTACAGAAGAATTACCCAGCTGGAAGGCCTCTGGGGGTAGCTACCAAATTTACCGCAGGGTTGATTCGTTGATTTGGACCCCAAATCTGTGCGAGACGGGCATTCCAGACGATTATGAGTATACATTAATTGGGACGGTTGAAGGCCTCTATAACACGACCTTCATTGATGAAGATTTGCTTTCATTCGGTGCGACTTATTGCTACCGCGTGGTAACCAAATGGCCAGGAAGCGGAGAGTCCAAGACAAGTAACGAAGTGTGCGCGACGATTAGGAAAGACGTGCCTGTCATCACGAGGGCCTCAGTTGAAGCGACAGACGAGGCTAGTGGAGCCGTAGAATTACGTTGGTCACCACCTGATGATGCAGATACGATGGTGTTTTCAGGACCATACTATTACCGGGTTTGGGGAGGAGTAGTTGGCTCATCAGTGCTGGACTTACTTCACGAGACGACGCTCGGACCTTACTTGAGTGCTCCTGACACTAACTGGGTACATGATGGAATTGATACTCAAAATCGAGGATGGGTGTATCGAGTTGAGTGCGTAAGTGCAACTGGTGAGATGGGAATGTCAGCCCCTGCGGAGACCCCATGGTTAGCGCTGGAACCAAACGACAACGCTTTAACGTTGACTGTATCCGGCACCTTCCCGTGGTGGGTCAATGTGTATGATATTTACCGAGTAGGCGACTCTGGCGAGGAATGGCTTGGAACCACAAGTGAGCCGTCATACGTGGATACAGGTCTGGTAAATAACCGCACGTACTGTTACCGCGTCGAGACTAAAGGGTATTACGACGGGGACGCGCTGCCTGACACATTATCGAATTGGAGTCAACGTGCATGTGCGAAGCCTTACGATTACACTCCGCCGTGTGCGCCTGACTTTTTGATGCAATCGGATTGCGTCGAGGAGCAAAACAATATGGCGTGGAGTAATATCATTGATTGTGCGGATGATGTCATGGCTTATCAATTGTACTGGGCACCGACACTCTATGATACGCTTCGACCGGTCGAAATTTTCAGCGACCCTTCACAGTTGACTTACATCTGGAACGGCTTGGGTGAGCGCAGGACTATAGCAGGGTGTTTTGCGATTACAGCACTCGACAGCTTGCAGCCTGGACCAGACGGAATCCTTCGCCAAAATGAAAGTGCATTGAGCGACACGTTGTGCGCAGACAATTGTCCGTTTTACTTTTTGCCCAACGTCTTCACGCCGAACTTCGATAAAGTGAACGACGCATTCCAGGCTTTTCCTTGGAAGTTCATCGACTCGGTGGATGTGCGTGTTTTCAATCGACTGGGTGAAGAAGTATACCGGACGAGCGACCCCAGTGTGAATTGGAACGGAATGCACAAAGAAGGAAGAAGATGCGCGGATGGAGTTTACTACTATACTGCTCGGGTGTGGACGATTCGACTCGTGGGCCTGATCGAAGAGCAGTTCAGCGGTGAACTTCACTTGATAGAAAATGTTGCACCCCTTAGCGAATAGTATGTTTACAGGAATTATTGAGCAGAACGGTCGGATTGAAAATGTGGTGCATGATGGAACAAACGTGCATTTCACCGTATCCGCATCGTTTGTGAGTGAATTGCAGGTAGATCAGAGCATAGCGCACGATGGGGTATGCTTAACTGTGGTAGAATTAGCTCAGGGGTCCTACGTGGTTACAGCTATTCACGAGACCATGGCGCGAACAAGTTTGGGGCAGTGGAAAAAAGGGTGTTTGGTTAATTTGGAACGCTGTACCCAACTAGGGGGAAGGCTCGACGGTCACTTGGTGCAAGGCCACGTTGACACCACAGCCATTTTAAGTCAGGTCCGAGATGAAGACGGCAGCTGGGTGCTGGATTTTTCCCACGAGGTCAATCCTGTATTTGTTACTGTGCCAAAGGGTTCAATAACCGTTAACGGTATCAGCCTGACCGTCGTGGATTCTGAGCCGGACGGTTTCAGCGTAGCGATTATCCCTTACACCTGGGAACATACGAACTTGCACACTTTGCAACTTGGTGAACGGGTAAATTTGGAATTTGACGTAATTGGGAAGTACGTCGCGAGGTTGCTCAATCAGCAGGGATTGATTTAGGCCTAAGCACAAAATTCTGGCCAAGGTACACTCGCCTGACTTGGTCGTCTGATGCCAATTCTTCCGCAGTACCGTGTTTGAGGATGCGCCCTTCGAACAATAAATATGCACGGTCGGTGATGTGCAATGTCTCCTGCACATTGTGGTCAGTTATAAGAATGCCAATTCCTCGCATTCGCAGTTTCTCAACGATACGCTGAATGTCCTCTACGGCAATCGGATCCACCCCGGCGAATGGTTCATCCAACAAAATGAATTGCGGATTCGTTGCTAACGCTCTTGCAATTTCAGTCCTTCGGCGTTCTCCACCACTTAAGACATCTCCATTAGATTTGCGCACCTTCTCCAATCCAAATTCCTGGATTAATTCCTCCAGTCGTTTTTTTTGTTCAGCTTTGGACAGAGACTGCAGTTCCAATATGGCCAGAATATTGTCTTCAACTGTGAGCTTTCGGAAAACGGATGCTTCTTGAGGCAGGTAACCAATGCCCATGCGGCCACGCTTATACATAGGGAGGTCTGTCACTTCTTGGCTGTTGACGTACACCCGGCCCTCATCGGGTTGCACAAGCCCTACAACAGCATAAAAACTGGTCGTTTTACCTGCTCCATTTGGTCCTAGTAGCCCAACAACCTCACCTTGTTTGACCTCCAAAGAGACCCCATCTACGACCCGGCGCTTGCCGTATTGTTTCACCAAACCTTCGGCACGAAGGGTACTAGGTGTGGAAAGTGTTTCCATAGGTCAAAAATAAGGGTGTTGTTGCGTCATATGTTCAAGGAAAATCCAATTCTAATCCCCCGACTATCGGGATTGGCTAACGGAAGGTCGGTTCGCCAAACACCATCAACGCGCAAAAAGCCAAAGATGTTCTCTAAGCCGACGCTATATTCAGAATACGTGCCTTCTAGGCCTTTTGTTCCTTCTGGCAATGGCAGCAGGGCCTCATGTCGCTTATCCCAGCTGCCGATTATGCCTTTTGCGCTGAGCACCTCACGCAATTCGAGTCGCCTAAGCAAGGGCAAGTGATTGAGAAGGACACCTTCTCCGTGCCATTCGACATTGGCACTGACCCACTGATCTGTCACTCGCTCAAATAGCCGAAGCATGTTGAAGGCTTCATCGGTCATGAATAACGTTCCGCTCGCGGGAACAATTTCCATCAAAGGAAAAGGTGCCGTTCCGAAGTACTTGCCTGCCATTACTACCCAGTCTAACCGGCCCCACCACCCAAGGCGGACTTCGTCAAAGCCTTCCAGGGTACATCGTGTGTAGTTGTACTGTGACCCTAGAATGTGGGGCATGGCCCATGTAATAGTAGCGTCCAGTATCGGCCACTCCGTTCCCAAGCTGCGGCGAACGAACTCACCTCCAATAAATTGCTCGCCTTTCGCAAACCGCAGAGCACCGGTGGCTTCTGTGGTAATGAGGCGGTCGATGGGCAGCCCCGTCTCGGGATTGATAAAATCCCACTCGCCGCGCATACCTACCCGGCGGTGCCTCCACTCCAGGAAAGCAGTGAATCCAGCACCGAATTCGTGTGTAATAGCCACCTCGCATCCGAACACTTCAGAAAGAAGATTTGTCGTATCCGTACGCAGCGTTGAAGTAAAGGCCTCACCTTGCTCCAACATGCCTGCCATGCCAAACTGCTCCAAGTCACTTTTGATTTCGAAATAGGCCTCTGTTCTTGGGGTTTTTCTGAAAACTACATCGGTCCCTAATCCGGCCTTCCAGCGTCGGTCATAAGTGCCGTAAGCTGCGAACACTGAGGGCATAAATTTGGTGCTGAAAGCATTTGAGGTTTGGAGGTCAATCCGGAAGCGGTGGCCTTCCGTGGGGTTTTTGGTGTAAGCCGACCACCATGCGCCTACTTCGATGGGTCCAGTTTGTACAAATCCGGTTCCCAAGAAGTATATCGTGCCTTTTAAAAACTGCCACCTCGGGTGGGACATAACGGAGTCAGTCATCTCAAAAATTCCCGCCTCAGTTTTTAGTAAAGGTGCCGTCCGCATCCGGACCCACGCTGAATCCGTTCGATTAATGGCAAGGGAATCGAAGGTCATACTTCGGCCTCGGGCAATTGCAGTATCCTGCATTGCATTCGACCAATGCTGATTGGTCATGGAACTTGTACGTCGTAAGTAAGCTCCAAATGATCGAGCTGCGATACTCATGTCAAGCACCATCGAATCTGTATTGAGCATCCACCGCTTTTCATTTCCCTCGCCTGGGACGAGGCAGTATGATTGGGACCATTCCATGCTCCGAATGAAATTGATGTTAGCCGAGGGGCTCAATTGGGCATCCACCCGGGCTAGGGCCATGGTCAAAGTGTCAATCCAGAGTTCCCCTTCAAACGTCATTTCGCCTTTGCGTCGTGGCATAAATGCCATCTGAAAGGTGCTACGGCCCTCGTATTCTAGGGTGTCAAGGATGTAGAATCTGTAGTGCGCATTGGCCCGATCGTGCAATGGCGAGGTGAATACGCGGTCGAGGATCAATAACTGATTATCGTACAAGTTGATTTCAGGAAACCGCCGGTTCATTGAGGCTGCAGATAGATCTCCGCCCGAGCCGAAATCGCCACTAACTTGAGTAGCAAGCACATGGGTTGTTTTCCGTTTGGGCTGCGAATGCCATTCTTCTTCAGAAATAATCTCTCCGAACAAAACAGGTAAGGCACTTCGGTCATCGTGGTGGTGCATGTAATCGAAAATGAACCCAAACACTCCCCAATACCTAGCGTTGGCTTGATCTTCGCTAATGTCATTTAAGTCCATTTCGATGCGGGTGTGGGTGTGCTGCCACCCGGCTGGCAGGGTAGCTGGATTGTTGTTTTTTTTGGCTTCGATGATGCGTTGCATGATCGGTTTTGCCGGATTTTCATCTTTTCGATTGGGACGAACTTCGGCGGCACCTAGGTCAAATGCCTTGGGTTCGAGGCTGACGTTGATTTGTTGTGAGGTACCCCTCGACACGGCGAACGACTGGGAAGCGTATCCCAATGACGTAACCGATAGGCGTCCTGGGCGGTCTTCTGTTGCAATTTCGTATTGACCTTGGGCGTTCGTCATAGTGCCATTCTTACCTGAGCCCAGAACCACATTGACGTAGGGCAGTGGTTGACCGTTTAGGGCGTCGAAGACTCTTCCTTGAACCACGGTCGTTTGGGCACAACTCACGGCAACGAAGGTTAACATGGCAGCAAAAGCTGAGGCTATACGCAAAGCGCGGTTATGCATTCGTCCGTTTGCCATAGACACGTTTGGCGATGACAATGCTAAGCTCATAGAGGACGAGCACTGGCAAAGACACCAGGACTTGGCTGGTGACATCCGGTGGCGTTATCAAGGCGGAAACAATCAGAATTCCGACCAATGCATGCCGGCGGTACCTTTTTAATAGTTCGGGAGTGACGAGCCCAGCACGACTAAAAAAGTAAACCATCATTGGCAGCTGAAAAACCAAGCCGGAGGCGAGAGTAATAGATGCCACGGTTTTCATGTAAGACATAACGGATATCCGCGATTGGACATCTCCCAACTCATAGTTGCCTAAAAATTGCAGAGAAAGAGGGGCAATCACGTAGTATCCGAATGCCACACCCAAGAAGAATAGGAAGGAGGAGCTGAAGCCGATACCGCGTGCTGAATGCCGCTCGTTATTTTTGAGTGCGGGCCGAATGAATAACCAGCCTTGCCAAAAGACAAAAGGGAATGCCGCGATAAATCCGGCGATGGCTGACACCAAAATGTGCGTAGTGAAATTGCCTAACATGGTGGTGTTGATCAGTTCATAGTTGATGCGATCCACGCACAAGGACTCACCAGCCCCAATCCATTCTGAAAGTTGGCACCAAGCGCGAAAGCTGATAAAATCAGTTTGGCGTGGTCCGAACAGCACCACGTCAAACAGCCAGTCTTTAGCCACAAACAAGCCAATTCCCCCGGCGACAATGAAAAACGCTGCATAGAATAGGCGCTTTCTCAACTCCTCCAAGTGATCCAAGAAGCCCATTTCGACATCCTGGGGGGGCTGGTCTTCTAATTGGTCCAGTGGCATGTGATAAAATTAGCCTTAAATAATTCCTTCTCTGATCAGGTCATGCAAGTGAATCATTCCCATGTATTTTCCAGCATTGGTAACAATTATTTGCGAAATAGCGTGATGTTCCAAGACTTGCAAAGCATGTGCTGCGAGTTGATCAGATTCCAGTGTTTTCGGTTCAGCTGACATCAGTTTCGATGCTAACGCTTCAGATTGATGAGGGGCTTCGAGGTGACGGCGCAGGTCGCCGTCGGTAATGATGCCAACAATTTGGCCGGAGTCGATCACCGCTGTTGCGCCACAGCGTCCTTGGCTCATTTGCAAGACTACATCGGCTAGAGGCGAATCAGGTCGAACCTGTGGAGCGCGAGCTTCTTCGATGAGATCTCCGATTCTTGTGTAAAGCCTCTTACCCAGTGCCCCGCCCGGGTGCATTTCTGCAAAGTCTTCTGCTTTAAACCCTCGGGCTTCCATCAAGCAGGTTGCAAGCGCATCGCCCATTGCCATTTGAGCGGCTGTACTCGACGTAGGAGCCAAATCCAAAGGGCAAGCTTCTTTTGAAACCGTGGTGTCGAGGATATAATCCGCATGCTGGGCGAGGTGTGAAGAGCGGTTGCCGACCATTCCAATGAGGGGGAATGCACGGCTTTTTATAAGAGGCGTAAGGGCTTTGATTTCAGGGGAGTTTCCACTTTTGGAAATGCATAAGACCAAATCATCATTCTGAATTAAGCCGAGATCGCCATGTATGGCATCAGCGGCGTGCATGAAGATGGCTGGAGTTCCTGTGGAATTGAAGGTTGCGACGAGTTTTTGTGCGATAATGGCACTTTTACCAATCCCCGTCATGATGACTCGTCCTTCGATTTTTAGAATCAGCTTACCAATGGTCTCAAATGATTCGTCGAGCTGTGGCACCAAGTGCGCGATGGCTTGGCTCTCGAGTAAAAGGGTATGGGTTGCCCGTTCTATCCAATTCATGACGTGCTAGAATTCAAACTGTGGATGTGCGCTTCTCGTTCGTGGATTGGACGTCGAGCGAGCGACAAAATACCATATCTTTAATAGGCGTAAAGTTATGCTTTTCGCCCGGCTTAGGTCGGAACCAAATGTCTGATTGATGAGTACATTAGAACTGCTGCCCTCCAAGGCGCTCAAGCACTTCTTTGGATTTGATGAATTCAAGGGTGAGCAGGAGCAGGTTGTTGAGTGCGTATTGGAGGGAATCGATTCTTTCGTCATCATGCCTACTGGGGGCGGTAAATCATTATGCTATCAGTTGCCTGCTTTAATGATGGAAGGAACCGCAATCGTCGTATCACCGCTCATTGCTTTGATGAAGAACCAGGTGGATGCTATCCGCGGACACCATGAAGGCGACTCAATTGCACATTTCCTTAATTCAAGCCTGTCAAAGTCAGAGGCGACCCAAGTTCGAGACGATGTGAGTACCGGCTTGACCAAGTTGCTCTATGTTGCACCTGAAAGCTTGACGAAAGAGGACAACATCAATTTCTTACGCAGCGTACGAATCAGTTTCGTCGCTGTGGATGAAGCGCACTGCATTTCTGAATGGGGTCACGATTTCAGACCGGAGTACCGTCGGATTCGTACCATTGTGAATCAAATTGCTGCGGTGCCAATTATTGCTCTCACAGCGACTGCAACACCAAAGGTTCAAACGGATATACAGAAGAACCTGGGAATGAAGAACGCTAGGCTTTTTAAGGCTTCGTTTAATCGTGAGAATTTGTTTTACGAAGTGCGCCCCAAAAAAGACGCATTAAAACAGATAGTGCGCCATTCCAAGACGAATATCGGCAAGAGTGGCATCGTATATTGTTTGAGCCGAAAAAAAGTCGAAGAAATTGCAGAAGTCCTACGCGTAAATGGCATCAAGGCTTTAGGATATCATGCGGGCATGGATGCTAATCAACGCAGCAGAATCCAGGACCAGTTTCTCATGCAGGACGTGGATGTAATCGTAGCGACGATAGCATTTGGGATGGGTATAGATAAACCAGACGTTAGGTACGTCATCCACTACGACATGCCAAAATCTTTGGAAAGTTACTACCAAGAAACAGGTCGCGCTGGCAGGGATGGTGGAGAAGGTCACTGCATTGCTTTTTATAGCCATCGGGATATCGAAAAGCTTGAAAAATTCCTTCAGGGGAAGCCGCTTGCAGAACAAGAAATCGGAGCGCAGTTGCTACAAGAAGTCATGGCTTACGCAGAGACATCCATGAGCCGTCGAAAATTCTTATTGCATTATTTCGGTGAGGAATATGACGAAGTAAACGGCCCAGGAGCATTAAACTGTGATAATATGGCCAACCCGCCGAAGTTGCGGGACGGACAGGAGGAGATACATTTGATTCTGAGTGCCATTCTCGAGCACAAGCAAATGTTCCGTGCGCCTTTCTACACTGGGATGCTCTGTGGGCAGGAAAACCGCGAAATTCAGGACTACAAAGGCACTACGAGTCCGTTCTGGAGAAAGGGCATAGAGTGTGATGAAAAGCATTGGAATGGAATTATTCGGCAAATGCTGGTCCTCGGATTATTACGCAAAGAAGTTGAAACCTTCGGCGTATTGAAAATCACCGATCGAGGGATGGAGTTCTTGACCAACCCCAAACCGGTGATGGTTGCTGAAGAACGGGATTATTCAGATGTCGACGCAATAGACAGTATGAGCCAGACACGATCCAATCAAGGAGGTGCGGCCGATGTAAAGTTGCGCGATATGCTGAAAGCTTTGCGGAAAGATGTGGCAGATTCAGAGTCGCTTCCACCGTACATCATTTTTCAAGATGTCAGTTTGGATGAGATGGCCATTCATTATCCGCTTGACGAGGACGAGCTCCTGCGTATAACCGGAGTCGGTTCAGGCAAGGCCAAGAAATATGGAGCGCCATTTTTAAAATTGATTGGGGATTATGTGAAGGAAGAGGGTATCGAACGGGCAGAGGATCTGTTGGTGCGTTCGTCTCGTGCACGGTCTTCGTCAAAAGTTCATATTATTCAACGAATCGATCGCCAAATTGAATTACCCGACATCGCTCGGGACTTAAATCTGACATTAGAAGCAGTACTTGATGAGATTGAGAACATCGTTTCGGCAGGCACCAAAGTGAATTTGGATTACGTAATCAATAAGACACTGGATGAAGAGAGCTTGGAGGAACTTTTTGACTTCCTGAAAGAAAGCGAAGACGAAGGCTCGGCGGAATTAATAGCCGAGTGGAATGATGCATACAGTGAGGAAGAGTTGCGGATGGCTCGTATCAAATTTTTAAGCGAATTTGCGAACTGAATTGGTTAGGGATTCAAGTTGTTCCAGGACTGTAGAATCAAGCGCCCCGACACGAAGAGCATCAACAAACCGAAAATCAATCGTGCCACAGACGGATTGATGCTCAGGGCCCATTTGCTCCCGATCCAGGCGCCCACCACGAATGTCAACGCGAGAATACCAGCGTACTCCAACTGAATTTGCCCCGCTTTGTAATAGCTCACTACGGCGAGAATCCCAATGGGCGGAATCATCATCGCCAAAGAAGTGCCTTGAGCCATGTGTTGGTTTAGTCCCAATCCAAAAATGAGGGCGGGGACTATAATCATGCCGCCACCAATGCCAACGAAGCCGCTAGCGATACCTGCAAAGAGTCCGATGCAGAGCAACAAAAAGAGGGTATGGATATCCATTTTTCAGAAATCGAGTTGAAGGGAAAGATTGAAAATGCGTTCTTGCCAGCGCCCGTCGTCAACCCCCCAGCTCCAATCGGCCCGCAACCAATACCCTAGAACCTTGCCTCGGAACCCGAAGCCTGTACCCCATATGATGGGCTCACGGTTGTTGTCGATGGTGACAGTGATGGGGTTTTGCGTAACGGTTACCTGATTGAAAGTATTGGTATTGTCGTAGGGATGCTTGCCATTCCATGCTGAACCCACATCAAAGAATCCTACGAATTGTAGGGTTTGCAACAATTCAGTATCAATAGGGTGCGAACTCAGGGTACTCCAAATTGGGATGCGCAATTCGCTGTTGAAAAGAGCCATGTGCGAGCCATTTCTGGCATTAGTATTGAATCCGCGGAGTGGTGCTAGGCGACTTTGATAAGCGTAATTTATATTGGGGTCAATAGGTGATTCTGCGTTGCTAATAAGCGATAAGGTGTTATCCACGCCACCGATCATGTGAAGCAGCCTTAGTTCGCCAATGGACCAGTCTGCAGCTAGCCGATTGGCCCAAATCACATTTCTCCATACGGGCTTGTATATTCGAAGGTCGAACCCTGTGGTGCCAAAGGTGGATTCTGATGCGATGGGATTTACGTAGTATTCCGCCCAGACGCGGTAGCGCATTCCTTCGGGGATGTTAATCATTCGCTCCCTGATGTTATCGAAGACATAAGCAATCAAAGCACCTGCTTGCCCAGCAAATTGCGTGGGTTTCGTGAGATTGAATGCATCGGTGGATAAGGGAGTGATGCGGTCGAGTCGGTAGACCCCTTGTATGCGAAAGCTGCGCACCTCATCCAGCGCGTACTTCCATTGGCGGCGGAGCATGTGGATGTGGGTGCGGATAAATGTCTGGTTGTTATCAATGCCTTGTGTTATACCTTGACGTTCAATCATCCAAGTCTTGTCCCACCGCCCTTTCAGATCAGAATAGGCGAACAAATACCGACTGTTTTCAAGTGACCCAGCCAATCGAAAGCCGGCTGTAAACCGTCGGTTCTCGAACAAATCGGCGACGGAGATTTGAGACAGACCACCAAGGCCTGGTTGCACAGCTATGTTTCCACCATAGGCTTGATAGAATGTGGAGCCGAATGAATTATCCAGTTGGCCGGTAATGGATTCAATGGCATAGTTGAGCCTATAGTTCCTCGGCTTAGGCAATTTGAACGGCTTCCAATCTAGCGCAGTTCTCGCCGGATCCTCCAGCTCTTTTTCATTGTCCGCATCGATTTGACTTAAGCTAGACCATGGACCAAAGGTATAATTACGAAAATCGGCTTCGGTTGGCCCAGGTGTCCACTCCCAATCTAATTGAACATTCGCGGCTTCAACGGCATCTGCAGTGCCAGGAGTAACGTCTTTCCAATCTTCCTTATTTTCAGTCTTTTCAACCCAGAACGGATGTCCGGTTAGTTTGCACGAAAATCCGGCACTTTTACGAGAAGGAATCCACTGAAATTGTTCTGCAGGCTGTTCCAATTTTGCGGCCATGCGCTGTTGTGTAAACCGCCGGTAATGAATCGTGGTGTCGATGTAAGCAACGGCGCTATCTCGCCAAGATATCCATCGCTCTTGTGAGCCATCCTCAAGCTCTACTAGGAAGGTGATGTTATCATCGAACTGAACTTGGGGGAAGCTTTCATCACGTTGTGGAGTTTCAATCCAATGGATGAGCTGAGGCGTATCGTTGGTCCACTGAAAAGCAAATAGGTCGTGGTTCGAATTGACAGGTTCGCCCAAGACGAACTCATGATTCAGGTTGATATCCGGGCGGTTGGAAGCGAACCAAATGGTTCGGCCGGTTTTACTGAATACTGGGTTTAGGTCATCGTACGGGTCACTCCAAAGTGCAGTATGGTTGTTTCCGAGGATCTGGTATTGATACAAATCAGATTGCCCATCTTTAACTGCACTCCAGACCATGGACATTCCATCCGGTGCGTATGCCATAGACAAAATTTTATCAATGCGAAACACTTCTTTTTCGACCGATTCAAACGACGTCAGATCGACGGAATAAATCAGGTTTTGTGAGCCTTGCTCAAGAGCGTAGGTGAGTATGTTGCCATTCGGATGCCACGCCATAGCGGGTAGCGTCCGATCTTGGATGCGGTCAATTTTGTGCCCGTGTCTTCCAACACGCTTTGCATCTCCACTGGTGCGGTCCCCTATCCAGATTTCCAGTTGCCCTCGTTCCTCACGTGCCCAAGCGTATCGGTTGCCATCTGGGTGTACCGTAAGTGCTCGAAATTCAACGTCGGTTTGGATAGGCAGGTCAAGTGCCCCGGTATTTTTGCGGGCTTTACGTAAGTCTTTTCGCGAAGCCAAGGCTGGAAACTGATTTGCTGGGCCGGCTGCATCAAGATGGTACTGGTTTGCTTCTTCGAGCAAAAGTTCCAAGTTCATACCGGTGGCATATTGCAGGCCTTTTTCAAGGTTGCTCGAAACGCGCACCATGTACAATGCGTTTGCGATGACGGGTTCTCCAAATACATCGGCGATGTACTTCCACACGCCATGCCCCACCCAACGAGCTTCTATTCCTGTCGCCCGATTTGCATGGATGATTTCTTTGCAACGAGCGGCATCCCAGACGTGAAGTGCCACTGTAGCGGACCATGGATGAGCAACATAGCTGTGAAGCCCTGTTGTGAACCAGGCTGGAAACGAGATTCCCGTCGTCGACGAACGAAGTGCTTCTTGCCAATTTGAACCGTATAAAATTTGGTTAAATAGGAGGTTGGAAAGGCTTCGTTTAATGTCGTCTTCAGTGTGTTCCCAAACTCCATCGGCATAAACGAACAATTTTGAACCAACGAGGGTCGCCGTTCCTCCAATATTTTGTGCATTCATCTGGCCGCTTCCTATGTTGGATTGGCGGAATTCGGCTTGCTTATTGTAAACCAAAATCTGAACCGTTCCTTCAATGGATCGATCATAAAGTTCTTCTACATCTTCAATCCAATCTTTGATTTCAGAAGTGATTCGGTTGGCGTAAGCTTTGCCTCCCTGGTAGTAGTAGACCTCTGCTCGTGGGGTTGGAAGGTATTGCCATTCGAAGGCTCTAAGTTGAACACGATTTTTGCCAAATTCCATGTTCGATCCATCGTAAAACTGACCGAATCCAGCAGAAATTGTACAGGTCAAGATCGCGCACAAAATGAACCGTATGAAATAGCTTTGCCGCAGCATTCCATTCGAAGTTACACCGAGATGATAGAACTCCATGCCTTCACCTTTAACCCGTTTTCAGAGCAGACCTACATTGTCGACCACGGAAATGGTGAGGCTACAGTGATTGACCCCGGAATGAGCAACGGTTCCGAGCGCGACATATTTGCAAATTTTTGCGTTAAGCGATCGTTGAAGCCTGTGCAATTGGTTTTGACTCACGCCCATCTGGATCACGTCCAAGGTGCGGGATGGGTGCATGCAAAGTGGGGGTTGAAACCCCGCTTGCACCCTTTGGATTTCGAAACGTATAAACAAGCGCCGCGCTCAGCAGCAGTGTACGGCGTCCCCATGGATCCGCTCCCTCCCTTGG
>DIHQ01000152.1 GCA_002420235.1 Flavobacteriales bacterium UBA5692
GCTCATTACAGCCAACTTTTGGCGAGGTTTATCTCAACGGTCACCCTATTTACTGCAATGATGGCATCGCACTAGGTAGCCTTGGCCACATTTCACAGCAGGATGTGCTAATCAGTGAACTGACAGTTTTTGAAAACCTGAAATTCAGTGCGGAACTGAGTCTTGGAGGAGCAACAGAGGAAGAGCGACTGGAAAGGGTGGAGTCGACCCTCCGTCGACTTGGGTTGTGGGAAATCCGAAATCTCCGAGTCGGTTCAGTCATGGACAAGTGCATTTCGGGTGGTCAGCGAAAACGATTGAGCATTGCATTGGAGTTGATTCGAGAACCTGCAGTGCTATTTGTTGACGAGCCTACAAGCGGATTGTCTAGCCGGGATAGTGAACATATCATGGATATTTTGAAGGAGCTAACGCTTCGTGGTAAAATCGTATTTGTGGTCATACACCAACCAAGCTCTGATATTTTTAAATTATTTGATCGGCTCCTTGTATTGGATGTTGGTGGATATCCAGTCTACCAGGATAATCCAATGGAATGCCTTGAATACTTAAAAAAGATGTCCAACCAGGTGCAGGTGAACGAAGCTATGTGCGCCACTTGCGGTACTGTTAATCCAGAAGAGATTTTTGATACGATTGCTTCATATACGGTAGATGAATATGGGCATTTGACTGAAAGTCGAAGAGTTTCCCCCGAGGAATGGAATGACTACTACAATATGATTCATGGTGACGAACCAGACTTGCAAACTCAAGAGGAACTTCCAGCTCCACAGCTGATACATGTGCCCCGATGGTGGGCGCAGTTTCGAACGCATTGGCGAAGAGATGTCACCGCAAAAAGCAAGAACAGGCAATACGTCTGGATGAATCTTCTACAGGCTCCTGTTTTGGCATTGATCCTCGCGTTTTTTACTCGGTACAGGGGTGGAGATGGAGAGTTCGTGTATCGATTAAGTGAGAATTTGCCACAATTTCTTTTCATTTCTGTGATTGTTTCACTCTTTCTCGGACTAAGTTTTAGTGCTGAGGAAATATTCCGCGATCGCCCCACATTACGTCGGGAGCGTTTTCTACGATTGGACTGGAATGCTTACCTCGCATCAAAATTGAGTGTGATGTTCGGAATTTCTGCAGTTCAGAGTGTGTTATTTACGATGATTGCGGTGCTGGTTCTTCGCATTCCAACCGGGACAAGTATGCTTTTTATGACGTTGTTTAGTTTAAGTGCATTTGCGAACATACTCGGCTTAAACCTTTCTTCTGCAATGAACTCAGTAAAAACGATTTACATCGTCATTCCGTTGTTGATTATTCCACAAATTATATTCGGAGGGGCGATTATTCGATTTGATCGTTTCAATCCCATTTTCACACAGGTTGATCGCGTTCCATTGATTGGGAATTTAATGGCCTCGAGGTGGGGATTTGAGTCCCTCGCGGTCCACTTGACCCGTGAGAATAAGGCAGCGGCGCCATTCATAGAATTTGAAGACCGTATGGAACGCGCTGCTTGGCGACGAGATTTCTGGTATCAACAGTACCAGATGATTGATGATTCAGATCTGCGAGCGCACGAGTGGAACGGAGCCTTAGATGAATTGGAGGCTTGGGATTATCCAACGGAGGATCTTCTGACGGTGGATGATGTGCGCCGCGCTTTCATGAACGTTTACAAGAATGCTTTCAAGGCACGTGATATCGCGCGAAATTTGCTCTCGGAACAGGTGGACTTAAAGACATTGAAGGATGAACATCACAACGATGCTTTGCACGAATGGGTCATGCAGACAGATCGCCATAAGCGGATTGCTTTAACAGACCGCGGGCTTGTTCAAGAAACAGCATTCATACACCAAATGCCCTTAGACCGTCAGGCATGGAATGCACCTTTCTATGCTCCAGAAAAGCAGCTCGGCCATTGGAAAATAAAAACACCTGTTTTCAACTTACTCATGTTGTGGACGATGAGTTTGGCCCTCTACTTCATCTTGGCTAATCGATGGCCAGAGCGATTGGGTTGGGGAAAACGATTGGACTAACCTTCTGTAGCAATCAAACGAAAAGGCATGTCTATTATGGCATCGTAGTCTTCACCGGCTTCGAGCATATCCTCATCTTCGTCTTCGTAATACCAGAGCACCGTCGCTTTAGCCGGAGATTGCTCAACTCGTTTGAGTAAGTCCATCAAGCATTTGCTACTGCTGGTGTTGAAGTATTCTAATCGAATTGAAACATCAAGGTTTCCTCCGGCTTTCAGGTGCCCATCCACCCATTCTAATAAGGGGGTATAAAATGCAATGGAATTCTCTGGGATGGATCGCCCTGAAATTTCCATTGACAAGGGTTTGTCATGGAATGCGACTTGGGGCGTCTTAGAGGTGCCTTTAAGTTGGATGGTACTCATAACTTCAGGTGGATTTCAGCTAAAAAAGTAATCAGGACTGCTTCTGCTTTATTTTCAACGCTCAAGTCTACTTGGCCATTGGCTTTGCGGAGAATTTCATTCAGCCCTACGCCACCACCGCCGTGATTGCTTCGGGAGGCACCTGCAAGCTTTTCTCTCTGCATGGAACGGAGTTGGCTCTGGTGTTTCGTTTTCAATGATTCCCACGTTTGCTCTAAGTCCTTCAATTTGCTTGGGTCAATGGCATTACAAGCCTCGATTTGCCAAGATGATGAAGAAGTTGTTGTGTAGATGATGAATTCAGGTTGATGTCCATTTGGGAGGGCATGATGGTACATATTTTGTAAAAGCTCAATTGCTACGCGTATAATCCTTTTCTTTTGCAGGGAGTGTGCACCGATCGTATCAAGCCGTGTTTCCATCCATTGCATTACAAAGTCTGTGGTACAATTTGTAATGGTACCTTTCCATTGCAGTTCCACAGCAACCTGCTTAGTTGGGTGACACCGAGCGGTTGAATGAGAGTCGGACGGCAAGATTCCTGACATAACTCAAAATAACTTCACATCTCCGAACTTCGTGAAGTGTATAATTAAGAGTAATGATGAGTGATTTGTGGAAAAGCGATGATAATTGGTTTGCCACTTGGTTTAACACCGCGGCATACCATGCCCTGTATGGGGAACGAAACGCGGATGAAGCATTTCGATTCATTGAAGCCTTGACTGAGGAAGTTTTGAATGGTGATTACCCGCGCGTTTTGGATATGGGTTGTGGAACTGGCCGGCATACTGCTGCGTTTGTCGCAAAAGGACTGCACGCTGTTGGCATAGATTTGAGCCCCAATAGTATTGAAACGGCTCGTTTAGAATGTGGTGAGTCCGAACAACTGCGGTTTATTCAAGGCGACATGCGATACATGGACGAGTATCTTGAGGCCGGTTCATTTGATGCTGTGGCATCTTTGTTCACAAGCATTGGATACTTTGAACAAAAAGAGGACTTGATGAAGACATTGCGGGGGGTATGCCGCGTATTGAGAGACAGGGGGCTTTTTATAGTTGACTTTTTGAATCCCGAGCTTGTAATTAGTGAGCTGGTCAAAGAAGAAGTCAAAGAGGTTGATGATTATGTTTTTAGGATACATCGCCGCGTAGCCAATGGAAGGATTGAGAAGAGCATTCAGTTTGTCGAACCCAATGGTGTCCACCAGCACTACGTAGAACGAGTCAGGGCACTCACTCCAATGGACTGGCGTGAACTCCTTGCGGATATGGGAATGAGGGTCGAATTGCACTTTGGCGATTATTCATTAAACCCGTGGTGTGAGCAGTCTCCTCGCAGTATACTTGTTGCGCGAAAAATGTCATGTGGTTAGCTGGTCTCATTTTATTGATAATTTCCCTAGTCGGGGCGGGTGCATATGATTATTTCGGTGCGAAGCTCAAAGTGCATTTGAGTTTGATATTAACCTTTGGAGGTGCCTTTTTAATTGGCATCATTTTCAATCATCTTATCCCGGAAACCTATGCGATGGGAACGCACGTAGGTTGGATTGTTGTTCTCGGTTTCTTGCTTCAAGGAGTTTTGGAGTATGGCTCACAGGGTATTGAGCATGGCCATTTACATTCTTCGGAAGGCAAGGATTCGTTTCGAATTCCTTGGGCTGCATTTGGTAGCTTATGCCTGCATGCGCTAATTGAGTCCATGCCGTTACAAGGACACGACCATGGCCACGATCATCATGGCCAATTGCATTTACATGGGATTGAAGGTGTGGACATGACCTTGTTGGTCGGACTGATTTTGCACAAGCTACCTGTCGCGCTAGTTTTGATGGGAATGATGGATGCTCTTGGAATCAAGCGTTCCTCACGTTGGTTGGCAATCGTTGTATTTGGTCTGATGCCGTTGACCGGAATGTTACTTTACGACGTGATGGTTCATGCTGGCGCCAGTTGGAGTAAGGATGTTCCTGCATGGACTGGGGGGCTGCTGATTGGTATTTTGCTGCACATCAGCACGACTATCTTATTTGAGGCGAACGATGGTCACCATTTTAATCGGAATAAGCTTTTGGTAACTATTGCTGGATTAGCTCTTGCGGTATTTACGACCGGAATCTAGGTTTTAATGCAACCTTGTGCGAAAAAACTGCGTAGAAATGGGCGAGACTACGCTCATGAAACACTACCGTATACACGTCGACATTCACAAGTTTGAGCAGATTTATCTGCACCGTCATCGTTTTGATGTCAACTTGTTTGAATACTGCCTCAATTGAGAAATTGGGGCTGTTTTCTATCTAAACAAATCAACTGCGAAAGCTTGGGACTGATTCCATGCCTGCGTATTTAATTTAAGTTTACTGTTTGACTGTAGAAATGAAACAAGGGATTCCGTTGCTAAATTGCCAACTAACTCATCTTGAGCCATGGGGCACCCGCCGATACCACCTAAGGCCCCATCAAATCTGCG
>DIHQ01000029.1 GCA_002420235.1 Flavobacteriales bacterium UBA5692
AGAAGCGGCCCCTGAGGCAGAAGCCCCATCTGGCGAAAAAGGAGAGGCTCCCAGCTCCGAGGAGAAATAAGCCGGAGCATTAGCTGACAAAAACGGAAAGAGATGAGTATTACAGCAGCAGAAGTAAACAAGCTCCGAAAGCAAACTGGAGCGGGGATGATGGATTGCAAGAAGGCCCTCACCGAAGCAGAAGGTGACTTCGATAAAGCCATTGAAATCCTGCGCCTCAAGGGCCAAAAGGTTGCGGCTAAGCGCGGAGACCGCGAGACATCTGAAGGCGCCATACTCGCCACCGCGAATGCAGCAGGTGATTTCGGGGTGTTGATGTCACTGAACTGCGAAACGGACTTCGTTGCGAAGAATGAAGAGTTCGTAGAGGTTGCAACCAAGATTTTGAATGTAGCAATCGAAGAAGGCATCACCGAAAAGCCAGCTCTGATGGTTGCTGCTTACTCCGATGAAGGCATTTCAATTGAAGACAAGATTACCGAGCAAATTGGCAAAATTGGTGAGAAAATCGAGGTAGGATCATTTCACACCTTAAACGCTGCTCACGTTGCGGCTTACATCCACCCCGGAAACCGTTTGGCAACCTTAGTTGGATTCAGTGCCAACGTTGGTGACGGGGCACGTGACGTGGCGATGCAAGCTGCAGCTATGGCACCGGTTGCATTGAATGAAGACAGCATTCCAGCCGATTTGATTGAAAAAGAAAAATCCATTGGAAAGGAACTGGCCATCCAAGAAGGCAAGCCTGAAGAGATGGCGAGTCGCATTGCAGAAGGACGCTTGAAGAAGTGGTTCAAGGAAGCCACCTTGGTCAACCAAGCTTTCATCAAGGACAGCAAAGTCAACGTCGCTCAGTACGTACAGTCATTGAACGGCGATGCGATTGTTACCGGTTTCTGCCGCGAAGCGTTGGACTAAGCGTCGAATTAAGAACATTCAAAAGGGCCACCAAGTCGGGGGCCCTTTTTTCATGTCTGAATTTTGGTGAATATTCGGATATTTACGGTTCAATGAAGTACAAAAGAATCCTCCTCAAACTCAGCGGTGAAGCGTTGATGGGCCAGAAGCAATTTGGCATTGACAACGATAGATTGAAGCAATATGCGGAGGAAATTAAATCCGTTGTGGACGCGGGTCTTGAGGTGGCCATTGTGATCGGAGGGGGAAACATCTTCCGCGGAGTGCAAGCAGAAGAGGGCGGAATGGAACGCACACAAGGCGACTATATGGGAATGCTCGCAACAGTCATCAATTCCATGGCTTTGCAGAGTGCTCTTGAGAGTACAGGTGTAGACACCCGCTTGCAGTCTGCTATTGAGCTGAAGCAAATCGCAGAGCCTTTTATTCGGCGTCGTGCGGTGCGGCACCTTGAAAAGGGACGCGTGGTGATTTTCGGCGGAGGAACGGGCAATCCGTTTTTTACCACAGACTCAGCCGCATCGCTGCGCGCCATTGAAATCGACGCGGATGTGATTCTAAAGGGTACGCGGGTGGATGGAATTTACACCGCCGATCCGGAAAAAGACCCAAACGCGAAGCGATTTGAGACCATCACCTTTGACGAGGTATACGAGAAGGGATTAAAGGTGATGGACATGACGGCGATTACGCTGTGCAATGAAAATAAGTTGCCCATAGTCGTATTCGATATGAACAAAAAAGCCAACCTTTACCGCTTGATTTCAGGCGAAGATGTAGGTACTTTGGTCAACGCATAATAGATGAGATGACAGAGGAAATTCAAATGGCGCTAGAGTCGGCGCTGGAGGCCATGGACAAGGCCATCAGCCACATGGAGACAGAATTGACGAAGATTCGAGCAGGCAAAGCGCACCCGGCCATGCTGGATAGCGTGAAGGTGGAGTACTACGGCTCAATGACTCCACTGAGTCAGGTATCCAATATCAACACCTCTGACGCCCGAACCTTGACCGTTCAGGCGTGGGAAAAAGCCATGCTCGACCCCATTGCAACGGCCATCATCAATGCCAACCTCGGATTGAACCCGATGAACAACGGGGAATCGATTTTGATTAACATTCCCCCTCTGACTGAGGAGCGTCGAAAGGACCTCACGAAACGAGCGCGTGCCGAAGGTGAGCACGCCCGCGTCTCGGTTCGCAACGCTCGTAAAGACGCCAACGATTTCATCAAAGCCGAGAAAGCAGATGGTTTGAGTGAAGACCTCGCCAAGGACGGAGAAGATGAGGTGCAAAAACTGACGGACCGTTACGTCAAAAGAATCGATGATATTCTGGCCAAGAAGGAGTCGGATATAATGACCGTTTAAGGCGTGAATTCACTGGCTTTCACCCTGGCCTCTTCATCGCTGGCGATGAGGCCTTCAAGGCTAGGCTGCTTTTCCCAATCCACTTGACCGAGCGCGTGTTCAAGGACTTTGGTCATTTCTGTGAATCTTAATTCATCTTTCAAGAAGCGCTCTACAGCCACTTCATTGGCGGCATTTAGAATAGCCGGGGCATTGCCACCTTTATCCCCGGCATCAAACGCGAGTTGTAGGTTGCGGAAGGCGTCAAGATCAGGTTTTTCAAACGTGAGTTCAGGATGGTCAAAAAAGCTGAATCGTTGGAAGTTATTTTTCAGGCGTTTCGGATACCCTAGTGCGTATTGGATGGGCAACTTCATGTCGGGCAGGCCCAACTGCGCCTTGATGGACCCGTCTTCGAATTGCACACAGCTGTGCACGATGCTCTGTGGGTGTACTACAACCTCGATCTGGTCCATGCGCACGTTGAATAACCATTTGGCCTCGATGACTTCGAGGCCTTTATTCATCATGGAGGCGCTGTCGATGGTGATTTTGGGGCCCATGTCCCAGTTGGGGTGTTTCAACGCTTGGGCCTTTGTGACGAGCATTAGCTCATCACGGGTTTTTCCTCGGAATGGACCGCCTGAGGCGGTAAGAATGACCTTTTCGATGGGGTTGAGGACCTCACCAGCCAAACATTGATAGATAGCGCTGTGCTCCGAATCAACAGGGTGGACATCAATGCCCGCAGCTAGGGCCTCTTTCATTACAAGGGCTCCGGCGACAACTAAGGTTTCTTTGTTGGCTAGGGCTATGTTTTTTTTCGCACGGATCGCACTAAGAGTAGGTCGTAAACCGGCGGCGCCAACAAGGGCTGTGAGCACAATGGAGACTCCTTCCATTTCTACCACTTGTTCGAGGGCCTTTGCTCCACCGTAGGCTTTGATTCCGTGGCTGAAAAGGGCGTCTTTGACCTCGCCTAACTTCGTGGAGTCAACAATTACAACCGCATTGGGTCGGAACTCAAGGGCTTGTTGAATGAGTAAAGTAGCATTGCGGTTCGCTGTAAGAACCTCCACATGCAGGAGTTCGCGCTGTTCGCGGATGACATCAAGTGCTTGGGTTCCGATTGAACCAGTGCTGCCTAAGATGGCAACGCCTCGGGATGGGTTTACTTGTTTCAAAGGAATCCAAGTTCAAGTTTTGCTTCTTCACTCATCATATCCTGCGTCCACGGAGGATCAAATACGATGTTGACCTTCGCGCCTGCGGCACCTTCAATGGTGGCGACTTTTTCTTCAACTTCGGCTGGAAGGCTCTCCGCCACGGGGCAATTTGGAGAAGTCAAGGTCATTTCAATGTGAATGAAACCATCGTCTTTTATGACCACCTCGTAAATCAAGCCCAACTCATAAATGTCAACTGGAATCTCAGGATCGTGGACCGTTTTTAGAACGGATACGACTGTGGATTTGGTAAAAGATGCAGGCATGGGCTTTAGTTAAGGGCGGATAGCCATGTTTCTACTTCCTCGAGGGTAAGCGCGGGGATATCTAATTTATTCTTTTTGCGGTAGCCGTTCATTTTTTCACGTATGCTGCCCGGGGACAAGCCTTCCAGGGCTTGCGGACGGTCGAAACCGGCGCCTACGATATGTGAGATCCAAACTTCGGACACGCCTATAGCTCGAAGGCCCTTCTCATCTGGACCTTGGTCGAAAACCTCAGGACGCATCTGCGGGAAGAATAGCACTTCTTGGATGGAGGTTTGATTGGTCAGCATCATGACCAGTCGGTCGATGCCGATGCCGATGCCGCTGGTAGGTGGCATGCCGTATTCCAAGGCGCGCAGAAAGTCCTGATCGATGAACATGGCTTCATCGTCTCCGCGTTCGCTGAGTTTGAGTTGGTCTTCGAACCGCTGGCGCTGGTCGTCAGGATCATTGAGCTCGCTGTATGCGTTTGCTACTTCGGTTCCATTGATCATGAGTTCAAATCGCTCCGTGTAGCCGGGATTGTCTCGGTGCACCTTGGTCAGCGGCGACATCTCCACTGGGTAATCCATAATGAAGGTCGGCTGCACATAGTAGCGCTCGCATTTCTCACTGAATAGTTCATCGACGAGTTTGCCCTTGCCCATGCTGTCATCGGCTTCGACTCCCACTCGTTTGCATGCAGCGCGAAGCTCTGTTTCGGACTTGCCGTCAATGTCGATGTCTGTGTGTTCGAGGATGGCGTCGCGCATGGTGACTCGACGGTAAGGTGGTGCGAAATCAATTTCCGTGCCGTTGAGTTCGGCTTTGGTACCGCCGTGAACTGCCTCGCAGATGTCGGCAAGGAGGTTTTCCGTGGTCTGCATCATCCAATGGTAGTCCTTGTAGGCGACGTACAATTCCAACACAGTGAATTCCGGGTTATGGGTGCGGTCCATCCCCTCGTTCCGGAAGTTCCGGGAAAATTCATACACGCCTTCAAAACCGCCTACAATCAGTCGCTTGAGGTACAATTCATTTGCGATGCGAAGGTAAAGAGGGATATCAAGTGCATTGTGGTGGGCCACAAATGGCCTCGCGGCTGCTCCTCCAGGGATAGCCTGGAGCACTGGCGTGTCCACTTCCAACCAGCCGGCTTCTTCAAAAGAGCTGCGGATGGTTTGCATGATCTTCGAACGTGTTTCGAACACATTCTTAACGTCCGGGTTGACAACCAGATCGACGTAGCGCATGCGGTAGCGTAGTTCTGGGTCTGCAAAAGCGTCGTGCAACTTGCCGTCTTCATCAACCTTAACTGCAGGCAACGGTTTGAGGGACTTGGAAAGTACTGTCAAAGTTTTGATCATGACGCTTTGCTCACCGGTTTGGGTTGTAAAGGTTTCCCCGGAGACGCCAATAAAGTCACCTCTGTCCAGTAGTTTTTTGAAGACGACGTTGTAAAGCGTTTTGTCCTCGCTTGGGCACAATTCGTCGCGGTTGAGGTAAAGTTGGAACGAGCCCTCGCTGTCCTGGATTTCGGCGAACGAAGCCTTGCCCATTATGCGGCGGCTCATTATCCGGCCGGCGAGGGTTACCGTCATTCCATCTTCGAAAGCAACAGCCAGCTGTTTTGAACGGTGTGTAACTGTGAATTCAGCGGCGGGGTATGGTTCGATTCCTAGAGCGCGCAATGCAGCCAAGGATTCGCGTCGAATGCGTTCTTGTTCCGTTCGTTGCATGTCGTAAAGGTAATTCGATGTCGTGAAGGCACTGTAGATTTGCGCGGAATAAACGATTGTCAACTTCAATGATATTGAACAAATCAAACTGGGCGCTTCTTGCCCCGCTCCTCATCATGGCATGGGTTGCCCAAGCTGGGGGAATTATTGATACCACCCAGGCTGTGGTGGCCTTGGATGAGGCCGCGGTTATAGGGGTGGATTTTGAAGCCGAAAGCCTAACGGATGCGCCTAAATCTTTGACCGTGCTTCAACCCGCCGAATGGCAGTCTTCCGCATCCATCACTGAAGCCCTTGAGTTCATCCCGGGCGTCGATGTCCAATCCCGCGGCGCTTGGGGTATTCAAACCGACATCAGCATTCGCGGGGGGTCATTTGAGCAAGTGGCGTTGCGCGTAGATGGAATGCGTTGGAGCGCTCCGCACACGGGCCACCACCTCATGAACATTCCCATCGACCCTGAAGACTTGGGCCACGTTGAGGTCGTGAAGTCTGGTGCAGGGCCATGGGCAGGTGTTGGGGCCTTTTCGGGGGCCATCAATATGGAAACCAATACCGGTTCAAGTGCCAATCGCGCCAGCTTCAGCGCCGAATTAGGCAGCTTCGATTGGCAGCGCGTCCGTGCGCATGTAGACTGGAACACTGCAAATGTGAGCCACGGGTTGAGCATCAGCCGTGCTAGCACCTCGGGACACATTTTCAATTCCGACGCGACCATCCAACGTTTGATGTATGGATGGGCTTGGTCAACCGGCATCCATCGGTTCAAAGGATTGGTAGCAGGGGAGACGAAAGCCTTCGGTGCGCAGAATTTCTATAGTTCAGTTTACCCAGATCAATACGAAGAGACGGGCGCGGCGGTAGCGCAAGTTGCTTGGAATATGGATCGCAAAAAGTGGCGGTTCAGAGCCGGTGTTCATGGCCGGCTTCACCAAGACAGGTTCGAGTTATACCGGGAAGGTGCGGGCTGGTATGAGTTGACGGATGATGGATTTTACGTAGCAGAATTGGCGACTCCTGACACTGCAGCCTTGTGGTACACTGGAGCGAATCTGCACCGTTCGTTGGTGGGTGCCACGAATGCGCTCGCGCAATGGAAATCAGGAAACTGGACGTTATCAGCAGCAGCAGATGCCCGTATCGAGTCGATCCGTTCCAATCGATTAGGCCAACCTTTGGCTGGTGTTGCGGAGGATGACCCCTATGTCTTGGGTGAGACTCGGCAAAACCTCGACACCTACGCTTCCGCAAAGTGGTCAGTGGATAAATGGATTGCTTCGGCCACGGCTGGCCTAAATTCCAATTCGCGATTTGGCAACTCCTTCATTCCTGCCGCACAGGTGGTTCGTAAGCTCGGAACGCATGCACGCGTCTTTGCTTCTGCGGGTCGATCGGTGCGTCACCCGTCATTCACGGACTTGTATTACAACATCGGAGGGGCGATTGGCAGCGACTCATTGCAGTCAGAGTGTTCAAATCAGGCTGAAGCCGGATTCCGTATGGTCCTCCGCCCGTCCGATGCGTCGCGTATAATTTTGGAGGCCACACGTTTCTATCGTGAGGGTGCCAACTTAATTGATTGGATCCGCTATGATGGTAGCAGTGTGTTTCAAGCGGCCAACCTCTCGGAAATTGAATTCCAAGGTGGCGACCTCACAGTGCAGTATACGGCTACCTCTTCTGATGCACCCCGGATTACCATGGCAAGGCTTTCGGCAACCTGGATGGATGCAGATCGTGCCTCCACAGGATTTACGTCCAACTATGTGCTTGACTTTGTCCGAACCAAGTACGATGCTGTTTGCCGGATCGAAGGCGGCAGCCCATTGGCCTTTACCCTGCGGGGCAGCATGCAAGAACGCAACGGTGTGGCCATGCAATGGGAAGACACCAACCTGCTTCAGCTTTGGGGAGTCGAAGTTGCATTCACAGGCAACGACGGCGGACGTTTGGCCTGGCGCGGCAATGTTCGATTGGACAACCTGTTCGACGTGCAGTATGCGGATCGCGGCAGCGTCCTTCAGCCGGGGCGCATGGTGCGCTTTGGCCTTACCTTTGAATGGAACGAATAACCGCAACATGGAGCATATGCGCAGCCTCATCACGGCCTTTCCTGAGCAACTAAAACAGGCTTGGGTCACTGCTCGCACCACGCCCATTGATTTCAACGGTTGGACGCCATCGAATGTTTTGATTTTGGGCATGGGAGGGAGCGGCATCAGCGGGGCAATTGCCTCTAAGATGCTTTCTGACGCGAGCCCTGTGCCCATTATAGCCAATAACGACTACACTATTCCCGCTTGGACTGGTGATTCGACGTTGGTAGTGGCTTGCAGTTATTCAGGCAACACCGAGGAGACATTGGCGGCGTTGGAC
This sequence comes from Flavobacteriales bacterium UBA5692, assembly GCA_002420235.1. Taxonomy (GTDB): domain Bacteria; phylum Bacteroidota; class Bacteroidia; order Flavobacteriales_D; family Sanyastnellaceae; genus UA16. The sequence continues at coordinate 7,865 of DIHQ01000029.1, forward strand.
GCTGCGGTTAAAGCTGGTGCACAGGTGGTGGCCATCACGTCAGGCGGTCAATTGGGTGCCTTATGTGATTTGCATGGATGGCTTGCTGTTCGCATTCCCGGAGGGGAACCGCCACGTTCTCAATTCGGCTTTGCTTTTACCTCGGTCATGCACGTGTTGCATGAAGCGGGCATGGTGCCAGAAGCTGTATACAGTGCCTTTGGTTCCGCCGCGGATCACCTGAGAGCGAACCAGGCCAATTGCATCGAACGGGCAGAAGCTCTCGCCGATTTGGTGGAAGGAAAACAAGTCTTGTTGTATAGCGATACAGCGCAAGAGGGATTGGCCATCCGATGGCGACAGCAGCTCAACGAAAACGCTAAGCTTCTGTGCTCCCACCATGTCTTTCCAGAGATGAACCACAATGAATTGGTGGCTTGGGAAACGGGCGATGAAGGATACGTGGTGCTCATGATACAAATGCCGGAAGACCACAAGCGTACGCGCATCCGCATGGAGGTGTGCATGGAAATTTTCCAGCAACAAGGTGCAGATGTAGTCGTCGTTGAAGGCGATGGTGAAGATTCGGTGCTGCGGTTTTTTGACCTGGTGCACGTGGGCGACTGGTTGAGCCTTTTGTTGGCTGAGCGAGCTGGGGTGGACCCGGTGGACATCGAGAAAATCGATCACTTGAAAACCGCGCTGGCGCAAATCCCCTGACTGTGCAGCCGCAGGTCTATTTTCACAACCTCGGTCGCCAGCCTTACGAACCGGTATGGCGGCAGCAGGAAGCACTATTAAAGTCCGCAGTGGACTTGAAGATTGCGCGACGGAGAGCGGGACTGGAAGGCACCGACCGCAACGAAGATCCGGCCTTGGACCTTCCGGAGAACCACTTGTTTTTCGTAGAGCACCAGCACGTTCTCACTTTAGGGAAATCGGGCCACGAGGAGCACGTCGTCGCCTCGCCAGAACGGCTAAGTGATCTTGGGGTCGCCTACTATCCCATCAACCGAGGCGGAGACATAACATACCACGGCCCAGGCCAATTGGTATGCTATCCAATTCTGGACTTGGAACAGTTTTTCACAGACATCGGGAAGTACATGCGCTGCTTGGAGGAGGCCATTATAAAAACCTGTTCAGAATATGGCTTAGAAGCCAAACGGATTGAAGGATTGACAGGTGTTTGGGTAGATACGAACAAAGGTGCTGAAGCTCGGAAAATCGCGGCTCTTGGGGTGAAATGCTCGCGGTGGGTGACGATGCATGGTTTTGCTTTCAACCTCAATACGGACTTGGACTTTTTTGATTTGATCGTGCCGTGTGGCATTGGCGATCGGGGCGTCACGTCTCTGGCGCGCGAATTAGGCCGGCCAATTGACGAGGCCGAGGTTCAAACTCACATACTCCGCCACCTCACGGAAATCTTTGGGTGGAAGTTAGTCCGTACCGATTGAAATCATTGTGAATTGCGGAACTTCGCGGAAACGAATGCGACATGAAAGCGACTAAGGTTCTGTTTTGGACGCTGGCTCTGCTGGTGATCGGCTTGTACATTTCGGGCCACGGATACATCGTTGAGGGAATGCAGGAAACCTATTTCCGGGGATGGAAAAATTCCAACATCGACGATATTGAATTCCGCCACTTGCGGACGATTTCCGCTGCAGAGAATCCCTCTCCTTGGATCTTTAAACCGATTTGGAATGCGGATTTCAGTGCTGAAGATGCGGACTGGCATGAGGAGTATATGTCGACTGCCTTTCTCGTTTTACAAGCTGATACGGTACGATTTGAGCGTTACTGGCGAGACTTCGATGAGCATACTGTGTCCAATTCGTTCTCAGCGTGCAAGAGTATCGTGGCCATGGTCGTAGGGTTGGCCGTACAAGAGGGGTTGGTGGACGTAGAGGAGGAGATTGGCGAATACATCCCTCGTCTTGCGGGTGCGAAGGGAAAAGGATTAACGGTGGAGGAAGTCCTGCAAATGAGAACCCACATTCCCTTCGGTGAGGACTACGACAACCCTTTCGGTTTCATGGCCAAGGCGTACTACCGCGATAACATGCAGAGCTTACTTGAGCAGTACGAGGTGCCTGATGAACATGGAAGTGAATGGTGCTACCAAGGGGGCAATACGATGCTGTTGGGCGAATTAGTTGCCAACCTGGGTCGCGGCACATTAAGCGAGTGGGTGGAATGGGGCCTGTGGCAGCCTATGGGCGCTCAAAATGATGCTTTTTGGGGGTTGGATGCCCACGATGAGCTTGGAGGCATCGAGCGGTGTTTCGCTATGTACTATGCAACGGCACGGGACTTTGCTCGTTTTGGAAAACTACTCAATAACAGTGGTGATTGGAATGGTACGCAGTTGTTAGATTCCAATTTTGTAGCAGATATGTTGCAGCCCATCGCTGCCCAATCGGAGGCTTGCGGTGCCTCCCACTATGGGTATCAGATCTGGTTGGGCGAAACTGAAGACGGGTTGGCGTTCAGCTGCATGGAAGGCCTGCGAGGCCAGTTCATTGTATCCGTTCCCGCTTTGGATTTGGTCGTGGTGCGAACGGGGTTCGATAAGGATAAGAACAAGACGGATGACTTGCCTTCATGTTCCTATCGTATGATTGATATGGCGCGCGCGCTTTTGAACCAAGCCTGAAAAACGTTTGTGAACCAGACAGGGTCAAATGCAAATCCTTCGTGGATAGCTGTTTTCATTATCTTTTGATTTGAGGTAGAAGTCAAACGAAAAATGAACAATTCTGAGATGAAGATTCGGTGTGTGGTCGTGGACGACGAGCTACCTGCGCGCCAATCAATCTGCCGGCAAATCGAGAAGAATTGCCCCAACTTTGATGTTATTCAGACGGCCTCGAACGCACCAGAGGCATATCAAGTTATTAAAGAATGTGCACCTGACTTGGTGTTTTTGGACATTCAAATGCCCAACGAGACTGGCTTAGCATTTTTAGATCGGTTTGAAAATCGGAAATTCTTCGTGGTGTTCTGTACGACCTATCATGAGTACGCGGTGGAGGCTCTCCGGAAAAGGGCGTTTGATTACTTACTCAAACCCGTTGATAAAGATGATCTCATTGGATGCGCAAAGCGGATTACCGAAAAGTTGCTCATTGCAAGAGGTGAGAATTCCAAGGAGGGACCCGGTGGAAGGCGCATTGAACTGGTGACTTCGGGTCAGCGGTATTTCGTTCGTCACTCGGATATTTTGTATGTAGAGGCATCCGGCAGCTACTCCACATTCTACCTTGAATCGGGGAAACGTATAACTGTGTCCAAGAACCTTAAACGCATTGAGCAGATGCTGCACAATCCAGTTTTTCAGCGTGTGCACAATTCATTCCTTGTCCGCCTAGTCTCCGTGCAATCGCAGAATTGCCGAAATGGTACACTGCGCCTCCAAAATGGAAAAGAAGTGCCGATTGCTGTGCGGAAAAGAGATGCGGTTCGTCAAAGGCTAGTGGAGTTGATGATTGAGGTGAGCGAAAATTTGAAACCACCTATGGCTGCAGAAGACGCGCCAACCATGCGTTGACTTCAGAGCCTCCTGCGCGGCCAAAGCGTATCTTTGACGCCTTATGGCCAAGAAAGACATCCGATCCCTGAGCTACAGCAAATTGAAAGAAGCTTTAGTCGGGATGGGTGAAAAGGCATTTCGTGCGAAGCAGATTGAAGAGTGGCTTTGGATGAAAGGGGCTGGATCATTTCATGAAATGAGTAACCTTTCGAAGGGCCTTCGGGAGCGTTTGCACGATGCTTTTGAGTTAAGTAGAATCACATTAGTTGAACAACAATTTGGCAGCGATGGTACCATTAAGTGTGCTTTTGACGTGCATGCGGGCCAAGTTGTGGAAGGGGTTTTGATTCCGACATCCAAACGCATGACTGCGTGCATTTCTTCCCAAGCCGGTTGTAGCCTCGCTTGCAGATTCTGCGCAACGGGACGTCTCAAATTATTGAAAAACTTGCGCACTGGGGAAATTTACGACCAAGTAGAAATGATACGAGGAATGGCGGAAGAGCGATACAACAGGGGACTCACCAATATCGTTTTTATGGGCATGGGTGAACCATTGCTGAACTACCGAGCCGTGATGGAGTCGATTGATCGAATTTGTGGAAATTCGGGCTTGGGCATGTCCCCGAAGAGAATTACCGTCAGTACTGCGGGGATTGCCAAAGCCATAAAGCGCTTGGGGGACGATGAGGTACGCTTCAACCTGGCGCTGTCCCTGCATGCGGCAAATGATGAAAAGCGCAACCGCATCATGGCCATCAACGAGTCGAATAATTTAGAGGCTCTGGCCGATGCTCTACAATATTTTTACGAGAGGACCGGAACACGGGTGACCTTTGAATACATCATTTTCAGTGATTTCAATGACCAGCTGGAAGATGCGAGAGAGCTGGCGGATTTCTGCAAGCATGTTCCTTGTAAAGTCAACATCATCGAATATAATCCGATTGAAGACGGGGAATTCCAACAAGCTTCACCCGAGCGAGTGGAGGCGTTTGTAGCATTCTTGGAAAGCCGAAATATCATTGTTAATGTTCGTCGTTCGAGAGGCAAGGACATTGATGCAGCGTGCGGTCAGCTCGCGAACAAAAACACAGCGGCTATACCGCAGTTGAAGAAGGTTTAATACATGTTTGCTCAGTCCAACTTGAGTACTGCGAGGAAGGCAGATTGGGGGACTTCGATGTTTCCCACCTGACGCATTCGCTTCTTTCCTTTTTTCTGCTTTTCGAGAAGCTTTCGTTTACGGGTTATGTCTCCGCCATAACATTTGGCGGTTACGTCTTTTCGAACAGGTTTAATTGTTTCACGCGCGATGATTTTGGCTCCAATCGCTGCTTGAAGGGCAATCATGAATTGCTGGCGGGGAATAAGCTCCTTTAGTTTTAGGCAGATTTTCTTGCCTAAATTGAAAGCGTTATCTCGATGAATCAAAGCGCTCAGAGCATCTACTCCATCCCCGTTTAACATGATGTCTAGTTTTACCAAATTTGATGGTTTGTATCCGTCGGGGAAGTAATCGAATGAAGCGTAACCCCGCGAAACGGACTTTAGCTTGTCATAGAAATCGAAAACAATTTCGCCGAGGGGCATGCTGAAGCTGAGTTCGACCCGATCCGATGTCAGGTAAACTTGGTTGCTCAAAACGCCGCGTTTCTCGATGCAAAGATTCATCACTTGGCCGATGTACTCGCTCTTTGTGATGACTTGGGCTTTAATAAACGGCTCCTGCACCTGTTCTAGATGGTTTGGTGCTGGTAAGTCAGACGGGTTGTTGACGATGTGCTTTTCGCCGTCTTTGGTAAATGCGTGGTAGCTCACATTTGGAACGGTGGTGATGACAGTCATGTCAAATTCCCGCTCCAACCGTTCTTGTATGATTTCCATGTGAAGCATCCCTAAGAAGCCACAACGGAATCCGAACCCCAGCGCTGCGGAGGATTCTGGCTCAAAAACGAGCGACGCATCGTTCAATTGAAGTTTCTCCATGGAAGCACGCAATTCTTCGTAGTCCTCCGTGTCGACCGGGTAGATTCCAGCAAAAACCATGGGTTTGACATCTTCAAACCCTTTGACACGGTCTCTGCAGGGATTTTCTTTAAGCGTGATGGTGTCACCCACCTTGACCTCACTTGCGTTTTTGATTCCTGAAATGATGTAGCCGACATTGCCCGCTATCATTTCTTTACGCTGCTGGAGGTCCATGCCGAGCACTCCGATTTCGTCGGCTTGGTATTCGCGACCAGTTGCGAAAAACTTAACATTATCTCCCTTTTTCAAATGGCCGTTGAGGATTCGATAATAGGCAATTATCCCTCGGAAGGGGTTGTAAACGCTGTCGAAAATCATCGCTTGTAGTGGCGCTTCGGGGTCACCCTTCGGCTCAGGGACTCTAGCCACGATTGCCTCTAATATTTCCTCAACGCCTAGCCCAGTCTTGCCGCTGGCAGGTATGATGTCGTCCATGGAGCATCCGATGAGGTCCACGATTTCATCACCCACAACTTCAGGCTCGGCGGAGTCCAAATCCATTTTGTTTAGGACTGGTATGATTTCCAAGTCGTGTTCAAGGGCGAGGTAAAGGTTTGAAATGGTCTGAGCCTCAATGCCTTGCGTGGCGTCGACGATGAGCAATGCCCCTTCGCACGCTGCAATGGACCGAGATACTTCGTAGCTGAAGTCAACGTGCCCTGGGGTGTCGATCAAATTGAACACATATTCTTCCCCATTACTTGCCTTATACGCCATTTGAATAGCGTGACTTTTAATGGTGATTCCTCGTTCGCGTTCCAGGTCCATATCGTCGAGCGCTTGTTCCTGCATCTCCCGCTCTGTAATTGTTCCTGTGGCTTGGAGTAGGCGATCGGCCAGGGTGCTTTTGCCGTGGTCGATGTGGGCAATGATGCAAAAATTTCGGATGTTCTTCATTGCTGGCAAATAGGGCACAAAATTAGCGCGCAATGCCCAGTATCCTTACGATTAGAGTTTGGTTATTTATTTGGGTCGTTGGATGTATTATATTTACGAACTCTTTGGTCATTTTCGATGTGGAAAACCTCGGAAACGCCAGAGTCGATTGAAAAAGAAAACCCGCTTTCATGATTCGATTCACCTTAACCCTGGTGTTTAGCGCTGTTACGCTGCTTTTAGTTGCACAGGTTGACTATTTGACCACAGATCCTTCAGCACACTACGTACAGCCGAATGAAACGGATATCGATGGTATTATGCATCGGTACGGATCAGTGAGGGGGGCAGTGTTAAATATGACTCGTGAGGAATGGGAAGTCTTTCGATCTTGGGAGGATTATGATCACGAGGAAGTGAAGCGAATCCTCAAAGAATCCAAAGAAAAATGGAAAGCGGACCATGCAGTTGAGATTGCTGACCGGAAAGCGCAGCGCATGATGTTGACGACGAGTGGATGCGACTGTTGGGTGGAGCCAGATGATACATATACCCTGATAACCGAGGACGATCAATATTACACAGCAGGCGCTGGAATTAATGTCGACTATTCGACGCAACCTATTCAGATGGGGTTTGAGTACAACATGTATGGCATTCTATTTGACTCTTTCTATTTGAATTCAAAGGGCTCGGTCTCATTCGATGGGTACACTATAGATTGGACTCCCGAAGAGTTCCCGATGACAACGGATGAAGTGGCGCAGATTGCAGGGTTTTGGGCGGACGCTGACTATCGGCAAACCGGTGATGTCTACTATAAAATTACCCAGGACGAAGTCTTTGTCAACTTTGTGGATGTGGGCTACTACAACAACCACGGTGATCTGACTAATTCTTATCAAATCGTCATCACGAGTGAGAATTCTGAATACTTACCTGATGGTGCGAATACACAAATGTGTTATCTCGATATGAATTGGGCACACGGTGACGTGGCCGGTGGCAGCAGTGGTTGCTGTGGAGATACGCCTGCTACAGTTGGGATGGATGCCGCTCCAGATTTCGGTCCTTATCTACAATTTGGCCGCTTTAACACATTGGATGATGTCTACAATGGACCGCAAGGTTCTGGGCCTGAGTACGATGATGGGGTTAACTGGTTGGATTACCGAAGTTTCATCATGGATTCGGCTGAAGACACGGAGAACTTGGCACCCTTTCCAACGGCAAACATTGGGTGCGACACCCTAACAATGTGCTTGGGCAACACGTATGACTTAAACTTAAGCTTTCTGGGCCCCGAGCCGAACCAAACGATTACAGTCACGAGCACCGATGTCCCAGGTTGGGAGTATGTCATTTCAGATGAATCAGATTTAGCCAATATCACCGGCACTTTTACTGCACTCGCTGAAAACGTAGGCATCCAAGAGATTACAATAACGGCGACTGATGACGGAGATCCCGTGGGTGAAACGGTGACAACATTGGTTATTGATGTGCTTAACATCGAACTTCCGCCGCTTACGATTGAAGGCAATTCGGCGATTTGCGCAGGCGGGGAGGTTGAATTGACTGCCACGGGAGACTTCGATGAAATTATTTGGTCAAACGGTACCGTTGGGAATACGAATACCTACACCTACGGAGGAACTTTTTTTGTGACCGGCTACCTTGACCAATGCGCTGTAGAGGAAGAATTTTACATCGACCAAAGCCCGTATTTTCTGCCTGATGTGGTTGTAGACCCTCCAGCGGTGTGCCCGGGACAAACGACATTGGTGGTTGTCGATTCGTTAGAACAATTGGAATATACCGAGTACCAGTGGGATGCGGATTGGAATGGACTTGGAGGCGAGGTAGTCTCTTATGTTGGAGATGCGGGTGCTGAATTGACTGCGGGAACCTACCGTGTATTGGTTACAGATGAGGACGGCTGTCAGGGCCAGCGGGTTTTTATCGTTGAAACCATTGGCTCCTACATTCCAGAGGTAACCCTCGACCCCTACTGCGATGGCATCCCGGAAAGTATTGTTTTCGAAGGAGGTTACTCCAGCCCACAAGAAGGAGCGCTTTTAGTTTACATGAGTTCAAACGAAGAATCTGGATGGGGCGGCAGCTATTTGGAGGTTATCATCAACGGGGAGGATAATTACATTTTGTCTTCGAGCAGTGGTTTCCAGCAATTTGACTTCGACATTGCTGCTGGAGATGATATTGAAATTATTTTCTATGAAGATGCAAGCGTTGACAGCGATGTCCTGTCAGTTTCTGTATACAATTGTGGATTCTTGAACGCGACTCAAATTAGCGACCTATCTGCAGGCACCATCTTCACCTCCGCTTCGGAATGTGAGGCATCTCCGGCAACGGGAACATGGGAATGTTTGTCCGGTCCTGTTCCGTGGTCGTTCTCAAACGTCAACGAATACGACACAGAATTCTCACCATCAAGCTATGGTTTGTACGAAATCTGCTTCACTGAAGAGACGTGTGAAACAGATTATTGCTACGATATTGAAATCACCGAAGAGCCGTCTGTAACGCTTACAGTCTTGGACGACTTATTGTGTAATGGAGAAAGTGAAACAGTTTTTGCAGAGATTGAAGACATCGGAGGGACGGCCGAATTGAATTGGTCTGCTCCCGGAGAAGATGGGGTGGCGACCAACGATTACTCGTTCTCAAATACTACAACGTACAATGCTTCAATTATTGTTACGAACGGCTGCGGTTCGGCTTCGGCCACCATTCCTTTGTATTCGCAATATACCCCTGAGCCGAGCTTGGAGGACCAAAGCCTTTGTGAAGGCGGGGAAGTTTACCTCGACCCGACGAGTCCGGACACGGACGATTTAAATTTTGAATGGTCTGTAAATGGAGGCCTGATACCCGGAGAGATTGCGGAAGAATATACCGCTGTGAGCACCGGAGAGTACTGTGTAGAAGTTTCGAATCAGTGCGGTTCGGCTGAGGCATGCGCAAACATCACAATTGTTGGGGATATACCACCGCCGCTTGAGAGTATGACGATTGATTGCTTAGGCGATGGTTTTGCTTCTGTTGTGCCGGAATTGCCAGAAGGATACACTGTGGTGTGGCCGGACGGTTCGACGGACCTCACGTGGCAAGTGGATGACGCGAGCATTTACGACGGGACGGAGATTTGCCTGGACTACACCGATTCGTTCGAATGCGAGACCAACACCGTGTGTAGCTACTTGTACATCGGCTTGCCTCCAACAATTCAGCCTGAACCCTTCTTGATTGACGTTAACGGCATTGATATGTGGCAGTGGTTGACTCCTCCTCGATTAATTGAAGCGACTCAAGCGGGGAATAATGACGGACCACATTTGACACTGTGCCCTGAAGTGGAATATGAATTTGATCTGAATGCCCAGACGTGGGATGGTGCGGATTGGATAGACGGAGCAGGTGAATACGAGTGGTGGGTCGAGTGCGAGGATACAACGATCTACTTTGGCGATCCCACTGATGCCATGACTGTCATTAGTTCCATGCTCAATCAGAATTGTTGGGAATACGGCATTTCCTTAGTGGGTTCAGCCATTAACCCTTGTGCGGTTGGTGGGGTTCGTGAGGAATGGAACGTAATCGTTGATTACTGTGAACTTGTCATCCCAAATGTCTTTACCCCGGAATACGGCGATGCCATGAACGAAGATTTTCACATCGAAGGTTTGGAGGTTTATGACAATGTTCGCCTGCGCATCTACAATCGCTGGGGTCAGCTGGTTTATACCGCAGACGACTACCGCAATGACGAAGCCTGGCGTCCGAATGACGGTGAGACTGGTACCTACTGGTACACTATGAGCTTGCCTAATGGATTTGACTACAACGGTCATGTGACCATTTTACGCGACAACTGAAACGGAGTTGGCCAAAGCGAAGACTCATTACGTCTGCACGGCGTGTGGCCAGGAATCTGTGCAGTGGGTAGGTCAGTGCCCGTCGTGCAAAGCCTGGAATACGCTAGAAGGCTTTACTGTCCGTCCCAAAACTCTCAGCGAACGCCGCCAGCGGGTCTCGCCCAAGCCTGTTGAGGCAAAACCATTAGCGGATGTCGAAGTCCTTGAATTGGGCCGGACTCCGACAGGTGATGTAGAATTGGATCGGGTGTTGGGCCAAGGTGTCGTTCCTGGTGCAGTGGTTCTGCTCGGTGGAGAACCGGGTATTGGCAAGTCCACGCTCATGCTTCAATCTGTGCTGCACATGGCCGAGTATAGCCATCGGATTCTTTATGTGGCTGGTGAGGAAAGCCCAGAGCAGGTCAGAATGCGCGCCGAGCGGTTGGGAAAGGTTCCCGAATCGCTCTATGTTTTTGCCGATACGGATGCCCAGGCGGTGCTGAATGATTTGGAGGCGAATAAGCCAGATGCGGTCATCATCGATTCAATCCAGACCATGTTCCTCCCTGAAGTGGAGTCGGCCCCAGGTTCGGTGACCCAGATTCGTGAAACGGCTGCGGCATTCACACGCTTTGCGAAGCTGCACCACGTGCCTGTGTTTTTTATTGGCCATATAACCAAGGAAGGTTCGTTGGCAGGTCCGAAAGTGCTCGAACATATGGTGGATGTTGTGCTTCAATTTGAAGGTGAGCGCCACCACGCTTATCGCATGCTAAGAGCTGCGAAAAATCGCTTCGGAACAACAGCTGAGTTGGGCTTGTACGAGATGCGCGGGTCGGGTTTGAAAGCAGTCGACCATCCGTCGGATGCCTTGTTGGGACAAAGGTCTGAAGCGGACGCTTTGAGCGGAACTGCTGTTTCGGCGGCCCTCGAAGGCGCACGGCCGATGCTGGTTGAAGTTCAAGCCTTGGTGTCGACGGCAGTCTATGGTACACCGCAGCGCTCCGGAACTGGTTTTGACCTGCGACGATTGAACATGCTGCTTGCCGTTTTGGAAAAGCGATGCGGATTCAAATTGGGGTCGAAAGACGTGTTCCTCAATTTGGCAGGGGGCTTGAAAATTCAGGACCCAGCTATCGATTTGGCAGTCGTCGCTGCGATTTTGAGCAGTGTATTGGATATTCCGCTGCCGTGGGGGACAGTGTTCGCTGGAGAGGTGGGCTTGACGGGTGAAATTCGTCCGGTTCCACGAATGAATCAGCGCATTGCTGAGGCGAGCCGATTGGGCATGAAGCGGATGTTTTACAGTGGTCATGCGCGCAACATCGAGATGCCGAAAGGCACTGAGATGCAATTGGTCGGCATCCGGGAGGTCAGCGACCTGCACGGACGCTTATTCTGAGCTTACTCTTTTCCGGCGACGACTACGACGAACTCGCCCTTGGGTTCGTGCTGGTTGAAATGGCTGAGCACATCCGCCACCGTTCCGCGGATGGTTTGTTCGTGGAGTTTGCTGATTTCGCGAGAGCACGCCATCCACCGATCCGGGCCGCAGTGCTTTTCCAATTCTTTAAGCAACTTGATGATGCGGTGAGGGGATTCATAGAACACAACGGTTCTATGCTCCTCGGCGAGCAAACTCAGTCGCTTCTGGCGACCTTTTTTGTGTGGTAGGAAGCCTTCAAAGATGAACCTATCGCAAGGTATTCCCGATGTGACAAGAGCGGGCACAAAAGCCGTTGGCCCGGGCAGGCAAACCACAGGTATGTCTGCGTCTACGCAAGCGCGAACCAGCAGGAATGCCGGGTCTGAAATGCCGGGTGTGCCCGCGTCAGAGCAAACGGCGAGGGTTTGTCCATTTTGCAGGGCCGCAACCCATCCAGGAGTGGATTTGTGTTCATTGTGTTGATGGAAAGCTTTTAGCGGAGTACCAACATTAAAGTGCCTTGTTAATTTTCCAGTAGTTCTAGTGTCTTCTGCTAAAATGTAGTCTGCTTTGTTGAGTACATCAGTAGCCCGCGCGGTGAAGTCTGAGAGGTTACCTATGGGAGTTGGGACCAGATAAAGTGTCCCGAAGGTGCCATTTTTCGCGCTCATGTTTTTGGGAATAAACGCCTTACCAATCCAAGGAACTCAACTCCACCATTTTCTTCATCGTCCCAATCTACGTTTTCGGCCACTCCCAAGATTAAGGTCTGAGCTGCTTCGAAGCTATCGCTTTTTTCCAATGAGTCGCACAAGGCCAACAATGCCGGTACGTTTCCATCGGTCAATAGGGAGGCGAACCTTACGCGATTGTTGATGCTTAAAGTGTTTTTTAGGCCCTCTAGCCGCTGTTCACTCAGGCGATCAGCCAAGGAGGCTCCCGCTGCGGGAAATGGCTTCGCTTCGCTTACGGGATTATTCAAAGGCAAAGAGGGGTCAACGTTTGGGCTGATTTCAGGTTTTGGAACGTCGACTGGGGTTTCACATATTGCACGTTTGGAGAGGGCCTCCTCGTCGATGCAGTATTCGGCGATTGCAATGGCTCGCTGGGCTTGGCTCAAAGAAGCATATACCTCTGTCCATGGGGGCATTTTGCTAGACAGTAATTCCTGACACTGATTTAAAGCTGCCTGCGCTATTTGCAAGGAGGTTGTTGAGGAGTCGCTCATGGAGATGATTTTCGGAACAGATCTTTCAAGAGATCTTTTTCCCGCTGGAAATTTTTTCTTCGGTGGTTTTTCTGGGCTTCTCGGTCCCAATTGTATTGGGGCTTTACGACGGTTCCTGTCATGGAAACGAAAAATTGGTGCCCCAAGCCATCGTCGGCAATTTCTCCAAATTCACTTTCGGATGACGCGCGCAAATCTCGCATTGCAAAGCCGAGGGTGTAATCCATTGATGAATCGAAGTTGTACTGTCCTTCTAATGTTATGTTCATGGCTGATGAACGGATTATGGTGTGCGGCAATTGCACAGTTCCTTTGGAGATATAGATTGGCGATTCGACGTGTTCGAATTGAACGTATTCCAGCCGCTGTGCCAAATCATCGGGGTCGACCAATGGCGCCATCAGGCGGTTGCCGCGGAGGTAATTGGCAATATCTTGGAAGGCTTCAAGGTTATGTACCTCTCCAGAATCAATGGAGGCGGTGCCGAGCACGTCGAGGCTCGAAGGGACCCAATTACAGACGCTGTCAATGTTGAATTGGACAGAGCCGGAGGCATCAAAGGATCCAGTCAAATGTTCTGCGCGAAGCGTGTTTTGATTGAAATTGTTAAAAGCCTCAAAAAGTTGTGTGAGATCCCAAGATTCGGCGGTTGGATGCAGCAGAATTTCAGCACTTTCAACCTCATGATTGAAGCTCAACGTTCCATCTCCATGGATCAACCCATCGAGCGTCTCCGCGCGAAAACGCGGTACCAACCAACCGCCGTGGTCGCCTTCTACAGCGAAGTCCGCAGAACCTAACAGCCACCCGTCGTATTGGATGTTTTCTACGGCTACGTCGCATTGCGCCCGCATGCCGAAAGGTAGCCGTACGGTGGCAAGGGCAATTGAACCTGTATCTGATGAGTTAAAGTTCAACTGAGGGAGTACAAGGGAACCGGTCCAATTGGATCGGAGAGGCTCTTCAAGAGGGATTTGCCCCTTAAAGCTTCCTGCTAAGGCAATCTCATCCCATGTGCCTTCAAGGGTCTCAGTTACAAAGTCTGTGCCATTGAAAAATCCGCTTCCGGTTGCGGCCCATGGTGTCCCATTTAGGGTCCCGGATCCTTCGGTCAGCATCCAAGATCCGTTCCAATCCATCGTTCCATTGCGCTTTCGCTTGATCATCCCGTCCCAACTTAGCTGTCCTTTCTGGGGCCAGTCGCATTCATAAATAGGTTGCAAATCGGCCTGAGGCCACTGAATCATTCCGGACCCTGTTGCCTCAAAGCTTCCCACATCGAAAAGAATGCGCTCTACTTTGCCCGACCAGTTCGCACCATTCGTACTCAATGCAACATGCGGGGCGTCTGCTCGCCACGTGCCACCTTCAAACTTCAACCAAACGCGCGCGTCGCCTCGAATGTTGAGCATATTTTCGCCGAAAGGAATGTCCCACAGCTCTGGTAAAACGGTCCAATTCGACTTGAAAGACTGGCCGTCCCATGTAAACTTTCCATCGGCAGAGGCATCGGAGTCTAGGGATCCGTAATCAGCGGGCAAAGTAACAAATTCACGCAAGGCCTCGAGGGAAACAGATTCGATAGCACCCTTTGCGGTCCAGATATCATTTAGCGTGGCTTGTAGGGAAGCCTTCGCACCAAACCATGTCAAGGAGGTAACGGCGACGTGGGCAGTATCTGTGGTAAAGTTCCAGTCCAATTTCCCAGAACAGGTCAGGGGTTTCTCTGTTGAGAAAGCGCCGGCTTCGACGGAAGCAAGCTGTCCTTTTCCGGCAGCCATTAGACCAGTTTCAGTCCAATTTAAATGAAGTGTAGCTTCGTCAATAAAGACATCCTTCCTGTCAACTGAAAGCCAAACACTCTCAAGTGCCAAATGGTCGATGGCAAAATTTTCGTGCTTATTGGCCCCGTCGCCTGCACTCCATACTTGGGTGTTCCAGCCGTCGGCACGGGAAACAATGGACAAGGAGGCGTTGTACAAATCTACTGCTGTTAGGTTGTAATTACCGCCGATTAGTTGAAAGGCATTGCATGCGACAGATAGCTCTTGCGCTGTCATCAATGTGTCGGCGGGGGAATGTGATCCCAGTAAATACGTGTTGTGCAATACGATGGATACATGTGGAAAGTGAGACCAGATGTCGAGGTCGATATGATCGATGTGGGCATCCGTAAGGAGATGGGCCTCAAGTCTTTCAATTAGCGTTTGGGCCAGTCGGTCCTTGTTAAGTGTAAGCCACGTGGCGCCTGCGCCCGTTAACAGCAGGATGGTGGCAAGTATTCCCCATATGAGTGCGCTTTTTTTAACCATGTCTTCCTTCCCTCGAAGCTACATTGTTCAACGATGGTACGTGCAGAAGCATTGTACGGGATTTGCACACTTTGAAGTGGAACACGCATCTTTGTTACATGAAGAAGCGAACGTTTATCAAACTTACAGGGACTGTCGGCGCGGGCATTCTGGTGGCTCCTTTTTTAGGTTGCGGAAGTGGTGCAAATCCTAGTGCTAAAAACGCGACGATTCAGTCTTTTGGTTTCGACCAAGAGCCCTTGGGGTACAATGTGGCTGCATTGGCGCCCAAGATTGATGCGGTCACCATGGAAATTCACTATGGTAAGCATCATGCGGGATATGTTCGCAAACTAAACAATGCTTTGCGCGCATCAAATGGGGCGTATGACGGCAAAGGGCTGGTCGACCTTTTAGCCGGACTGGCGCCTGATCAGACGGCGCTCCGAAACAACGGTGGAGGACATTATAACCACACTTTGTATTGGCGTGTTTTGACTCCCGGCGGCGCGCCAGCTCCGGAGGGAGACTTAAAGGCGGAACTGGAAGCTACATTCGGTTCTGTGGAGGCCTTTGAGGAGGAATTTTCATCTGCGGGAGCATCAAGGTTTGGAAGCGGATGGGCTTGGTTAATTCGCAATTCGAAGGGACGTTTGGAAGTTACTAGCACAGCGAATCAGGATAATCCGCTCATGTCTAATATTGTAGAAAAACCAGGGATTCCTCTGCTTGGCATGGACGTTTGGGAGCATGCATACTATCTTAATTACCAGAACCGCCGGAGAGATTACATTCAAAGTTTTCTAAGTCTCGTCAACTGGGACAAGGTTGCTCTGAACGCTGCGGCGAACTTTTAGCATAGAGGGGTTTGGCCGCTTCAGACGAAAAGAATGGCTAGGATTCCCAACAGCAAGCAGTAAAAGGCAAACACATTAAGATTCGTGCGTTTCACAAAGCGGATCATCCACTGACATGCCGCCCAGCCACTGATAAAGGCAGCTAACGTCCCAGCGGAATATGCGATGGGATTAAATGCTTGTTCACCCCAACCCGTTTCCAGAACGTCTTTTAATTCCAGAGCTGTGGCTCCAAAGATTACGGGTAGCGCCATGAGAAAGCTGAAACGCGCGGCCTCTTCGCGCGAAATACCCAAGGCTAATGCTGCTCCGATGGTCGATCCAGAACGGCTTATGCCGGGAATGATTGCCAGTGCTTGAGCCAAGCCGATGCTGAGAGCACATCCCCAATTGAGGTTGCTCGAGCCCGAACCTGCAATGCGTTCTGAAGTATAAAGGATGATGGCTGTTAAGCACAACGACCAACCAACACGGCGAGGATGTTCTAGGAAGGCCATTTCTAAAAAATCTCGCATGGTGAAGGCAACCAAAATGGCCGGTAAGGTTGAGATGGTCAGCCAAAGAACGTATGCATTAGCAGTTTTGCGCTCAGCGCCAGAAGTGGTGAAAGCACCAGAGATTAAGGATGCGATGTCCTTGCGAAAAACAACGATTGTACTGCAAGCGGTGGCGCCGTGAACAAGAATACTAAAGGTCAAATCCACATCCTTCAGGCCAAACAATGCTTTGCCTAGCTCGAGATGTCCAGAACTGCTAACAGGTAAAAATTCTGTTAGCCCTTGTACAATTCCAAGAATAATGGCCTCCCAGAGGGACATTAGCGCTTAAGTATGGCGTAGAAGATAGTGCCGTATCCAAATAGCACTATGACGGGCGCAATGGTAATGCGACGGGTGCTAAAAATTTCCTTACTGAAGGCAGTTGGATCTTTTGCTGCGCCGCCAGACATAAGCAAGTATCCCACAATCAAAGTCAGGATACCAATGACCATCCATTGGTAATTGGTTCGTTTCAATGCGAACCCATCTGGGGAGGTTTGTGATGCGCTCATGCCGTAAAGTTAATGCAAGGTATCCAAGCGTTTTTTCAAAAATCGGTTTACAGCAATTGCGG
Source organism: Flavobacteriales bacterium UBA5692 (assembly GCA_002420235.1). GTDB lineage: Bacteria > Bacteroidota > Bacteroidia > Flavobacteriales_D > Sanyastnellaceae > UA16. Next base: position 25,082 of record DIHQ01000029.1, read on the forward strand.
TCGATATAACACCGAATAAAGCGCCTATCCCAATTAGGATGACAAAAATCGCCCCCAGTACAGTAGGTGTAAATGGAGCGAGGATGGATTTGTTTTGAATGTGCATCAGGACGAGGATTCCGTTGACGGAAGCAAAAGCGAGACCTCCTGAGATAAGTCCAAAGTACAGACCTTGCTTCAAAAAAGGTGCGCGAATAGCTTGGGGATGAGCACCAACTAACTGCATGGTTTTAATTACCATTCGCCTTGCGAAAACCGTCAACCTGATGGTGTTGTTCATCAGGGCTATTGCTGCGAACAGGAATATCAATGCGAGCCCAAATAAGGGCCAAACAAGCCGTTGAATGGTGGATTCAATCTGGCCAAGTAATTCGCCTTGCCATACCACTTCACTCACTCCAGGAATCTCCTCAATGCGCTCTGCAGCAACTGTAAGTGCAACGGTAGTGCTGGACTTGGGAGTCATCCTCAAGTCCATTACGTCGGCGAGCGGCACGTATCCGAGAAAATCAACAAAAGACTCGCCAAGGGCTAACTCCAAGTCGTGGCTTGTGGATTTGGCGTCCAGGAACTGACAGGATTCGACCCCAGGATCGGTACGAAGTATTTCGAGAGCAGTTGAAAGGACGGTTGGGTCGATGTCTCGTTGGAAAAAGACCTGCACACGCGCTTCCTGGCGAAGCTCTTTTTCCCATTCATAGCCCAAATATCCAATGGCTATTAGAAGGCCTACGAGCATTAAGGTCAAACTCATGCCAACAATAGTGGTAACAGTGGTAGTGATTTGAGACCCTGAGGCGTTGTTAGCAGAAGAGGACATGCGCATTTGTAAGGTTCAAAGATGCATTTTATTGCGAGAGGGTTTGCAAAGGAATGTTATTCGTTGCTCACGGCTGAGCGTTCGTGGGCTCGAACGTATTTGAATGGCGTATATTTGCTGTAAATCAAAGGAAAAGCGATGATTACAGTCAATGAAAGCGCCCGTGACGAAGTGCTCAAATTGCTGAATGCTGAATGTCATCCCGAAGGAAGCTTTGTGCGGGTCGGGGTCAAAGGTGGAGGATGTTCAGGATTAATGTACGAAATGACCTTTGATCACAAAATGCACGAAGGTGATCAAACCTTTGAAGACAAAGGCGTGAAAATAGTGGTAGATCGAAAAAGCTACCTGTACCTCATCGGTACAGAATTGCAGTTTAGCGGCGGTTTAAATGGCAAGGGGTTCCAGTTTCATAACCCGAATGCGAATCGAACGTGCGGCTGCGGAGAGAGTTTTTCTTTATAACCAAAGCGAAGACAGAAGCATACTGCAATGGCATACGAAGGGAAAGACAAGGTTATTGAAGAGGTCACGGGAAAGTCCTATGAATTTGGTTTTACTTCGGAAATTGAGTCGGATAAAGCCCCAGCAGGCTTATCCGAGAAAATCATCCGGTTGATTTCTGCTAAAAAGGATGAACCGGAGTGGATGTTACAATGGCGTCTCAATGCATTTGCGGTATGGCAAACCATGGATGAGCCAAATTGGCCCCACTTGCAATACGAGAAACCCGATTATCAAGCCATTAGCTACTACGCAGCTCCTAAGCAGAAGAAACAATTGAACAGCTTGGAGGAAGTGGATCCTGAGTTGCGCCGAACAATGGATAAGCTAGGTATCAGTATCGAAGAGCAGAAACGCCTTTCGGGTGTTGCGGTTGACTTTGTCCTCGATTCTGTTTCTGTTGCGACCAGTTTCAAAGACAAACTTGCTGAGCTTGGCATCATTTTTTGTTCGATGAGCGAAGCGGTTAAGGAGCACCCGGAATTGGTTCGTAAGCACCTGGGCACTGTAGTTCCAACCCGGGACAACTTTTTCTCCGCGTTAAACGCAGCAGTCTTTACAGATGGCTCTTTCTGTTACATTCCCAAAGGCGTGCGATGCCCCATGGAGTTGAGCACATACTTCCGCATAAATGAGTCCGGGACAGGACAGTTTGAGCGGACGTTATTAGTGGCGGACGAGGGCAGCTATGTGAGCTACCTCGAAGGCTGCACCGCGCCCCAACGTGATGAGAACCAGTTGCACGCTGCTGTTGTGGAATTGGTTGCTCTGGACGAGGCCGAGATCAAATACTCGACGGTTCAGAATTGGTACCCGGGTGATGAAAACGGTAAAGGCGGCATATACAATTTCGTGACGAAGCGCGGCATTTGCCATCACCGTTCGAAAATCAGTTGGACTCAGGTAGAGACAGGGAGTGCGGTGACGTGGAAATACCCCAGTTGCATTCTCAAAGGTGACAACAGCGTGGGGGAATTTTACAGCGTGGCTGTGACCAACAACGCTCAGCAAGCGGATACGGGCACCAAGATGATTCACTTGGGAAAAAACACCCACTCGACGATTATTTCGAAAGGCATCAGCGCCGGAAATAGCCATAATAGTTACCGTGGCTTAGTGCAAATTATGCCGTCTGCGGCCAACGCGAGAAATTTTTCGCAATGCGATTCACTGCTGATGACCGATACAAGCGGTGCGCATACGTTCCCTTACGTCGAGGTTAAGAACCCTACAGCACAGGTGGAACACGAGGCGACGACTTCAAAAATTGGCGAGGACCAAATTTTTTATTGCTTGCAGCGTGGCATCGATGCCGAACAAGCCATTAGCTTGATTGTAAACGGTTACGCGAAGGAAGTGTTGAACCAGTTGCCCATGGAATTTGCCGTTGAAGCGCAGAAATTGTTATCCATCTCACTGGAAGGAAGCGTAGGATAATGTTAAAAATCAATGAACTCAAGGCCTCGGTCGAGGAAGCGTCTATTTTGAAGGGCTTGAACCTAACCATTAACTCTGGTGAAGTGCACGCAATTATGGGCCCTAACGGATCGGGAAAGTCCACTTTGGCTTCTGTTTTGGCTGGGCGAGAGGAGTACAAAATCGAAGGGGGCTCAGTTGATTTTTATGGCGAGGATATTTTGGAAATGGATGCGACGGAGCGGGCTCGGGCAGGACTATTCCTCGCATTTCAGTACCCTGTTGAAATTCCGGGCGTCTCAAACATAAACTTCATGCGAGCCGCAGTAAACGGAAAGCGCGAACACGAAGGGCTAGATCCTATCAAAGGAAAGGATTTCTTAGAGATGGTGAAGGAAAAATCCAAGCTAGTGGAGCTGGACGGACGGCTGCGCAACCGGTCGGTAAATGAAGGATTCTCTGGTGGCGAAAAAAAGCGCAATGAGATTTTTCAAATGGCGATGCTCGAACCAAAATTTGCCATCTTGGACGAAACAGACTCCGGCCTTGATATCGATGCCCTTCGCATTGTTTCGGAAGGGGTTAATGCCATGCGTTCACCAGAAAGAAGTTTTTTGGTGATTACACATTATCAGAGGCTGTTGGACTATATCGTTCCGGATTTCGTTCATGTCTTGGTGGACGGTAGAATTGTTCGATCTGGTGATAAAGAGTTGGCATTGGAGCTTGAAGAGAGGGGCTATGACTGGATCAAAGAAGATATTACCGCCTAATGGGAGGCGCTAAACCCAAGCTAATGGATCGGTCGATATTCGAAGCAAAGCACGCTGCTTCGGAAGCTTCAGGCGCAGCGCTTATTGAAGCCTTGGATAAGGTTTTAGGAGCTAAGGCGGGCGTGGCCTTTGCGGAAGTGCCAGTGCCCCACAGAAGGGTTGAGCGATGGAAGTATACGCCAACCGCGGCGTGGTGGAGGGACGTTTTGGCTCCCGATATAAAAACAGTCGCTGCGGCGAAATGTGACGAGAATCCGGTGCCGGGATTGGATGCGTACCGCCTGGTGTTCGTCAATGGCGCGTTTGATGCGGCAGCAAGCGACTTGCCGGTGCACACTGGTGTTACGTGCATGCCGGTATCTCAACGTCATGGACAAAAGCTACAAGTTGAGGACGCCTTTTCGCCAGAGAGTTCGGATTGGTTCGCTAGCATCAATGGCCGCTACAGCCAAGAAGGCATGTACCTACGGATCGCTCAGGGCGTAGAGGTGGACCGACCGATTTTGATTCATCACCACACATGTGGGGCAGGGACATTTAACGTTTTAAGGCACGACATAGTATTGGCTCTTAACGCTTCGGTGAAGCTTATTCATTGGTCGACAGCGGCCGCAGAAGCAGACGGTTCTGTAAATGTGTTGACACGTGCAGACATCGGTGCAGGTGCTCGCCTTCACCTCGACAAGGTGCAAGATGAAGAGGGAATCGTTCGTCACATTGCCTTCGAAGACATTCGCCAAGGTCGGGCATCCCATGCCGAGGTACACACCATTACGGTGCGAGGCTCATGGGTGCGTAACGACTTGGCCTTTCGAATCAACGGCCAAGGGGCGCACGCTGAATTGAATGGCGCATTTTTACCAGGGGAAGGAGAATTCGTAGATAACCACACCACAGTGGACCATCGCGTTCCTCATTGCACCAGCTCAGAGAATTACAAGGGCATTTTGTACGGAAAGAGCACCGGTGTCTTTAATGGTAAAGTTTTTGTTCGTCCTGACGCACAGCAAACCAATGCTTACCAGCAAAACGCCAATATTCTTGCCAGCGAAAACTCAAGAATGAATGCTAAGCCGGAATTGGAGATTTACGCTGACGACGTTAAATGCAGTCATGGATGCACTGTTGGACAGTTCGATTCTGATGCGCTGTTTTACGCTCGATCTCGTGGAGTAGGACTGGAAGCAGCAAAAGCTATGCTTGTTCACGCGTTTATTGGCGATGTTCTCAAAGGGCTCTCAATACCGGAAGTGCGATTGGAGGTAGAGCACCGGCTGGCAGAGAAGCACGGTTGGGATGTTTGGAGTGATCACCCTAACGACGACTCATGAGCAAGGCTATAGATCCAGCGGCGCTTCGGGCCCAGTTTCCCATTCTGAATCGGGAGGTGAACGGGAAGCCTTTGGTTTATCTCGACCACGCGGCATCTTCCCAAAAACCCATTGCCGTTATCGAGGCTCAGCGCGAGTACCTTATGCACTACCATGCTAATGTGCATCGCGGAGTTCATGCGCTTTCTCAACAAGCAACGGATGCTTTTGAAAATGCGCGAACAATTGTGCAGCGTCACATTCACGCCGCGGAATCCTGTGAAGTGATTTGGACAGCAGGGGCAACGGATGCCATCAACTTGGTGATGCAAACATGGGGCCGGGATCAAATTAGTCGGGGCGATACCATCTTGTTGACGCGGATGGAGCACCATGCCAACATCGTGCCGTGGCAGATGCTAGCAGATGAAGTTGGTGCGTCTGTGGACGTGGTTGAGGTTAAGGACGATGGCAACTTAGATGATGAACAACTCCGGCAGAAACTAGCGCTGGGCCCTAAGCTTTTTGCCTTCACACATGTGTCCAATACGCTCGGAACAGTGAATGATGCGAAGGAGTTGACCAGACAAGCCAAGGCCGCCGGAATTGCAGTATTGATTGACGGGTGTCAGGCCGTTCCACATATGGAAGTTGACGTTCAAGATTTAGACTGTGATTTCTATATTTTTTCAGGCCACAAGGCTTATGGACCTACAGGGATAGGTGTTCTATATGGAAAGCGGGAGTTACTAGAGTCCATGCGTCCCTGGCGCGGTGGTGGTGAAATGATTGATGTTGTTAGCCTTGAGGATGGAACGACATATGCAGGTCTGCCTCATAAGTTTGAGGCAGGCACACCGCACATCAGTGGAGCCATAGCTTTGGGCGTGGCATTGAATTGGCTGAATGGGATTGGGGCGGAGGCCATTATGGACCACGAGACGACCTTAGCAGCTCATGCTCGGAATGGGTTGCGCAGTATAGAGGGAATACGCTTCATCGGCAGCTCAGCTTCGGCTGCTGGAGTAGTGAGTTTTGTGGTTGACGGAACGCACCCGTATGATATTGGCACCCTCTTGGATTCGCAAGGGGTGGCGGTCCGCACGGGTCATCATTGTACGCAGCCGTTGATGGAACGTTATGGCATTTCCGGGACAGTGCGCGCTTCCTTTGGAGCTTATAACACCTTACACGAAGTGGATACCTTTGTGGCTGGAACAATTCGCGCCGTTCGAATGCTGCGTGATTGAGCTGATCATTCCAAAAAAATAATGATTGACCTTCTCCAACAACGCCAGCTTGAAGTTGCTAAAGAATTTGAGTTCTTTGAGGATTGGATGGAGCGTTACGAACACATCATTGAGCTTGGTAAAGAATTGGCTCCGATTTTTGAAGCAGATAAATTGGATGAGAATCTGATTCGGGGATGCCAATCTCGAGTGTGGCTTCTAGCTGTTAAGGACGACGAGGGTAACGTGCAATTCAGGGCTGACAGCGACGCTATCATCACGAAGGGACTAGCTGCATTGATGGTTCGGGTACTGAATGGATTAACCCCAAAGGAAATCGCTCAAGCAAATCTTTGGTTCATTGAAAAAATAGGATTAGACGCTCACTTGAGTCCTACTCGTGCTAACGGTTTGCGGTCTATGGTTCAGCAGATGAAGCACTATGGGATTGCTTTTCAGGCAAAGGTTTAGTTCAAGAAAAGCGGCGTGCGTACTGTTCAAATTTGCGAAACCTTGGAGGGCTTAAAATTTGGGTGGAAGCGCTAGCTTTTAACTCCTTTTTGAAAAATTACATGCGTAAATAAAAGACGCTGGAATGAGCTGTCTACCGCACAGCGAACTCCCGATCTTGTATGTGCATTCGCCACTCGGCAACGGTGGTGCGAAAGGCGTCCATTTGGCCAGACTCAATAGGTTCCGATGGTGGGAAATCTTCTTTCAGGTGGTTGACTTGTTTCCCGTTTTTCCAGAATCGGAAACAGACGTGTGGTCCTGTCGCTAAACCAGTAGATCCGACGTAACCGATAACTTGGCCTTGACTAACGTTCTCGCCAACGTTGACTGCGCGTTTGGACATGTGGAGGTACTGGGTCTCGTAAGTAGAGTTGTGGCGAATCTTGACGTATTTGCCGTTGCCTTTGGTGTAGCTGGATTTTGTTACGATGCCGTCGCCCACGGCAAGGATAGGCGTGCCTTTCGGTGCTGCGTAATCTGTGCCGTAGTGTGCTTTGGTGCGATTCAGGATGGGGTGGAAACGCTTGAGGTTGTATGGGCTGCTAATGCGGCTGAACTCCACAGGGGCCTTAAGGAAAGCTTTGCGAAGGCTGTTGCCATTTTCATCAAAGTAGTCGTCGCCTTTACCTTGGTTAAAGCGGTATGCAAGTAGTTTTCTGCCTCGGTGCTCGAAGTGGCAGACGATGACTCGGGGCATCCCGACTGGCTGCTTATTTACGTAGACATGCTCGTACAACACGTTGAACTTATCTCCTTCTTGCAAGCGGGAAAAGTCCACAGTCCAGGCGTACACGGCAGCCATGGATAGTGCCAGATTCGTTGGCGCCCCAATCCTTTCGAGGTCCATGTATAGGCTGGATTCAATCACGCCTTGGGCTCGTTCTATTAGGGTGTCTGAGGCATATGACCCCAAGGTTACTCCGTAGGGAGGACGGAGGTCAAATCGGGCGTATTGTGTAGCGTTACGCTCATAGATGAAGTACCTCGCGGGCTGAACGGTGTCTCCATCAAAAGCAATCCAATATGGTTGCCGGGCGCGAATATTGCGGACGTCGTAGATGCTTTGTGCTTCAATGGCGAGCGTGGCGATCGCCCCGGCAGAGACACCTGCTGGGCCGAGAATATGAGAGAGTGAATGGCCGGATTGAACGGTTCCCGAATCAACAGCCATCCAATCCCAAATAACGCCGAACCGCTCCGGAGGCACACGAGGGGCCATTGCGTTACCTGGGCCTGATGAAGCAGACCCATCGAATGAATCGCGACAACCCACAATACCGAAGCAAAAGATGATGAGAGGGAGCCAGTAATGCATCAGTCGTGACCGAAGACTTCTTTTTCGACCCATGTTTTCCCCCACTCTTTCAGTTCTTTAGTTGTCCACAATTCTGGATAGAAGATTCGTTTTTGGAAACGCGGTGGCAGGTACTTTTGCCAGTTCGTCCCGCCGGTAGCGGCAATGTCCTTTGGGTTACGATGCAGGTAGCGCACAGCACTTTTATAATGACTGAGTGGCCAATTTATGTTGACGTTTATATCCAGCCAACGCAGTGCTTTCTTCAATTCGTCAGTCTGTTCATCCGGCGGCAGGGACTGCCACAATGATCGAAGATTGACCTCGAAGGTATTCTCGGCGAGCTCCAATAAATCGCGGTCGTACTTTACTTCGAATTGCCGAAGCGTGAGGGTTTTTTTTCCCGAGGAGAGTTCCACAGCCCCGGCCTTCCAATAGATAAAGGGATAGAGGCTTTCAATATCACCGGGTTGATACCCTTCGTTCGCATCGCGGTGGTCCTCATTTAGCAACCGGTTAAAAGTCGTGCATCGAATCTCGATTTTGCGGTACTGCGCACTTTGGAATCCACTTGCTGGAAGCAAAGACATGCGGAATTTTAGGAATTGGTTTTGGTCCATACCGTCGACCATAATTTCAAAGCTGTGAGTCAATGCTTCAAAATAACGGTTCACGCGATTGACACGCTTAAGGATAGAAGCACAATCGGTTGGTGCACAGCTGTTTAATTGCTCCAATTCGTGCAATGCGAGCTTGAAATAAAGTTCAGTGATTTGATGATAAATAATGAAAATGGACTCGTCAGGGATTGGCGTGATGGGGTGCTGAAGGCTCAGCAGCGTATCCAGATTGATGTAGTCCCAGTAGGTGAGGTAATCAGCATATAGCAGCCCATCCAGATACGCGCTGAGGTCCTGCCCCATAGCAGCGTACTTTTCTTGAAGTGCATTGAGTTTTTTTAGGATGTCCTCATCAAAGGCATATTCATCTCCCATGGGGGCAAATTCGGAAAAATCCGGTCAACGGCGCACCAAAAACCACAGATTTCTTAACCTTCTAACGTGGGTGATTCGCGACGGTCAGGACATTACCGTGGCAACGCATTTCAACTCAATTGCGATGGGTGTGGGCAACCGATTGATTTCAATTGTCGTGCGACACGGTTGGGAGTCAGGGTTTGGAAAATATTCCGCGTAAATGCGATTAAACGTTTGGAAGTCACGGTTCATGTGGACTAAAAAAACGGTGATATCAATTAAACCTTCCCAGCTGCTTCCATTTGCCTCGAGGATGGCTTTCACATTGGCGAATACACTGTGGACTTGAGCCTCAAAATCGAATTCAATGAAGTTACCGTTGTGGTCTAGTTTTAGGCTAGGAACGCCACTATCATTGTTGTCGCTCCCTGCGACTCTTGGCCCTACGCCGCTCAAAAACACAAGGTTCCCCGCTTTGCGAGCGAAGGGGTATGCTCCTACAGGCTTGGGGGCTTGGCGTGAGTTGTTGGTCATGTGACAAAGATACTGCGTTGCGAAGGGCTTTTGGTATCTTCGCTTTATGCGATACCAATCCCTCTCTTCGGACTTATACAGGACAAATCGTTCCAACTTCATGAATCAAATGAAGCAGCGCTCCATTGCGGTCTTTTTCTCCAATGACATTTACCCCACGAGTGCTGACGGCACCTTGCCATTCAAACAAGCGAGTGACATCTTGTGGTTGACTGGGGTTGATCAAGAAGAAACCATTCTATTATTATTTCCCGATGCTCATAATCCGAGTGATCGCGAAATCTTGTTCACATTGGAAACCAATGAAGAGCTTGCTATCTGGGAGGGGTCCAAATTGGATAAACCTAAAGCCACTACTGCAACGGGAATCGCCAACATTCAGTGGACCACAGGATTCGAGAAAACCCTCCACCGCCTAATGGCCGAAGCAGATGCTCTTTACCTAAACGATAATCCGCATACGCGAGCCCGTAATACCGTTGAGACTCGTACAGACCGTGAGAATGCAGTTTTGCGTGCGAAGTATGCGAACTACGAATTCGAGCGTTCAGCACCTATTTTGTACACTTTGCGCGCAACCAAATCGCAAGAGGAGGTGGATCAGATGCAACGTGCCTGCGACATTACCAAGGCGGGATTTGAGCGGGTGTTGCAATTTGTGAATCCAGGGGTGATGGAGTACGAAATTGAGGCGGAGTTCATGCATGAGTTTTTGCGTCGCGGGTCGCGTGGTTTTGCTTATACCCCCATTATCGGAAGTGGTTTCAATGCTTGCGTGTTACACTATATCGAAAACAGCAACGAATGCAAAGCAGGAGAGGTAATTTTGATGGACGTAGGAGCGGAATACGGTAACTATGCTGCTGATATGACGAGGTGCGTTCCAGTAAGCGGCAAATTCACAGATAGGCAGCGCTCTGTCTACAATTCGGTGCTGAATGTGATGCGTGGCGCCATGAACCTGCTGAAGCCCGGTGTCAGCCTGCACGACTACCATGTGCAAGTGGGCGATTTGATGACCAAGGAATTATTGGACCTCGGCCTGATCACGGCCGATGAGGTGGCCAACGAAAATCCCGCCTGGCCCGCGTACAAAAAGTACTTCATGCACGGCACGTCACACTTCATAGGCTTGGACGTGCACGATGTGGGGCATTGGCACGAGCCAATTCAAGCAGGTAACGTTTTCACGGTTGAACCGGGCATTTACATTCGTGAAGAAAACCTCGGTATCCGCCTTGAAAATGATATCCTCATCACGGAGGATGGTTACGTGGATTTAATGGCCCACATCCCGCTTGAGGCGGATGAGATTGAAGCCATGATGGCTTAATCGCGTTTGCGATGCTCGGCCGTGAAAACTAACATTTTCGACTAATTTTAATTTAATCAAACTCCCATTGATGCATTAAACATGACTTTTTTTGCGTTCGATTTTAGCATTTTCCCATTGACGCCAGTTGACCAACCTTATTAATTCAGACGTCGGTTTTTTGCGTTACGGTGCATATAAATTTATTTATTTTGCTATGTCATTTTAGGCCATGAGCATTGCGCTGGTGATTAGAGGCTCTTATCTGGATTTGTTGGCCTACTAGGGATTGACCCAGCTAAATTTGTTGGAAGTTGAGTGTGACATTCAGGTCTAGCCTTGTTGAGAATTTGGTTTTTATAGACAGGCAAATCAGGACGAGTTATTGCCATTAGAAAGGTATACCGAGGCAACTAACGACGTAAAGAAATAGGAATCTGATTTCATGAGTGTTGGCACTTAAGTGGGGTAAAATGGGGAATAGCCCCCAGATGTGGGGTGTGTTTTTTGAGACTAGAGTAATGTGAACATATCAAATTGTAACAATTTGACAATCCCCTTCGTAGGTATTGTCAAACTGACGAGATGATACGTGACAAGAAAGTTGTTGTGGTAATGCCGGCTTATAATGCTGCGCAGACACTCCAAAGGACTCTTCAAGAAATCCCAAGGGATGTGGTTGATGAGATCATTCTTGTCGACGATTGTAGTGTAGACAATACTGCTAAGTTAGCCCGTGAATTTGGAGTTGAGCACGTGATTCGACATAATTCAAACAAGGGCTACGGGGGCAATCAAAAGTCTTGCTACAAGAAGGCACTGGAAATCGGCGCTGACATCGCGATTATGGTACACCCCGACTACCAGTACTCTCCGAAATTGATTGAGTCCATGGTGTACATCATTGCCAACGGTGTTTATCCCGTGGTTTTGGGCTCACGCATTCTAGGTAAAGGGGCGTTGAAAGGTGGAATGCCTTGGATAAAATACATTGCCAATCGTTTTTTGACGATGTTTCAGAATATACTAATCAATCAAAAACTTTCGGAATATCACACCGGTTATCGCGCATTTTCCAGGGAGGTTTTGGAGGGCATCCAATTTGAAGAAAATTCAGATGATTTTGTTTTTGACAATCAGATGCTCTGTCAAATTTTTAAAGCTGGTTTTGAAATAGGCGAGGTAACCTGTCCAACAAAATATTTTGATGAGGCATCGTCAATTAATTTGATTCGTAGCGGGATTTATGGACTGGGCGTTATCCGCGAATCCCTCATTTATCGATTGCACGAGCTGGGAATGTTCAAGACAGCGCGATATTAAGGCCTAAGTAACATGACAAAGGGGGCTCCTTCTACTCACATTTTGAATGCTATCTCATTGATAATAATCGGGGTATCCTGGTTTATCATGGGGAAGTACATGTTTATGAAGGACTTGAGCCCAAACGGCGATAACTATTACTATCTGCATTTGATGCAGAGTATGTGGGAAGGAAATGGGTACGGGACAACTATGACAGGTGAATTTAAACCATCTAATTGGTTTCCTCCTGGATACCCCACAATCTTGCTTGTTGAGCGCTGGTTGTTTGGCAACAATATCATCCTGTTCAAATGGGCCAATCTGAGTTTTTTTCTTGGAACCATAGTGTTGGTTTGGCATTGGATGAAAGAAGCAATGAGCAATGGGCACGCTGCGTTTGTAGTCGCTTGTTTGCTCCTAATGAACGGAGGCTTGTGGCATCTAGGAGCGCAAATCATGTCCGAGATGTCGTTCATGTTCTTTACTTTTTTCGCCCTTTGGTCTTACACTAAAATTCAGCGATTAGAGGCATTTTGGAGGTCGCCATGGTTTTATACCACGATCTTTTCACTCGGCATCTCTTGTCTCATCAGGAGCATCGGAGTTGCCGCGGGGGCTGCAATTTTTATGCATCTTTTGTTGCAAAAGCAATGGAGGCCTGCACTGGTAGTGCTGATAGGATTTTTGATGTTGACTTCACCGTGGTCGATGCGCAACAAGGCTCTTGGGTTACAAGGTCGTTACGCAGAAACAATTTTTAAGAAGAACAATTGGAATCCTGACGAAGGAAAAGTGACCACATGGGAAGACTGGAGGGGTAAAATTACCACTAATGTTTACGACACGATATTTCGGGGGACTTTAGATGTTATGGTTCCAGGACAGTATCCAAAAACTCAGGAAAACTGGATATGGATTACGGGAGGGGTATTGCTTTTACTCATCCTTTTTGGCTTGTTTATTTTAGGGCCTTCTGGCCACGTTATGCTCATATTTTTGGTTTTCACGGGCGCAGCGTTGCTGCTCTGGCATGGTGGTAATCAATCACGTTATGTATGGCCGATGGCTCCAGTACTATATGTCGGAGGTGTCACTAGTGTACTAACGCTTTCTTCACGGTTATTGAGGAGGTTGAATGTCAACCCGGTCCCCGGTTTTGTGTTCATATTATTATTTATGGGTTTTTTAATGAGGCCTAAACTGGACATCTACCAATCCAATGCAATAAACCCTTTCAATAAAGGCTATAAAAGTTACCTCAGCCTCGCAGACACTATTAAAGATATCCCAATAAATGACCCTATGGTTGTTTGCCGTAAGCCCATGATATTCCATCATCACTCGAATGCACGAACAGTCAGTTTCCCATTCACCGCTGACTCTGTCCGGATGCTGGAGCATCTCGTATCGAACAAACCGGATTTTATTATTCTGGACAACATGGGCTATAATTCGGCACACAAGTACTTAACCCCTTTTCTGAACAAGCACAGGGAAATGTACTCAATCGTAACCCAAATGAACCCAAAAATGTACCTTCTTCGTTGGCGTCAAGAGCCAGCAGAGAAAAAGTTGAAAGAATGGCGTCAAGCCCTGCAGACTGCCTCTACCGACCACTAAGTGAGACTAATGGCTCTCTTTTTCTCACAAGGTCGCGTTCACCAGCGAGTCCAAGAAAGTCGCTGTTTCCTCGCCGTAGCCCATGTTGCGTTCGATGATGGAGCCGTCGCGGTCCACCAGGAACCACGTCGGATAGGCGACAACAGGATAGCCTTCGGGCAGGGAATCCAGAATCGCCTGCGGCACATCCAATTCGCGGCGGTCGAGGTAACGCTTGACGGTTTTGGCGTCTTGGTGGTGGTTCACGCCCAAGACATGAAATCCCGCGGGCCCAAATTCCTCTTCCATGTGCGCCAAGTGCGGCAAGGCTCGCATGCACGGTCCGCACCCGATGTACCAGAAGTCAACGTAAACGAGGTCCCCGGCTAGGTCCCCCAACGAAGTCGCAACTCCTGCCAAATCGAATCCCTCGATGGCCGGCGCCGCTTCGCCGACCGCGGGCAACGCAGCCATGGCTTCTTCAAACCAATCTCCGTCTCCGCCCCCCGCAACGGCCGGAGTCTTCTCAGGTTCCCGTGACCACTCCGGTGCGACCCAATCGGCCACAACAAGCTCGACGGTGCCGTCGTTGGTCAGCTCCCATTCCCAATCAATGGCGATGTCGCTTCCGTATGCCATGTCGCCTAAGTACCACGACTGTTCGTACCGCACTGGGAGGCCATTCGGCGCCTCGAAGACCCAGCGCTGAACTTCCTGTGATTCAGGGTGGTAGTCCGCGTCTGTAGTATCGGCGATAGAGGTTTTGGTCATGATGAACTGTTCGGTCTGGTCGGCGTTCGGCAAGACGTGTTCCCATGTGACGCGCACAGCGGAGTCGCTGACCTGTGCCGCCCACCAACTTGTATCGGTGAGCATGATGGGCAATGTCATTGAGGCGTAGTAGTTCGGGATGCCGTTGGCGTTGTTCGAGCTGCCCGCGTCCCAATCATTCGTCCTTCGCAGGCTATCGCTGGATATGGAGGTGAGGCGGCTGGCCCACAGGTGCCCCCAATAGCGGTTGGTGTCGCCGTCTTGGATGAACGCATCGGCGCACCGCCATGCCAAATCGTAGGTGGATTCACCGACCGCATGCGACCGCAACCAGTCCATTCGGACTTCGCGCTCCCAATGCGAATCGGAGGCGTCCACGTCATTGGAAAGGCGGGCAGTGAAGCTCGCGTTTTGGACTTGGACGAGTGCATCACGTACGTCCAATTCAGAAGTAAAAACGGGTTCGGGCGGGTTACATGCGCCGAAAATCAACAGGGCGATTGCACCGAATAAACTACGTGTCATAATTCAAACTTAGTCTGTTTCAGCCGTGCATTGTTTCCTTCTTTCCATAGTTTCGAATGATTTTGGCTTCATAATCGAGGAATTTCTGCCACCGTGCATCGACGTTAACATTGCCTCCATACTGCCGGGCGAAACGGATGAATGTGGTGTAGTGTCCGGCTTCCGAAATCATGAGTTTCCGGTAAAACATGGCCAACTCGGAATCATCGATTTTCTCTGAAAGCATACGAAACCGCTCGCAAGAACGGGCTTCAATCATAGCAGCGAAGAGAAGGCGGTCAACGAGCTGCTCTTCGCGGGAACCTCCGCGCTTAATGAATTTTGCCAAATCGGCCACATAGCTATCCTTGCGTTCGTGGCCCAACGTGTATCCTCTCTCCTTGATGCGCTCGACGACCATACCAAAATGTTCCATTTCCTCTCGGGCGATTTTGGTTAGCTCCTCAACAAGGTCTGTGAGCTCGGGATAGCGCACGATGGTACTGATGGCGTTGGATGCGGCTTTCTGCTCACACCAAGCGTGGTCGGTAAGGATTTCTGAAATGTTGGTTTTGACCAATTTGACCCACCTTGGGTCGGTAGGTAAGCGAAGGCCAAGCATAGGAGATTTTGACGTCATGGTCGTGAGTTGATTCGTATTAGGCTGCCAGTGGGAATCCAATGGCCGTCTTCGCCGCGCAAGCACAATTCACCCGATTCAAATTGGGCGGAGGGCAAAATTCGTTCCCAGACGGTTTCAAGAGCACTTGGCGCAATCCCGCTGTACGTGTTCATAATAATGAAACCACCTGGTTCGAGCAAGTCCGCCACGACGGCGCAAAGGTTAAGTAGATTGTCTTCTAAGCGCCATTTCTGGCCTTTCGGTCCGAGGCCCCAAGTGGGTGGATCCAAGACAATGCCTTTGTAGGTATTACCTCGTCGTTGTTCGCGTTGGGCAAACTTGAGGGCATCCTCCACCACCCAGCGAATTCCGTCAAGGCCGCTCAATTCCATATTAATCCGGGTCCAGTCGACTACCTGTCGAATGGCATCCACGTGCGTGACTTCGGCGCCGACTGAACGAGCCGCGATTGATGCACCACCCGTATAAGCGAAGAGGTTGAGGAACTTGTCTCGGGGCTGCAGGTGTTCAGCGATATATTCCCAGTTGGCCGCCTGTTCGGGGAAAATACCCACGTGTTTGAACCGAGTCATTTCGAGATGAAACCGCAACTGCAACTGAGGGGAACGGTAGTTGATGTTCCATCCTTCGGGGACGGTATCCAATGGAACCCAGTTGCCCTTGGCTCGTCCGGTGGGCTCAAAGCGGGCATGAGCTTCGTCCCACGCGTCCGTTCCCAGTCGGCGGGACCACACGGCCGCGGGGTCGGGCCGGTCGAGCACCAAGTTTCCAAATCGTTCCAAACGAGCACCATCGCCCGAGTCGATGACAGCGTACTCGTCCCAGTGCTTGGGCGCCCATCGTTGATAACTGCGTGTAGACATGCGGGGACAAAGGTCGCAAATGCCAAGCGATTGGAAGCATCTTTGGGGCCATGCCTCCAAGTATACCGCCCCGTCAGCTACGCAAAGAGATCCTTGAGGTCTTCAAACGGCAGCCTAACAAACCACTCAACCACAAACAAGTTGCGAGTACGTTGGGCATCTTAAACCACGATACACGACGGAAAATCATGACCATTCTGGAGGAAATGGGGCGAGACGGCCGCTTGGAATCGCTGGGTCGTGGCAAGTTCGTTTTGGCGGATATGCCGCAGAATGAACGTCCGGTGGGGACCATTCAGGTCACTCGACACGGCCGTGGTTTTGTTATGCTTCCGGACGGTAAGGAAATTTCGATTCCTAAGGGTTACACCGGTACGGCGTTTTGGGGCGATACGGTGGAGGTGGACTGGGTGCGTCGTGGGAGGCGGCACACACCGCGGGTGGCACGCATCGTCGAGCGCGCCCGAAAGCAATACGTTGTGGTCATCGAACGCGTGCGGGACTATGCCTTCGGCTACCCGTCCGATCAACGATTACACGCCAACTTTTTCATCGGTGCGCACAACCTTGGTGCCGCCGAGGATGGCCAGAAGGTCATCGTCGAAATGCTGAGTTGGGATGATCCTTCGGACGCGCCTGCTGCCCGGGTCGTTGAAGTGCTAGGTCGCCCGGGCGACCACGAAGTTGAGATGCACGCCATCCTCGCCGAGTACGGATTGCCTTATGAGTTTCCGGATCATGTGTTGGAGGCTGCGGATGTGATTCCACGGGAAGTGCCGGCCGAGGAATTGGCCCGCCGCCGTGATTTCCGTAACGTTACGACCCTGACCATCGACCCTGCTGATGCCAAGGATTTCGATGACGCCCTCTCATTGCAAAAGCTGCCCAATGGCCAATGGGAGGTGGGCGTGCACATCGCAGATGTTACCTATTACTTGCAGCCTGGGACGGTTCTTGACGAAGAAGCTCGCCAGCGAGCCACCTCGGTATATTTAGTGGACCGCACCATTCCAATGCTGCCGGAGGTGCTTTCGAATGATTTGTGCTCACTACGCCCCCATGAAGATCGGCTTGCCTTTAGCGCGGTCTTTGAAATGGACGCCGAGGCGAACATCAAGAAGGAGTGGTTTGGACGCTCGGTCATTCACAGTGACCGTCGCTTTACCTACGGTGAAGCTCAGGAGCGCATAGAGACAAGTAAAGGCGAATATGCTGATGAGATTCGAGTGCTGCGCGGACTTGCCGAAAAGTTGCGCGTTCGTCGATTCAAGGCTGGGGGCATCGATTTCAACACAGAAGAAGTAAAGTTTGAATTGGATAAAGAAGGTAAGCCGTTGCGGGTGGTGATAAAGCAGATGCTAGACGCCAACCGCCTCATTGAGGATTTTATGCTGCTGGCAAATGTGCGCGTGAGTCGCTTTTTAGCCAAGCCAACCCGAGTAGAAGGTAAGCAGGAGGAGGCAACACGAACGGCGGTTTATCGCATCCACGACCGTCCCGATCCGGAAAAGTTGCGACAGCTCCGCACCTTTGTAGCGAAGTTTGGCATAGAGATGCCTAAGATCAGTCCAGCTAACGCCGAGTCGGCCCTTCGCCTTTTGCTCCAGGCCTCCGCAGGGCACAATGCAGAAAATGTAGTCAAAACAATGGCCATTCGTTCCATGGCCAAAGCCGAATACGGCATTCAAAATATCGGGCACTATGGGCTGGCATTTCCTTTCTACACCCACTTTACCAGCCCCATTCGCCGCTACCCTGATGTACTGGTTCACCGGCTTCTCCAAAAATATATCGACGGTGAGAAATCTGTCAGCCCCGGCTCATTGCAAGGTATTTGCCAGCACAGTTCGAATATGGAAAAGCGGGCTGCAGAAGCGGAACGTGCATCCATCAAATACAAACAAGTCGAATTCTTGATGACCCGTTTGGGAGAGACCTTCCACGGCGTCATCAACGGTGTTGTTCCGAAAGGCATCTTTGTTGAAATTGAAGAAAATAAGTGCGAGGGATTTGTTCCAAAGGACGGCTTGCCCGATGACTATTACGTTTACGATGATGAGCTTCAAGCCTTAATCGGCGCGCGTCACGGGGGGAACTACGGCATGGGGGAACGCATCGTGGTTCGGGTGGTGGCCGCTGACCTCGTCAAGCGGCAGCTAGAGTTTGATGTTTCCGAAGCTAATTGAGGGGAGACGAAGGACTCCCCGTTTATCTTTGTGGCTGAAAAGCGCGCCCATAGCTCAGTTGGTTAGAGCAGTGGACTCATAATCCATTAGTCGGAGGTTCGAGTCCTCCCGGGCCCACCACTAATTACTCAAATGACATATAATGATGCCGACATT
>DIHQ01000046.1:0-294 GCA_002420235.1 Flavobacteriales bacterium UBA5692
GTCCCCAAATGTGTCCAGAAGATCATCTTGCATTTGAAAAGCAAGCCCCAGCTGCTCACCAAGCGCATACCACAAATGGACACGTTCTTCCGATGCGCCGGCAGCAATGGCTCCCAAAGCCAACGACGCTGCCACCAACACCGATGTCTTTAGGCGAATCATCTCCATGTAATCCGAAACCGTAACATCATTGCGCTTTTCAAAAGCCATGTCACTTTGCTGGCCCAAACAGACTTCAAGTGCAGTTTGGTTGAAAAGCTTTAACGCGGAGGATGAGCTTGAAGCCGGAATTTG
>DIHQ01000046.1:613-757 GCA_002420235.1 Flavobacteriales bacterium UBA5692
GACAAAGCCACATGCGCCAAAGTATACATAGCGTCGCCGGAAAGGATGGCCGCATTTTCATCCCATTTTTTATGTACGGTCTCATGCCCACGGCGCAGTGGTGCCGCATCCATAATATCGTCATGCATTAAGGTGAAATTGTGA
>DIHQ01000046.1:1053-15926 GCA_002420235.1 Flavobacteriales bacterium UBA5692
TCATGCATTAAGGTGAAATTGTGAAACAATTCTACACCCAAGGCCACCGGATAGGCCACTTCGCAGGGTTTACCCTCAGCTTCAGCTGCCGACAAAGCAAGAACAGCTCGCAAGCGCTTTCCCCCCAATTCCATCAGATAGTGAATGGGTTCATACAGGCCGTCACCATCCGTACGAGACCATTGCTTCAAAAAGGTTTTGATCGCCGCATCAACCTGCTGCTTCAGTCGGATGAGATTTGGATGAGTCATTTTCTGGACCTTCCGCGACCGCGCTCTAATTGTTCTAGCAAATAATCGCCATAACCAGATTTTTGAAGGGGCCGGGCTAAGTTTTCAAGTGCAGCATTATCGATGTAGCCCATGCGCCAAGCGATTTCCTCAATACATCCAATTTTCAAACCCTGACGCTCCTCGATGACATGAACATACTGCGATGCCTGCATTAAAGAAGTGTGGGTTCCGGTATCCAACCAGACCATACCACGGTCCATTTTAGAAACGGAAAGCTTACCAGCTTCGAGGTAGGCTTTGTTGACATCACTAATTTCATATTCCCCTCGTGCGCTTGGCTCAAGATTAGAGGCGATTTCCACTACATCGTTATCGTAGAAGTACAAGCCCGGAATTGCGTAATTCGAAGGCGGGTTAGCGGGCTTCTCAATTATACTTACCGCCTTGTCGTTCTTGTCAAACGTCACGACACCATAACGCTCAGGGTCATTAACGTAATAGGCGTACACAATGGCCCCGTCTGGATTTATGTTAGCGCGCAACTGCCTGCCGAAACTCGGCCCGTAAAATATATTATCACCCAATACCAAGGCAACCTTGTCATTACCGATAAATTCTGCACCAATTACAAATGCCTCAGCAAGCCCATTTGGATCAGGTTGCTCGGCATACTGAATGTTACATCCGATGTCCGAACCGTCCCCGAGCAACCGCTGAAATCCAGGTAAATCTATTGGGGTACTGATGATGAGCACGTCGCGAATTCCACTTAACATAAGTGTTGACAAAGGATAGTAAATCATCGGTTTGTCGAAGACAGGCATGAGTTGCTTCGAAACCGCTCTGGTCAACGGCCACAAACGAGTGCCGGATCCGCCTGCTAAAATTATGCCTTTCATGAGTTCAATCGCTTACTTTTTCTCTTGGCGCCGGCGTTTGAGTTCTTCATGCTGCTCATCTCCTTTTCCAGGAGAAAGGCCCTTTTGAATTTCCAACTCTTCCAATTCAATATCCTCTTCCTCATCCAGCAAGGAGAAAAACGGCTCCGAAAAGGATTGGGTCGTCAAGGATTTTTCGAACTCTAAAAGCAAAGAGGGCAGTAACAGTAAGTTGCTACTCATCGCCACCGCCAAGGTAATAGAAACGAGAATGCCCAAGAACCGCGTTCCTTCGAAAGTAGATATGGTGAACATCAAAAATCCAAAGAACAACACAATGGAGGTATACATCATGCTAACACCGGTCTCTTTTAGTGCTAAAATGACTGCTTTTCGGATGTTCCAGCTTCTCATGTTAAGCTCTTGTCGGTATTTGGCCAAAAAGTGAATGGTGTCATCCACAGAGATGCCAAAAGCAATGCTGAAAACCAAAACCGTCGACGGTTTGATAGGAATGCCAAACCACCCCATCACTCCAGCAGTAAAGAGTAACGGAAACAAATTTGGAACCAGAGCAATTGCCACCATTCGCGAGGACTTGAACAAGCTCGCCATCATCAATGCAATAACACAAATGGCTAAGGCGATAGATATACCCAAATTCTTTACCAGATAAGTAGTTCCTTCCAAAAAAGCAACGCTGGTTCCAGTCATTATCAGGCGGTACTTATCCAGAGGAAATATGGAGTCGGCTCGGGAGCGGACCTCCTTCAACAATTCCCGCATTTCGATGGTGCCAACATCCGCCATTTGAACGCTGACGCGAGTAACAGCACGGGTAGAATCAAAAAAGTTTTGGGCCACATCAGCAGCCATTTCTGACCCTTGCGCGGCATCGGTTGATCCTCGAATCCAAGGGCCAAACTGCGTTTTTTCCATCCCAGTTCGTGGAAGACGATAGTTCTTGGGGTGGCCATTTTTAAATGCTTGAAAAGCGAATTTCGTCGCATCAGCAGCGCTCACCGAACGGCTAAATTCCGGATATTCCTTTAAGACCTTCTGCAACCTGTCCAAACGCTTGAGTAAATTATTATTTGTGGCACCCATGGGGCGACGCGTATCTACCATAACCTCAAACGGCAATGACCCGCCAAATCGATTTTCTACCCATTGCAAATCCTGAATTACCCGGTCGCTATCGGGAATGTCGTCAACAATATTCCCTGTGGTTTGCATTTGGAATATCCCTGTCAAACTAAATGATAATACCAGCGCTGCACCAACGTACACTTTGGCACGGTGGCCCTCTACAAAGTGCACCAGTTTATTAACAACGGCGAACATCCAGCGGCGATCCAAGTGTCGAGTATGCTCGGTTTTTGGCGCGGGCAACCCTGCCATCAGTGCCGGAATCACAACGATGGAAATCAAGAACATCCCCAAGATGTTTAAGGCAGCGATAACCCCAAACTGTTTCAAAACTTCACTATGCGTGAAAATAAATGTGGCGAATCCAAGGGCCGTCGTAAAATTGGTCAGCAACGTCGCGTTCCCCACCTTAACGACCATACGCTGCAGAGCCATAGCCTTATTACCGTGCCGTTTGTATTCCGCGTGATATTTATTAATCAAGTAAATGCAGTTGGGTACGCCGATTACAATCATAAGCGGTGGAATCAGACTAGTCATTAGGTTTAACTCGTAGTTGAAAAGCGCAACGCTTCCAACCGACCAAACCACTCCGATGCCCACCACCACCATGCTTACCCCCATCACCACGAGGTTGCGGAAGAATAAAAAAAGTAACAACGCCGTTACCGCGAATGCTGCTCCTATGAAATAGCCAATTTCTTGTTTCACCTTATTGGTCATTTCCACACGAATGAAGGGTAGGCCACTCAAGTAAAGTGGCACACCTTGGTCTTCGCTCCACGCATTGGCCAATTCAGTCACATCCTCCACAACCGAACCACGGTGCTCTGAGTCAAACAATTCAGGATTCATGAATACTGTCAGTAGGGTAGCGTCCCGGGGTTCGTTGTACAACAAACCTTCATAAAACGGCAATTCAAAAAGCCGATTGAAAAATACCGCGGACGCCTCGTCTGTGATGCTTTTGTGCCAGAGCGAATCAGGCAATAAAGGCTGAAGCACAAATCGGCGATCGACACTATCTCTTACAACATCGAATGCTGCTGTCATACAAAAAACGCTGTCGATGAGCTGAACTAGCTTGGGATTATCCACGCCATCGTCGGTGGTATCCCGCACTACCTCCATCGTTCGAATCGCCTGCGCCAAATTGTCCCAAGCGGCGAGCCCCTCAGCTGATTGGAGTGGGGCCAGTTCACTGCCAATAACCATAACATGCCCCTCGGTTCCAAAAACCGATTTGAATTCCTCATAGGCCATCGCAGTTGAATCTGTCGATGGTAATAGTCCGCCAAATGCGTATTGTAGCCGAACATTAGGAATTTGTGACCCGGCAAATAAGGTGCTAACCCCCAGCAACACAATCCAAAAGAGCCGCTGACGAATCAATACTCCGGCAATTTTATTCCACATCCGGATTAAGTTTGAGCTGTCGGTTCAAAATAGGTCAATCGCACACGGCCACAATGCCGTTTTATGCACCATGCAAAGTAAAGGATAAAAGCCTCGTTAATTCAGGAGTCTGCATGCACGGCAACCGCTACCTTTGCATCATGGAATCTTATGATGTTATTGTTATTGGCAGCGGTCCAGGAGGCTATGTAGCTGCCATTCGTGCGGCACAATTAGGCAAGAAGACTGCATTGGTGGAGAAGTACAATTCTTTAGGCGGCACGTGTTTAAACGTCGGCTGTATCCCCTCGAAAGCCCTGCTAGATAGCTCCGAGCACTTTCATCAAGCTGCGCACCAATTCGAAACGCACGGCATTTCTACCGCGGGATTAAAATTGGATTTTAAGCGCATGATCAAGCGCAAAGCGGATGTGGTACAGCAGACGGTTGGCGGTATCGATTTCTTGATGAAGAAAAACGGCATCGCAGTTCACTACGGACTGGGTAGCTTCAAAGACGCTAATACTATCAATGTCAAGCCTGAAAAAGGGAAATCAAAAGTGATTCAAGGCGAAAACATCATCATTGCCACCGGCTCCAAACCCGCATCGCTGCCTTTTATTTCCGTCGACAAAAAACGTATCATCACTTCGACCGAAGCGCTGAGCCTTAAATCGCTTCCAAAAACCATGATCATCATTGGAGGTGGAGTTATCGGCCTAGAGTTAGGTAGCGTTTATGCGCGTCTCGGAACCAAAGTTCATATCGTTGAATACCAAGACGCAATTATCCCAACCATGGACCGTGCGATGGGAAAAGAACTCATGCGAAGCATGAAGAAACTAGGGGTCCAGTTCCATTTGCAACATGGCGTCAAAGAGGCTAAATCGACAGCGAAGCAAGTCACAGTCAAGGCCGATAACAAAAATGGAAAAGAAGTTGTCTGGAAAGCCGATTACTGCCTCGTTTCCGTAGGCCGCAAGCCTCACACCGAAGGTCTTAATCTCGAAGTAACAGGACTGCAAACTGATGAGCGCGGGCGCATTGTAGTCAATGAGAAAATGCAGACGGCCGCCGGTCACATCTACGCCATCGGAGATGTGGTTCGCGGCGCCATGTTGGCTCATAAAGCCGAAGAAGAAGGAATAATTGCCGCAGAGGTCATCGCCGGACAGCATCCCCACATTGATTACAACCTCATTCCGAATGTAGTTTACACCTGGCCAGAAGTCGCCGGTGTTGGGCAAACCGAGGAACAACTTAAAGCGAAGGGAGTCTCTTACAAATCGGGTTCGTTTCCATTCAAGGCGAGCGGCCGTGCTCGAGCTTCCATGGATACAGACGGGGCGATTAAGGTTCTAGCGCACGCCGAGACCGATGAGATTCTTGGAATTCATATGTGCGGTCCTCGTGCCGCAGACATGATTGCAGAAGCGGTTGTGGCGATGGAATTCCGCGCCACCGCGGAAGACGTCAGCCGCATGTCTCATGCTCATCCCACATATACCGAGGCCATCAAAGAGGCTGCTCTTGCAGCAACGGGAGACCGGGCATTGCACATCTAATCGATACGTAAATCATGGCGGCACCTGAAATGCGCTCCCTCCCCCATTTGAAGACCATCTTCGATAGAGAAACTCATGCCAGCCTGTACTTTGACTCACAACGAACCGGCACTTGCTACCTCGCTTTAGGAGCACGCCAATCGCTCACATGGGACGGAACAAACTCCAAAAGCCTGGAGGCTCTTCAATCATTTCTGCATCCTAATGGCCAAGGCATATGGGCCTTTGGTTGGATCGGTTACGATTTGAAAAACGGCATCGAGAATCTCCATTCCCTGCGACCAGACACGATTGGATTGCCGACCATGCACTGGGTGCAACCCCGACTGGTAATTGCGTGGGGTGGGGGGAAATCCCAATATGAAATCGTATTCGGCCAGAATGAACCCGACGCGCATGACACCCTGCATTTGCTCAACGAGACATCGGAAGCCCAGACGAATCCCTTACCGCCAGCCCCGGGCATCTCACTTAAGCCCCGCTGGGACGAGAGCACCTATTTGCAAAAGGCCACTCGCGTCAAAAAGCACATTCAACAGGGGGACATATACGAAATGAACCTCTGTCAAGAGTGGAGCGCAGATGAAGAGTTAGCATCACCTTGGGATGCTTTTGTGCGACTACATCACTTCACACAACCTCCTTACGCCGCGCTTGTAAAGGCCGGTGAATTTCATGTTATCTGTGGCTCTCCCGAACTTTTTTTAAAACGCCGAGGCGATCAATTGATTTCTTCCCCCATCAAGGGCACCATTCGGCGCGGTCGTACACCAGAGGAAGACGACCTACTGGCCCAACAATTGCAAAACGACCCCAAAGAGCGTGGGGAAAATGTTATGATCTGTGATCTGGTTCGCAACGACCTCAGCAAGATTGCAAAATCCGGGACAGTGCGCGTCCCTGAGTTATTGGGCATTCACAGATTCGAATCTGTGCATCAAATGATTTCAACCGTGCAGTGCACGCTTCGAGAAGAAGTTACCACCGAAGACATTCTTCGGGCAACCTTTCCAATGGGATCTATGACTGGCGCACCAAAAATCCGCGCAATGGAAATAATTGACGAACTCGAAGCAGGGCGTAGAGGAGTCTACTCAGGCAGTATTGGATTCCTCAAGCCAAACGGAGACTTCGACTTCAACGTGGTAATCCGAAGCCTCCTATACAATGCAGCGACCCCTCGAATTAGTATGCATGTCGGTGGGGCCATAACCAGCCTGAGTGATCCTACAAGTGAGTATGCTGAGTGCCTCCTAAAGGCTGAAGCCATGATGCAAACCTTGACTCCCCATGTCGAATAACCGCGACGGATTGGTTCAGCACGTGCGGCAATGGATCGCTCGACATAACATTGAGGAGAATGCCTTATTAATTGCGGGTGTCAGTGGCGGAATGGACTCCATGGTATTGGCTGAATGTCTTCATCGATCTGGCGTTCGCTTACACGTGGCGCACGTAAATTACCATCTACGCGATGAGGCTTCCGACGCCGACCAAGCCCATGTGGAGCGGGCATGTATGGCATGGGGTGTGCCGTGCGAAATACTCCACTCCAATGTAACAAGAACCGACCACGGGATTCAGGCGGAGGCCCGGAATATCCGTTACAATTATTTTCAGCGCCTGCGCGATGAGGCTCAGCAGCGCGACAGTAAGCCGGCCTACATCGTAACAGCACACCACAGCGACGACCAAGCGGAAACAGTTTTGTTGCATCTTATGCGCTCAGCGGATCCCCTCACCCTTGCCGCTATGCCCGATTTAGACGCAGAACGCGGACTGCTACGACCGTTTCTCACTCTTTCTCAGGCGGATTTAGCCGTGGCATGCAAGAATTGGGGCGTCGCTTACCGCGAAGATGATTCAAACGCCAAGCCGGATTACCTGCGAAACCGGATTCGACATGAAGTCCTTCCCTTGCTCGAAACTCTTCGACCAGGCACAAAAGAGCACGTTGCGCGCTGGGCTGATCGATTTAATTCACTGCGTTCTTATCTCACCATTGAAATCGAAATGGGCAAGGCACGCTGCTGGAAATTAAAAGAAAAAACCGGTGATTTGGATTTGACCGACTGGCGCACTGAGCCGTTGCGATTGGAAATCCTTCACAAATTGGCCCACGAGCACGGTATAGCGGCACGCGCGCTACCTGAACTCATCCATCTCACAGAGGCACATGTCGAATCCGGAGCTCACTTCCTTTGTGCGTCAGCGAGGGTCGAACGCCGCGGCAAAACATTGCACTGGATATCATTAACTTGACCTCTATGACACGCGATCATCATGCCGATCTGCGGCAACGCGCCTTGCGCATTTATCTCATCTTGGCTGCACTTTTCATTGCCAGTTTGGTGGCATGCAATTTGATTTTTCGGAAGTTCTTTCACTGGAGTCCCGTCGAAGGACTAATCTTTGAACAAAGCGTCGGCTTACTTCCGTATCCCGTTACCTTTTTGGTCACCGACCTCATCTCCGAGTGCTTCGGTAAACGCCGCGCTAACGAAGTTGTCCTAGCCGGTTTATTTGCTAGTGCCTTCACCTTAATCATCGTGACATTCAGTCAGTCAATACCTGCAGCAGATTGGTCGCCTGTGAGCAATTCTGAATTTGACCACGTCTTTGGATCCACCATCGTAGCCGTGAGTGCCTCGATGGCTGCGTATTTGCTGGCTCAATTCCTCGATGTTAAGCTTTTCCATTTCTGGAAAAGCCTGACGAAAGGAAAAAAGCTTTGGCTCCGCAATAATTTGAGTACCATCCCTTCACAATTCGTTGATACATTCGCCGTGCTGTTCCTTATGTGCAGCTTAGGCCAAATCGAATGGGCCCTTTTCACCAGCCTTTTAATGAATGGATTCATATTCAAAGTGCTGGTCGCATTAATAGATACCCCGCTCGTCTACGCCGGCAGTTGGCTCATCCGCCGCCCATTTGGCCTGGCCCTCGGGGAGGAAATTGAGCTCTAACAGTCGTTGGCACCGGCCCGGCGAAAAGCGCCCCTGCAGGTAGTATCTTCGTGGGGCTATGAAACAATCGAATTTCCGAATTGGAACGGTGCTCACCGCATTAACCGTTCTGCTCATCTGGGGACGGACGACTGCTTTCGCACAAATCTTGGACCCTGTCAAATGGGAGTTTGCTGTCCACGAAACAGAAACCAATAATGAAATCGATGTCGTGTTTCATGCCAGCGTTGAAGCATGCTGGCACATCTATAGCCAATTCCTCGATGATCCCAACGGCCCCTTGCCGACGTACTTCGAAGTGGAAGTGCCAGATGGAGTAGAGAAGGTGGGTAAAGTTGTGGAATGTGACCCGCTCGTGAAGTACGACCCTAACTTCATGATGGATTTAAAGTTCTTCGAAGAGGAGGTCTACTGGGTGCAAACCGTGCGCGTAAATCCCGCTGCGGTTAGCGAGAGCGTGACTGGGTTTCTGAGCTTTATGGTGTGCGATGAATCGCGGTGCCTCCCCCCGGAAGACATCGAATTCTCAATCGCCCTCAACGAAGTTTTGCCGGCACTACCGAATTACTGCCCAGAGCCTGAGCACATTTGTGGAGACCATGCCACCTCAGCTCCAACGCAAATAGAAGACTCCGAAAGCGGAATCCTCGAGCCCGTAACCTGGGACGTGAACATCTACGAGAACGGAGAAGCGTTTGAACTGGTTTTTCACGCCCAAATAGACCCTTGCTGGCACACGTACAGCCAGTACTTGGAACGTTTCGACGGCCCGATGCCGACGGCCTTCCGGATCGATTGGCCCGAAGGTTTTGAAGCTGTGGGTGATGTCACCGAATGTGACCCCCTTATTCAGTTCGATCCGACGTTTGAAATGGACGTCAATATGTTTGAGGAGGAAGTGTATTTTATCCAGTCGTTTACCGGGCCCATTGATGAATCTGAGGTCATCACAGGCGCCATCACGTTCATGGCGTGTGATGAGGAGAAATGCGTCTTCCCGCCCGATTTGGACTTCGAGGCCCCGTTCGCCAATCGCAAAAAAGCGCCCAAGCGCCCGGATTATTGTCCGCCCCTCCAAGGACTCTGCCACCATGGCAAGGACGAAGCAGCGATAGCTGAAGGACCCAACAAAGCAGAGGAGGAAGGGCTTGCAGGGGTCTTTTTCTTAGGTATGCTCTTGGGTTTTGCGGCTTTGCTTACGCCCTGCGTCTTCCCCATGATTCCTATGACAGTGAGTTTCTTTACGAAGCAATCCAAAACCCGAAGCGAGGGAATACGAAATGCGCTCATTTATGGGTTCTTCATCATTCTCATCTACACTGGGTTAGGGCTGATGTTGACGGCTATATTTGGTGTCGACATCCTAAACGTCATTTCGACAGATCCGTTCTTTAATCTTTTCTTGTTCGCCTTATTGATTGTTTTTGGGGTCAGCTTCCTGGGCGCTTTTGAAATTCAGTTGCCCACGAGTTGGGCGAATACGACAGACCAAGCTGCAGACCGAGGCGGAATCATTGGTATCTTCTTCATGGCCGCAACGCTGGCCATTGTATCGTTTTCGTGCACCGGCCCTTTGGTGGGAAGCGCTTTGGCTGGCGCTGCAACAGGATCCTTCGCCGCTCCTACGGCTGTTATGTTTGGCTTTTCACTAGCCCTAGCGTTGCCCTTCATGCTCTTCTCTGCCTTTCCGGGCTGGCTGAATTCCCTGCCGCAATCCGGCGGATGGCTCAACAGCGTGAAGGTCGTTTTGGGTCTCCTCGAAATTGGATTCGCTTTTAAGTTTCTCTCGAATGCAGACATGGTGCTTCAATTGGGCCTATTAAAAAGAGAGTTGTTTATCGCCATTTGGATTCTTACCGCCGTTGTCACTGCTTTCTATTTGTTGGGATGGATACGATTTTGGCACGATTCCAAGACCCAGAAAATAGGTAAGCAGCGAATTGCGCTGGGAATCGCATTCCTAGCATTCGCCGGATATATGACCCCCGGCCTTTGGGGTGAAGATATCAAGGCTATCAGCGGATTTCCTCCTGGGATGGACTACAGTTACTTAGAAATTCACCATGTCAAAGCATTGCATTTAGATTATGATGAAGGACTGAAGGCGGCTACCGAAGCGGGAAAGCCAGTAGTTTTGGATTTTACAGGGTGGGCCTGCGTCAATTGCCGTAAAATGGAGGAGCAAGTGTGGCCCAATCCACGTGTTATGGAAATACTGGAAAATGAGGTTGTCTTGGTATCGTTGTATGTAGACGAACGTGTAAACTTACCGGAGGAGGAGCAAGGCGAGGAACAATATGGCGGAAAAACATTCAAAATCAAGACCGTGGGCAACAAATGGTCGTACATGCAGGCCTCAAAATTCAACACCAATTCCCAGCCATTCTATATCATGCTCGACCACGACGGAGCACCGTTAGGGGAAGGGGTGGGCTACGACCCTGATGCCAGCAAATTTGTTGAATTTCTCGAATCGGGATTGGCGGCATTCAATCGTTGACCCGTGAAGTCCACCGCCCCTTGTGTAAATTGACCGGCAAATGCACTGCCGTGCTCACCACCTTGCACCCATGAATCATCGCAAACGAATCAACGAACATTTTTCTGAAGCAGCACAACTGCTGGAAACAGTTCGGAACGATGCTGCATTCATGGATGCAGTTGAACAGGCCGGTGAGGCCATGTGCAAAGCCATTGCACAAGGCGGGAAAATCATTTCATGCGGGAATGGCGGAAGCATGAGCGATGCCATGCACTTCGCAGAGGAACTGAGCGGCCGCTACCGAGACGACCGCGCGGGGCTACCGGCTATTTCATGCAGCGACCCGAGCCACATCACGTGCGTCGGAAACGACTACGGATTTAATCAGGTTTTCGCCCGTTTCGTGCAAGCACTTGGCCAATCCGGGGATTGCCTGCTCGCCATTTCCACAAGTGGCAACAGTGCCAACATACTCGAAGCGGCCAAAGCCGCACAGTCCAAAGGAATTACCGTCATCGGACTGACCGGACGCGGAGGCGGAGCGTTGAAAGCGCTGTGCGATGCTGCGGTCGATGTGCCGTGGAACGGCTATGCCGACCGGGTTCAAGAGGTCCACATCAAAGTCATCCACGCGTGGATTGACCGCATTGAACGCGGCCAATAAACCACTTGCTATGCTGGTTTCTACCTTGGGGTATAGCGCGGCTGTGCCCAATAATCGCGTCGCTCATGTTCAGTTGCACCGCACAAGAGGTGCCCGGTTTCATGTAAGCGGAATACCCTTGACCGCAAGTCGTAGCTCAATATCTCGAATCTACGCAGCATTCGAATGCTGCGGCTTCCCGCGCATCGCAGGAGCCTTCACCTTGCACATTCGACCCACGGACCAAATCAAGGACATAACCACACTTGACCTGCCAATTGCTCTCGCACTGCTTGGTCACGCCGGCATCATCCCAGCCGATGCATTGAGGCGTATTTTTTCAGCTGGTGAAATGGGGTTGGATGGACAACTCCAATCTCAAGAAGGAACGAAACCACCCATTGAACTTGAAGTACCATTTGAAATACCAATCGATGCCCTCTTGCTCCCAGACGGATTTGGTCAAAAGATAGCTCCGTGGGGACCACCGGGCAGAACACTGCGAACGAATCATCTGATTGAGGCCGTTGGCTACCTGCAAGGTCACAAAACGCTTCCCGTCATCAAACAGAAAAAAGAATGGAACCACCGCGAACGCTGGAATCCTTGTGCAGAAACGCATTGGAAATCGCTGCGTCTTTCTCCAATACAAATGAAAGCCCTCATAATCGCTGCCGTTGGCCGATTACCTCTACTCATCATCGGATCATCAGGTACAGGAAAATCTTTAATGGGACGGGCATTGCACCAACTTTTACCGCCGTTAAGGGAGCAACATTTCGCTGAATTAGAAAAACCCTACAGAACTAAAGGAATTCCTTTTCCAATAACAGATCGACCACCCATTCGAAAGCCGCACCACCAATGCACTTCCGCCGGACTATTGGGAACCATCACCCAAAGTGGTGCATGGAGTCCTGGAGAATTGAGTCTTGCACACCATGGATTGCTTTGTTTGGATGAGCTATGTGAGTTTTCGAGGGATTGTATCGAGGCCCTTCGTGGACCATTAGAAGACGACGGCTTCCTCCTTTCTAGAGCCGGTCAAAGCCGCATTGAGTCGACAGCGAACTGGATTGTTGCCACATCAAACCCTTGCCCATGCGGTCGCTTCAACGACGGTCCAACCAGTTGTCCCTGCACGAAGGGTCAGGTTCAACGCTATTTACAGCGCCTTTCCGGACCCATTATTGAGAGGTTTGCGCTGCATCTTGAAACCACCGCCGTAGCTCCAAGCGATTCAAGTCCGACTCCAGATTTGTTAGCCATCCGCGACCGCATAACCTCGACACGGACCTGGCTGAACAGGCAACCACCTGTTTATAGCACTCCCAAAGCCAATGCTATCATTCAAAACCACGTCAGCCAATTCCGATCTAGCGCACGAAGCCTTGGACACCTGACCAAGATCGCCCAAATTCACGCGGCAATTGAACAATATAATCAGAGAAAGACTATCGAAATTGGTGTGGCAGATGTGGAATTTGCAAGTCAGTTACGCATCTTTGATCGGCCCCGTTGGTGGGAAAAACCCGAAATGCAATGAAATCGAATCAGCCTATCATCCTGCCTTATCGCGGGGTTGCTCCGACCATTCACCCATCCTGTTGGCTCGCTCCGAATGCAACCATTGTAGGGGACGTCTCCCTCGGAGAAGCCTCTTCATGTTGGTTCAATTGCGTCATCCGTGGGGATGTCGCACCCATCACCATCGGGCCACGAGTGAACATCCAAGATGGCGCCGTGCTCCATGCCACGTTCAACAAGAGCGAAACCAAGATCGATGAAGGCGCTAGCATCGGCCACAACGCAACGGTCCACGGCGCCCACGTGCAAGCCGGTGCGTTGATTGGAATGAATGCGGTCGTGTTGGATGGTGCGGTCATCGGAGCGCACGCGGTCATTGCAGCTGGAGCCGTCGTGCTTGAAGGAACGGTCGTGCCGCCACGAACCCTGTGGGCCGGCGTGCCAGCAAAGCAACGAGGGGAGGTCCGCCCTGAGCTTCAGGAACACCTCGCCTCCACTGCCGATCGCTACGTGGAATACGCCGGCTGGTTCAACCGGTAGCGGACGGCAACTTGTGCTCGACGAGGTTTACAGGCTTTCCGAAAAACCGCTGCGCCCCCAGCGAAAAAGATTCCGTTAAATCGGAAACCATGAAGCGATCTCCTCGACCGCCCTTGGCCGCTTGTTTGTCCGCAAGCGAATCCAGCGCGCGCTTGAGCGCTTGGGCAGCCGCTTCGGCGCTGTCCACCAACGCAACCGCATCGGGCAACGCTGCGGCAATTTGATTTACGACAAGTGGATAATGGGTGCAGCCCAAAATCAAGGTATGAACATCGTTGAACTCCCCCGACTCGAAGTAGGCGGCTATGAGGGCGTCGCTCACCTCGCCTCCGTGGAAGCCTTCTTCAATGGCCGAAGCCAGCAGGGGCGTCGGCTTGGTCACTACATCAAATCCTCGGACCTCGAGAAGCCGCTGGTACCAATGGGAATCAATGGTGGCCCGTGTGCCGATGACGCCAATTTGCCCACCGGAAAACCGAGCAGCAACGGCATCGACCACTGGGTACACGACATCGATGACAGGGATGGATTCACCGGCCTCCGCTTGAATGGCGTACAGCGCATTGCTCGATGCAGAATTACATGCCACTACAATTGATCCACATCCCAAGCGAATGAGTTCTCGGGTGATTCTTGTTGCGTAACTCTGAATCAGTGAGGGACTTTTTTCACCGTAAGGCAAGTGAGCGGTATCACCATAGTAAAAAATGGGATGTTCGGGCAAAGCTTCAGCCACTGCCCGTGCGACGGTCAGGCCTCCGATGCCTGAGTCAAAAATCCCAATGGGTCGCATGTGCTGCGCCGAGGTTATTTACATGCCCAGCTTAGCGCGGACCATGGCACTCACATCCTCACCTCCAGTGTAGACTGTTGCTCCTGAACTCGTATCAAAAATGTACGTGAATCCATTTTCGGAACCAACTTGATTAATGGCCTCTTGAACGCGCTCCACCATGGGCATCAGTAATTCCTGCTCCAATTGAACCAATTCGTTCTGAACGGTTGATCCGAATTCCTGCATCCCTTGTTGCAATGACTGAAGCTCACGTTCCTTCTGCTCAAGAATAGCAGCTGGCCACGTGGATCCTTTACTTTGATATTCGGTGTACTTCATCTGAAACTCTTGCTCCATACGAGCCAGCTCTCCTTCATATTCCGCTGCTCGTGCTTCAATGGTCGCCTGTGCCCCAGCTCGCTCCGGGAGATTCAACAAAACATCCTGTGTATCGATATGTCCTAATTTTTGGGCAAGACCCGTGAACGTCCATGCTGCCATTAAAAGGATGGCCAGTGAAATTCGCTTCATCATGTGCTTTTTAGTGATTGTCAATCCAATCTGTAAATGTACGTCTTACGCCTCAGTTTTTACTTCGGCCGATGGTATTTCCACCTCTGCGTGCACCGGCTGCAGCACCCTGCATTCGGCCTGCTGCCGCATCCTTGCCTTTATTCATGGCATCCTTTGCACGATCCTGAATGGACTTACTATCCTCTC
>DIHQ01000134.1:0-4171 GCA_002420235.1 Flavobacteriales bacterium UBA5692
ATTAACAATTGAAAGAGTACTTTTTTGTAAAGTGAATGGATAGGTGATCAAGGTAACCCTGTAAGCGAATTGGCAGAAACCCACGGGGGTGGGTAGGGTGGTAATATCTGAGTAAAGATAGGTGCCTGAACCTGCTTTGCCGCTTGGTGGCGATTGGCCAGTCTACTTAGTGCTGATCGATAAGGTTTTCCTTGGTTGAAGTTTTGGTTGTGTGGTTGTTTATAAAAGTCATGTTTTACCTGTCCTAAGTATGCGGGTAGGGAATGTATTCCGGTGAGGCGTCATTGTTGAATGTGCACCTGGATAGTTGGAAAGTTGTCTTGTATGCTTATGAGCTAAGGGTCTTCTTTCGACAGACATCGGAGTGCATTTTAAGGATGTCCCTGGAGATTCACTCCGTGTTCGGAGCATACCTGCACTCAGTCCAGGAGGCGATTGAGCAAGAATGTGAAAAGTGAGCCTTCGAGGTATCCTGTAACGGGAACTCTCAGGTGGACTCGATCCATGCGATCTTCGGTCGTACAGAAACTTACCTCTCCCGCTTCGCAAGTGTGCACGGTTAGGAGTGTTTGCATTACGGATCCGTTGGACTTTGCCCAAGCTTAGCATAGGCAAACACCTCCGGCTATGTTCTGTATAAATGGATTATTCATTCTAGTGAGTTATAAAAGTTAATGCTTTTCTGGTATTTGAAAGATTCGTGGCTTTCCAAGCACCCAACTATCAAAGGTACCACTTGGATCGAGCCTTCGAGAGCCATGGAGTGCAGGAGATTCACTGAACATTCGCCCGGGAGGACGCAATGACTGGCTCATTGAGTACATCCGTTTCGTTGGAGCATGGTTCAGCATAGGCCAGCGCCTCCGGTCACAATTTGGTGCAGTGATAGATTCATGGTGAGTACTTATTATAGATAATTTATTCTAAGGATTTGAAACTGGGCGGATCTAATCCTTTTTAAGATTTGAAAAGTAAGGTGCGTAAGATGCTTTATACCAGCTCTTTGTAGAGAGTTGAACACCGGTTCCGCTGGACGCTTAAGTCTATCTGAGGGTTCACCTAGCATGAGCATGCACCTCCAAACTCGATTTTACTGGGGGAAAGGTTAATTGAGGTAAGTCTATTGGGTGGACAGCTAAAAGGCGGCACTTCATCCCATTTCAGAAAAGCAATGGCACAAGGTGTTTTCTTGACCGCTTGTAGATGCGAGCAGTACGGTGTGACGGGTCGGCTCATAAGTTTGACTGGGCCTACTTTCACCATTTGCTCGTGCCTCCATTTACGGTCTGTGGGTTCGATCGAAATTTCGACTGCAGTCTTAACGGCTCCGTCATGACCCCGGCATCATCCGCCGGGTTCACGATCCGCTTGCCGGGTGACAGGCGGGCCAGGCTGTTTCGCAGGGCATCGTTCGCACTCGAGAGGTTGAACGAGGCCGTGGTCGCGGTGACATTACTGTTGACAACTACTGGCATGAATCAGTCTTTTTCTTGTTAAGAATTTCTTTGAAATAATAGGGTTTATCCAAGGATGGTGAGGGCGATGCTGGTCAGCTGGTTGGCTTGGGCGACCATCGCTGCTGAGGACTGCACCAGTACATTCTGTCTGGCGAATCGGGTGGATTCGAGAGCGATGTCTGCATCCATAATCCGTCCGTAGGCAGCCTCAAGATTGGTCTGGTTCTGAATTAAAAGCTCATTGGTCATACCAAGGCGGGCCTGCTCTGCACCATTCTCAGCCCGTGCGTCTGCCAGGCGTTCGATCGCGGAAGTGAATTGACCGACTGATACGAAGAGGATGCTGCTGATGAATCCATCGGAAGTGAAGATACTTGTGTGAGCTGCAAACTGGCTGTTCACGCCACCCACATTTCCAAGATTGGCCAGAGAGACCAAATTGGATGAACTTGAGATATTTGCTGTGCTGTTAAAGCTAGGTGTATACCTGGTATCAAAACCACCATCTAAGCGAAAGAGGTTTTGCAAGTTGATCACTCCAATAGAGACATTCCCGTCTGCAGACTGGCCACTGGGATTCGTATATACAGTACGGGAGAAGATGGTGACAGTGACCCCTTCGTCATTAACCGTGGTGCTTTTGTTGAGCTGAGGTCGCAGGGGGTTATCCACGAGTGGAGCGGCACTCACAGAGAATAGACTTACTCCATTGAATTTTTCACGATAAGTTTGGCTAAGTTGCCTTTGCAACTCGAGGAACTCTTTGGAGTAATTCTCGACATCGCTGGTGTTTTTGGTGATATCCTGAGCCATGGTTCTTAGCTCGGACATGCGGTCGACGATCTTGCCCATGACATTGAGGGCACCATCCTGGACCTGCAGGTATGAAATTCCATTTTGAATATTTTGCCTGACTGCTTCGGTTCGCTTGAGTTTTGACTGAAGCTTGTAGGCTACAGCCATGCCTCCGGCATCATCGGCGGGGTTTACGATCCGTTTGCCCGAAGATAATCGGGAAAGGCTCTTTCGCAGTGCATCATTTGCATGCGATAAGTTGAATGACGCCGTGGTGGCGGTCACGTTACTATTTACTACTATCGGCATTTTTGGGTTCCTCCTTGACTTGGTTGGAGTCTAGCATCCTTGCTGGACTTTATTCTTTTTGATTCCGGGCAGAGCCGGAAGTTTTTCACACAAAGTTTGGTTTTGGTTTTCATTGCTTGGTTCTGAATGAAGCCTAGTTGTTCCGGTGTGGGCGACGCAGTGGCCCCAATTTCGGGTCTTTAGGGAACTCGGGCATGCTCCATGATCCTCCCTGGCTGATTTTCTTTAGGGTTTTGCAGATTGCCTGCAGTCGTTCGACAAGCAGACTCCATTGCATCCGATTCTGCACACAAAGGGTTCTCCATTCCGAAAAGGCCCGACTGATGGAGCCATGATCCAGGAAAACTCCAGGACCTGATCCGTATACTTTCCCTCCATTTACGACCATGAATCCAGGTTTGGAGAGGTCGCATTTCTCCACCGACAGACCTTCCCATTCTCCCTGAGTAGGAACCGCAATGGTGATGGGTTTGGACGGACCGTTGGAGAAAAGTGCCGCGTGGTCATAAGTGGACTGAGATAGGTTTTTAATCTCTTTTTTGGCAAGCAGGCAGGTGGCCTGTGCACTAAATCTTTCCTTTTCGTCTGCCTTTGGGTTTTTCACCCGGTTTAGGCACAAGGCTATATCGGAAAGCTTGCCGCCAATTTTGGCCAAAGCAGTTTCCTGATGGTCAATGATTTGAATGCCTGCCTCCAAGTTCGAAGACACAGATTCCAAGACCGCTTGCTCTCTAGATTTAGTCAGTACCTGATTGGCTTGCTGGGTTGCTGCGTGAGACGCACCTGTCACCATTCGTTCGAGGTAGGGTTTTTCAGTATCAATTCCGGTGACCCGTCCTCCTGCCACCACCTTTGCGAAGCCTTGTTGTTGGCCCTCGCTTGGCCTGATAATGGCACGATTGTCATCCTGCAATAACTGAGAAGGGTTCCAGGGCGTAGGTTTTGGCGTTGGTTGGTTTTTCATGATCTTAAAATATTTAGGCTAGTGCAGGGAGAATGTTTCGCATGATTGGTCTGAAGATGACTCCCTCGTTCTTCTGCAGGCAGAGTCTTACTTTTCCGTCCCGAAGAGATTGAAGGGCGTCATGTAAGCCAGGTAGCAAATCCAGTGAATGCCTTTTTCTACTAAAGTGAGAGGCAGTTGGCGGTTGGTTGTAATACTCTCCATTCCCATCGCTTTCATCTTGGTTAAAGGAAGAGGATAGGGAAGCTTGCCGACTGGATATATCCAATTGGGTTAATTCTCCTCTGCTTGTGTTAGAAATTTCCATCTAGGCGTGAGTTTTACGAGAGCGAGCTAAGGGTAGGTGCCCGCATCGAAGCATACGGTATGGAGGCCGTGTGCAGATAAATTTTAATATGTTACACATTGTACATCATGTATTAGTCGGATAATGTTAAGTAAACTTTAGTAATAATTTAACATTTATGATATTTTTTTTGAATGAACTGAACGGGTTGAATCCATGAGCCTGATTAAAGGAGGGGATGGGGTCTTGTTGTTACCCAAATCCTATGTGATGGGACTGTACTCTCCTGTCGGTTTTGGCTGAATGTAGCTGTCTATAATGTTAAGCAATAATCAGTGTTGGCAGACGGGTTACCAGGGT
>DIHQ01000134.1:4485-8324 GCA_002420235.1 Flavobacteriales bacterium UBA5692
TGGTGCTCGTTGCTCATGGCTGTCTCCTTGGGTTTGGGTTGGTCTTGTGTTTTAAAAGTAGATCGTTTGACCTCGACTGATCGCCGAGGGTGGGCGCTGAAGAGGGGGGGCTGGACTTTCTAGCCGATAAATCCTGATTGGCGGCAGCTATTCCATACTGCTGGAACACATCCTCATAGGATATTGAACCAGTCGGTTTTTTTAATTTGCGAAGAATTATTTTCATCGATCGAAACCACTGCTGGTTTGGGTGATGTCCGGGTTAATCATGGGCCGCGAAGTGGCCGATGAAGGATTAAAGCAATTATTGAGAGCGATTCTAGCCCTGAGATGGTTACTTAAGTCTGACAGGCTCTCTCTGTTCGTACTTGAGGCAGCGTGAAGAGCCTGCCGGTTACACTCGATCATTGTGTTTATCCAGAGGGGGAAGCTTTTGTTCTCCATGACGGACGGCATGTATGTACGAGTGCTTGTGATCACACGATTTCTACCTCTTTGGCTGGGGTTTTTCGATTGTGTCTTCATTTTCCGAATCCTTGGATTGGGTGTTGTATGAGTAATCGAGAACTCCTGCTCAGCGGTCTCCTGGAGGTCCGGGGACCCATTGACCCATTCTTTTGAAAAGAAAGCTGGTCATTAGGTGATTTCGAATGAGCGAGTTGGAGGGGGTTTATCTCGTGGTAATATGAAAATGTTGAGTCGATTGATCTTTTATTCGGAGCGTATCTCCTGAACGAGGAGGGTTGGTCATGGCATAAAGATCGTCGACAAGAAGGGGGAAACCCCAAAGGGTTTATTGAAATTGCTTGAGGCGGAACAATGGGTGCCTGTTTGGTGTTTTGAGCAGAAACCTTGTTGATTAGACTTTTTGGGAAAAGCCAAGCTGCCTCTGCTTGAACCGAATGTTTTTTACTAATCCGGCGATAGGGTCTAACTGGACTCCGCACGGATGATTTCGAGAAGGTTCGACAAGGGGAGGGGGGACCGTCGCCAAACTGAGTTGGCGACGGTTCCCGAGTGCTCGAGAACGAAAGATTTCCAGTTGTTACTCGTTCGTTCATCGTTTTCCTTGATTCAGGAGTGAGCATTTCCCCTTATTCGAAGATTCTTAATGTTCTGGATTAATCTCTTACTGAAGAAGAGAAAGAACTAAGGATGCCTGCTGGTTCGCTTGTACGACCATGGAGGCTCCTGCCTGGATCAGCACATTCTGCTGGGCCAACTTGGTTGATTCCGCGGCCATATCCGCATCCATGATGCGAGAGGTGGCAGCCTGCAGGTTGATCTGATTCTCTTCCAGAATCCGGGTTGCGTATCCTAGGCGAGACTGGGTGCCTCCGTTTACGGCCCGGAAGTTGGCAATGGTTTGAATGTAGTCAACAAAGTCGGCCACACTGAAATCCTCCAAACCCTTGGTGGTGTCCAGTAGATCCTTATTGTTGTCGGCATCCGCATCGACATGTCCGCCCGCTTTCGCAGTATCGGAGTAGGCCGTGGTGGAGTAGAAGTCATCCATGGTGCCATAGATTCCATCATTTCCTGCATTCAACCCTCCATAGAACTGGTCGTCCTGAGAGTTGTAGATTTCATCACCAGGAGGAGTCGGTGCATCGGTGCGACGCTCAATGCTGTTGGTGCGAACCGTACCGGAGTTCGGAAGGCGGTCGACATATTCCAGGTTTTGGTTGGGACGATAGTATACACCATCAGGTAGCCCTGCACCTCCTCCGCCGCCGACGGTGTCGACATACATTGGGAGTTCTACGATTGCACCCTGTTCAAGTAAGAGCTCGAACTCGGTTTCTCCGTCGTTGGCTGGATCAGTGAACCTGAAGTCGGTCGCAGGCAGATGGCTGACATAGACGTAGTTCTTTCCTTCATAATGAATATTATCACCTCTGGAGTAACTCGTGCCAACCGTCTTACCGTCCAACTCGCCGTAATGAGTCTTGGACCAGATCGAGGTGTTGGTCAGATCACTGTAAGTGGCGGTGACATCGGTGGCGAAATCACTTTCACTAATAGGGTCTGCAATTTGTTGCCAGGGGTTTTCGGACCAATGAGCAAGAACATTAGCATCAGTCCAGCCAGTCGTCCCGACGGTTGAGTCACCTAAACCTGCGTTGTAAGTTCCATGCAAATCCTGAAATGTGATCAGGCTGAAATCAGCATTCGCATCAGGTGTTGCCAAAGGCGTAACCGAACCATCTGCACCAGCTGCATTATTGACTCTGTAGTAGTTGCCGTTGTGTAACACTACATTATTCTGAGCATAGGTGGCAGCGGCCGAAAAATTGCCAAGATCGTTTGCTCCGAACTGAGTCGCGGCATCCGCTCCAAGTTTATGCCAACCCATTGCACCTGCACCGTCGGTATCTCCTCGAACCCATTTGCCAAAGGCAATATTGGTCGAGCTATAATCACCTTCCATATCGGCTGCTCCGAAAACTCTATGGGCCTGTGAGCCATCATTAAGGGTTTTCCCGTCAGCTGCTGCAAGGATCACCGAGTTGCCAGCTGTGTAAGCGAAGGCTGTTGTGCTCGCAGTAGAAAGGGCACTTGAGTCAACAGGAATATCGCCTTGAGCAGCTGTTTGATTAACTGCTTGGTACCATTTTCCTTGGCTATTTACATAATCCAATTGATTGTAGGCAGTGTTTGTGTAGGTGCCCTGAACCGAACTGCCAACTTGCATGACATGTTCATTTGCATTGGTTGGATTCGAATTATAGATCAAATCTCCATAGTTTGTGGTCGGGTCCATTGCATTCCAAGTGTTTGCACCCCAATCATGAGTAGCCTCATAAATATCACCATTCTCGTCCTTGATTATCCCTGGTGTGTAGTTATCGGTTACTCCTGCGGAATCCATGACTG
The DNA here is from genome assembly GCA_002420235.1 of Flavobacteriales bacterium UBA5692. Classification (GTDB taxonomy): domain Bacteria; phylum Bacteroidota; class Bacteroidia; order Flavobacteriales_D; family Sanyastnellaceae; genus UA16. The sequence goes on from DIHQ01000134.1 coordinate 7,363, forward strand.
TTTTGAGTGAAGCAGTTGCGGAAGTAGTGTCCCAAGCTTCAGGTTCAGCAAAATTTGCATTGGCCCGAACGAATTCGCTTGTTGGCTTGGCTACGAGATCTGATCCCCCGTTGGACTTGTCCGATCCGATGTAATCAAAATATCCGCTAGCCCCAACATAATTTTCAAACAACTCTGATAAGGTTAATCCCTGAGGGACATCCGTTTGTGCCTCTAAGAAAACATTGCCTCCGTTCCAATGAGCAGGGACCTTAATCACATCACCCTTAAGATAGGCCATGCGTTCTCCACTTGAATTCACCTTTGAATTGAATTCATTGTAGAGAGGAGCTTGTGGGTAAGCTTCGGCAAATCCTGCTCCGGATTTGTCCGCGAGACGAATCCACTGGGAATGAGCTCCGTCACCGTCGGCTGAAGAGTAAAGATCCGCAATTGCGGTTCCCGAACTCACATCTTTCAAGGCCATGAAATAACCGGATGTTGAATCAGTTGCTCCTTGTACGAAAACGACTTCTCCAGAAGAGTACGCTCTTGAGGTGTGGCCGGGATTCGCATCCAGTACACCGCCATCTTCGGTAAAGCTTCCTACCAATTGACGATAAGAACCGTGCGATCCTGAATTGAGAGCTCCGTCGGCACCGAATTTGGACTTGAGATTCTCGAAGAATCCAGTGCGTGAAAGTTCAATTTTTTCTCCAAGCCCATCATCTGATGTAATGATCTTGAGGGGATTGTTGTCCGGCTCAGTCATTGCGAAAAGCGAGACCCCATTGAATTTTTGAGCCCTGAGGGAATTTAATTCCTTTTGAAGCTCGTGGAACTCATGATTGTAGGTCTCGCGATCGAGGGCGTTTTTGGAGATATCGTTAAAGAATGCCTTGAGTTCGGCCATGCGGTCAACAATTTCACCGGCAACTTTCATGGCACCATCCTGCATTTGCAGAAAGGACATTCCGTTTTGG
>DIHQ01000061.1 GCA_002420235.1 Flavobacteriales bacterium UBA5692
GTGAAGGCGGCCGTACTTCCACTCGCTTACGTCTTTACCTAGCACCTGTATAAGATCAGACCTAGCCGCTAACAAAGCCCGGGCTACAATCGTTGCTGCGCCCTCCACTTCCTCCGTTCGAATGTCATCCCACCAAGGACTGTTGGAATTGGCCAGCAAGCGCGGAAACGAATTTTCACTAACAATGGTTTTATGCCACGATTCGAACTTCTCCTGCGCGGTACCGGCTTGTGCGAACTGCTCAAACTCGTCAAACATTGCCCCTTGAATAGTGCGGTACATCCATCGGTAGTACAGCGTTGGGGCAACATCGTCAACCAAGTGTCCCCCATCCCATCCGCGCATGAAGTCATCTACCTCGGCACCAGCCGAATCGGCATATGCAACGAGTGCTTTTGTGTTTTGGCGATACACAGGACTGTGGTGATCCAATTGAATGGCCTGCGCATCCGATACGGTCCAGTCATTCTTTGGCCCTGATAGTGCTTCGAAAATACTAGCTGCCCTTGTGTTACCCGCGTAATAATGACCGGGGTACTGGATGCTATCTCCCAAATCTGGGGCATTGTTCGCAGAATAGACAAAGCCGCGCTCAGGGTTAATCAGTTGCGGGTTTATATCAAACCCGTACCAACCCCTTGGATCGTTCGCCGGATCGGTGCCGTCGATTGCGACCTTGGTGTCCACTCCGGCGGGGCGTATGGGTAATTTGGCGCTAGCCCACCAGCCAATATCCCCCTTTGAATCACCGTACATTACATTGATGCCCGGTGCGTGCACTAACTCGGCACTCGCCGCGAATGCCTCGATGCCACTCTCCCTCGAAAACCCATAAAACGCGTCGTGAATGCGATTTTCGGGGTAGTGATTGAAGGTCCACCACATGGCTAAGTCCTCCTCGATCAGCGGTCCGTGGTGCGTTTTTCGCACGGCAAACTCAACCGGATTGTCACCTGCAACTTCAATGACCTCTGTTCTGACCTCCAGTGGCAACCACTCGTCACCATGGAGGTACCTGTCTCCTTCGACGATTTCTCGGTAGAAGTCGATTTCGTCGTTGACGAACATTGTAATACCCCAAGCATGGTCCCGAGTATGGCCAATTGCCGGGAATGGCAAGCCGCCGATATGGTTGCCATAGTATTCGAGCTCGGACGTCACGATGTGCGCCTCGTACCAAACAGACGGCGAGGCGAAAGCCATGTGGGCATCGTTACAAAAGATAACCTCACCCGACGCGGTACGGTCGCCACTTAGCACCCAAGCATTAGATCCCAACCATTGGGGCACAGGGCGCAATGCGTCAAGGGCATGAACCCGCGACGCAAGGCCTGAAATGTCTCGGGGAGAGTCATCTCTTGGAATATGTGTGAATCCCTCTTGTCCCCAGGCGAGGTCTGCGATATAGGACGAATCCAAAACTGTCTTCATCCAGTCAAGTATGGGCTCGGTTTTCAAGTGAATGGCAAACGAATAGGCCATGAAGCCCGTCGCGCAGTATACATCCAGCAAGGTGAACGGCTTAGGTTTAGCGTTGATTAACCGGTACTCGAGCGGCAACTCCTTTGTGGCAATGAAGCCATTAACACCTTCCAAGTATGCCTTCATCGCTTCGAGCACTTCCGGCTTCGCTATTGAATCCAGGGACTCCACCGTACGGCTAGCCGTTTCGCGCATACCCAAGGTGCGAAGGTATTTATCGTTTTCGATGAAATCACGGCCCAAGAGGGCCGACAACTCTCCTGCACCTGCTCGACGCAAAAGATCCATTTGCCAAAGTCGTTCCATAGCGTGCACATAGCCCAGCGCGAACATGGCGTCAGGTTCAGAATTAGCATAAATATGCGGAACTGCCATATCGTCAAATAAGACTTCCACATCCTGCTTCACAAACGAAGTTTGGCACTCAAAATCGTACTCCGGAGCAATCGTCCTGATCGTGACGTACACCAAAAAAAACAACATCGTCAATAGGACGAATGCAACGCGGAAAACGAGATTCATAACGTGGAAAGTAAGTCAATAAGTTCGTATGATGCAATCTGGGTTACATCGTTTTTGATCAGGCTGCATAGCAATTAGACACCTCATCATTCCAAGCATCACCTCGATAATGCAGTTGAGGTTACCGAAGTAAAAAATATCGTGTATTTTCGCTCAACTTGTGATTTTGCCGCTTAATGATCTGAAGCAGCCACAACACCTAACCCAAATCTTATGCTTCCCAAACTCTTACGCTTGCTATCCAGTTCTCTGGTGGTTTTGGCATTTATGATTCTCGGTGCCCTTCACTCTGTTGTCGCTCAAGTCGACATCATCGGGTCAATTAGCGATGGTGCATCAGGCGAACCGCTCATTGGTGCTACTGTAATTCAAAAGGGAACTACAAATGGCACCAATGCCGATGTGAACGGCTCATTCACCTTAACCGTTGAAAAACTTCCCGTTGAAGTCATTTTTAGTTTTGTGGGATACGAGGCGCAGATCAAGGAAATCACGAATACACAGCCCTTAGAAATTACGCTCATTGAAGATTCGGAACTCGTAGGTGAAGTCGTTGTTGTCGGCTATGGCAGACAGAAAAAGCGCGTTTCCACTGGCTCAATTGCCAAGGTAACTGCAAAAGACATTGAAGGAATCCCAGTACCTGATGTCATATCAACCCTAGAGGGACAAACTTCGGGTTTGATTGTAAATGAATCGAGTGGTCAGCCTGGTGCAGGAAAATCCATTCTCGTTCGTGGCATCAGTACCAACGGAGACACCTCTCCACTCTTTATCGTGGACGGCCTCCAATTAGGGAATATCGACAACATCAATCCCGCCGACATCGAATCCATCGACGTGTTAAAGGATGCTGCCTCAAGCGCAATTTATGGAGCAAGAGCGGCTAATGGAGTTGTCATAATAACAACCAAAAATGGAAGTGGTAACGATGAAGGAACCATCAGCTACCAAACCAGCTACCTCAATTCCCAACCTTGGAAGTTACCCGAAATGCTCGGCAGTGAAGATTACGTGATGCTAATCCGCGAGAAATTCGCCAACAGCAATCAGACATCTGCGCTAGACTTGCTAGGCTTCCCAGACGTAGGCGATGAACCCACGGCGAATACGAACTGGATGAACGAGATTTTCAATCCGGCCACAGTGGTTAATCACCGGCTCACCGCAACCACCAAAAACTCCTACCTCTCAGTCGATTACTGGGATCAGACCGGTGTCATCGGCGGAGATAAATCGAATTATACCCGTTACTCGGTGCGCTACAACAGCTCGAAGAAGTACAAGGATTTCGTCACTATTGGCCAGAACCTCAACCTAAACAGGACGGATAATAACAACATCGGCACCAACAGTGCTTTCGGCGGAGTTCAGATAGATGCTTTTGCTTACGACCCGCTGACTCCTATTTATGATGATGCCGCTCAATACGGATTTGCCCAATCACCTTGGGTTCAAAAAGAATACATCAATCCATTGAGCCGCCTGTGGCTTATAAATGGTGATGGCAAATCTGACCAAATGATTGGGAACTTTTTCTTGGAAATAGACCTCCTCGACGGTCTAAGTTTGAAAACAGACATCGGATTTGACCTTAACTGGTGGGATTACCGCAGCTTCACTCCAACCTATGAGTTTCATCCTGCAGCCCAAAACCTCACGAACGATGTAAGTCAAGGTTCAGGCAATTTCCAAGGTTACCAGTGGGAGAATACCGCAAATTACACGCGCTCTCAAGGAAAGCACAACTTTGATTTTTTGCTCGGAACTTCCTTTCGCACCAATGACTTTCGACAGGTCGGGGGATCTACTTCAGAATTGCCAATCGACAATCAGTTCGACCCCGATTTCCAATACCTTGACGCAGGTCAAGACACTTTGGATAATACATTTGGAGGGGCTAATGTTAAATACGCGCTCATCAGCACATTTGGCCGCCTTCTGTACAATTATGACGAAAAATACCTCTTCTCTGCGACGTTGCGGCGAGATGGCTCGTCCAACTTTGGCCCTGGCAACCAATTCGGAGTATTCCCGTCTGCTTCGATTGGTTGGGTAGCTTCCAAGGAAGGATTTATGGAGACGGTTGAACCCGTGAGTTTCTTGAAACTTCGCGCTTCATGGGGTATAAATGGCTCAGACCGGATTGCTCCGCTCAGTTACGTGAGCAGAATTGAGCGGGTCTTTAGTTACGCCTTTGGAACAGATGAACAAATCCTAAATACAGGGACTGCGCTCGCAACGCCGCCAAATCCAAATGTTAAGTGGGAAGAAAGCGAACAAATAGACATCGGTGTTGAGCTAGGACTCTTCGACGACAAACTGACAATTGAGGCCGATATCTATAGAAAATCCACAAAAGATTTGCTCATGACGCAGCAAATTCCGGGGTACATCGGAGCCACGAATAATCCCACGTCCAACCTTGGCGAAATAAGAAACCAAGGTTTAGATCTCGTTTTGGGCTACCGAAGTGGAAAAGGGGACTTGAAATGGAACACCCAATTGACTTACACTCATTTTAAAAATTAAGTCGTCAGCGTAGCGGGTGAGACGGGTTACCTCAATGGTTGG
>DIHQ01000025.1 GCA_002420235.1 Flavobacteriales bacterium UBA5692
TATCGGGAATGGATTACCCGCGTTCGCCGACGGGCTTTTATCATTGGTACGCTGATGATACCGGTCTTACTTGCCCTAGGAATCGGTATAGGGGCCTGGATGGAAAATTCGGAATTGGAAGAGAATAAAGTGTTAGTGGTGGACCTCTCAGGTATGATTACGTTCTGGGATGAAACACACCAGACCTACCTGCCCATTTGTCTGGATTGTTTTCCAAAACGGGCAAATTTGGAATACCGTTTTGCAGATTCAGCTTTAGCAGATTCAGTTTTTTTGGCCTCAGATTTCACGTCAATGGTGCTGTTGGATGACGCCATTTTACAGCATGGTCAGGCGAAAAATTTGTACGAAAAGTCTCCTTCCATCACTGCGCAGAGCGCCATCGAGCGCGACCTGTCTACGGCAATTGAAAGATTCAAGGTCAAGGAAGAATTAGCGCTCGATTACGAAGCCTACAAACGGCTGAAGACGAAGATAAGTCTCGTTGGCGAGGACATCATTACCAGAGACGGAAATGCAACAGGCCGTTCCATTATCGGGTTCGTGTTCAGCCTGTTCATGTTCATGCAAATCATGGTGTACGGTATGCACGTTATGCGAGGAGTCATTGAGGAGAAGGCCAACCGAATTGTCGAGGTCATCGTAAGCATTGTACGTCCAATGGAGTTGTTGGCGGGCAAAATCATCGGCATAGGTTTGGTAGGCGTGACACAAGTTATGGCGCTGACGGTTCTAGGATTCTTGGTGTTCCAGATCGGAGGTCAAGCGCTTGAGGTGTCAGGTGTTCTGACTTCGGGGACCAACGAGTCGGTGGATCTGGACTTTGAGACGTGGATGGCGTCTAACGACCTGATGGGTTTTCTATTGGAGGTGAATTGGCCGCTGATGGTGGCCTGTGCTTTGGCGTATTTTTCTGCGGGCTTCTTCATGTATGCCGCACTCTTTGCGGCTATTGGTTCTGCTGTTGAGCAAGAATCTGATGCCCAATATCTGATGTTGCCGGCGATGCTTCCTTTGTTTGCATCTTACATCACGGCGGTAATGGCGATTGAAAATCCAGAAGGACAGATTGCTGTGATTGGATCATACGTCCCATTGACTGCACCTATTTTGATGCTCATCCGCTTGCCACTAGGTGTAGCGTGGTGGGAGCTCGTGCTCTCGCTATCAGGAGTTATAGCCACGGCGTACGGTTTTGTTTTGGTGTCAGCACGAATTTTCCGAACAGGAATTTTGATGCACGGCAAGAGAATAACCGTGCGGGAATTGCTCCGTTGGGTTCGCCATGACTGAATCCATTCGAGAGTTTCATCGGATTGCCGTGATCGATTGCGGGACCAACATGTTCACGGTGCTCATCGCAGAAGGGAATAATGATGGATGGGAGCGTAAGCATGTCATTCGTCAGCCAGTTTTTATAGGCCAGGGGGGGTTTCAAAACCGTTCCATTCGTACCGATCGGTTCGCACGGGGGCTGGATGCTTTGAGAACATTCCACCAAGCTTTGCGCAACTATGATGTAAAATTGGTTCGCGTGGTTGGCACAAGTGCTTTGCGCGATGCCAATAATGGAACTGATTTTGCGGCGGAGGTACAAAGGCAATTCGGCTGGGATATGGATATTATCAGTGGGCAAGACGAGGCCGGTTGGATTTTTCGTGGCGTAGTCCAAACCTTGAACGAGGCGTTGGACCGGGTTCTCATTATGGACATTGGAGGGGGTAGTGTTGAGTTCGTTTTGACGCAGCGCACCGCTTCCGGTCAATGGGAAATGAAGGAGGCTCTCAGTTTAGACGCTGGTGTGGCGAGATTGGAAGAATTCGGAAAACCCGAAGACCCATTGGGTGAGTCCGGTGAGAAGCGTTACAGTGCATTTTTAAATAACGTAATGGAACCACTAGAAGCCGTTCTCGCCACACACCAACCTACAGCTTTGGTCGGGAGTAGCGGATCTTTTGATACGTTTGCTGAAGCTGTCAACGGTTCAAAAGCCGAAGTGCCTTACTTGGAGCGTCGCACCCTTGAACCCATTGACCGACGAGGCTTACAGCATTTGCACGGGCGCTTAATGACCGAGCCATATGAACGACGTTTAAAAATCCCCGGCATGGCGCCTGCACGGGCTAAGATGATTCCACTTTCCAGTATGCTCGTCATGCACGTTTTGGGTAAAATGGAAGCTTCTGCAACCGTTTATCGATCACCTTTTGCCATGCGAGAAGGCCTTATGGACGAAGTTTGGCAGCATCTTTGCAAAGTTTCCGGTGATCAAACGATTTGACCATGAAGAAGTCTCCGAAAATTCTCATCATTGACGATGAAGCACCCATTCGTGCAAGCTTGAAAGAAATTCTTGAGTACGAGAGTTACCATGTCATGGAGGCAGAGGATGGTGCTGAGGGCCTGAAGCTGGCGTCAAAGTTTTCTTTTGATGTGGTGTTTTGTGATATCAAAATGCCAAAAATCGATGGGTTGGAAGTCCTACAAACCCTGATGGAAAAAAGAATCGATGGACGCGTCATAATGATTAGTGGTCACGGAACGGTGGATACAGCGGTGCAGGCCATAAAGGTTGGG
>DIHQ01000079.1 GCA_002420235.1 Flavobacteriales bacterium UBA5692
GGCCCATGTCAATGATGTAGTCGGCCTGTGCGATGACATCAAGTTGGTGTTCGATGACGAGCACCGTGTGGCCCATTTCAAGCAGGGCATTGAGCGATGTCATGAGTTTCTGGACATCGTATGCGTGCAGGCCGGTGGTCGGCTCGTCAAAGACAAATAAGGTGTGTTCCTGTCGATCGCCGCGGCCGAGGAAGGTGGCCAGTTTGATGCGTTGGGCTTCCCCGCCGCTCAGGGTGTTACTGCTTTGTCCGAGGGTCACATAGCCAAGCCCGACATCTAGCAGTGGCTGTAGCTTGGCCAATAGGCGCTTTTGCACGGTACTGGGCTTCTTCTCATCGGCGGCAGGAGCGAAGAATTCAATGGCATCGGCCACTGTCATTTCTAGGACTTCGGCAATGTGCCGGCCGTTCCAATTGACATCGAGGATTTCGTCTTGGAACCGGCGGCCTTTGCAAACGTCGCACCGCAGTTTCAAATCGGCCATGAACTGCATGCCGATGGTTACTTGGCCGTCGCCTTCACAGGTCTCGCAGCGGCCGCCGGCGACGTTGAAGCTAAAATGGGAGGGTTTGTAGCCGCGCGCTTTGGCGATTCCTGTGCCACTGAACAGCTGCCGAATCTCGTCATATGCTTTGACGTAAGTGACCGGGTTGCTCCGAGAAGATTTGCCAATGGGGTTTTGGTCGACGAATTCCAACGCGCCAACTTTGTGCACACTGCCCGATATCGCTCCCAAGGCAGACTGTCCCCCGCTGAGTCCTTCCAATTCAGCCCTGAGCAAGGGGAGGAAGATTTGATTGACCAGCGTACTTTTGCCCGATCCGCTTACTCCGGTGATGGACGTCAGGGCGTGTAATGGGATGCGGATGTCCACCCCCATGAGGTTATTCTTATAGGCGCCGGTCAGTTCCAACCAGTCAGGGCCGAGTTGGCGCGGGAGCTTGTCGGCATTGTATAAGTGGCCATTGAGGTAGGCGGCAGTCAGCGACGGGTGATTGGCGTCCAGGTCCTCCCAAGTGGGTGCTTCGCCAGCAAAAACCACTTCGCCACCTAAGCTCCCAGCGCGTGGTCCGAGGTCCACGAGGTGGTCAGCGGCCCGCATGATATCTTCGTCGTGTTCAACTACAACAACGGTGTTACCGAGGTCACGGAGTTGTCTTAAGATCCCGATTAATAATTCTGTATCCTCTGGATGCAGGCCGATGCTGGGTTCGTCCAGCACATACGTACTTCCGACCAGGCTACTTCCTAGGCATGTGCTGAGGGAGATGCGCTGTGATTCTCCACCGCTAAGAGTTTTACTTGAGCGGTCCAAGGTCAGGTAGCCTAACCCCACTTCTGAGAGGTAGCGTAAGCGGGTTTCTGCTTCCTGAACTAGCCGCTCACCGATTTCGGATTCCGTAGGATTCAGTTGGAGACCTTTTATCCAAGAAAGGGCCTCGCGGGCCGACATGCGCAAAACCTCTGGCAGGGTCTTGTCGCCGATAAATACATTCTTTGCGCCGTCGCCTAGTCGCGTGCCGTGGCATTTAGGGCATTTTGTGCGGCCGCGATAACGGCTAAGCATTACCCGAAATTGAATTTTATAGCTTTTCTCCTCGAGGTAGGCGAAAAATGCATTGAGCCCCTTGAACCCTCTTCCACCTTTCCAGACCCGCGATTGTTGATCGGTTGAAAGCTCACGCCAGGGGATATGAATGGGGATGTCGTTTTCCTTGGCCGCGAGACAAAGTCGGTGTTTCCATTTGCCCATGCGCTCCCCTCGCCAGCAGGCTATGGCATCGTCGTAAATACTGAGTTTTGGGTCCGGCACAACTCGTTTGGGGTCCACACCGATGACATGTCCAAAGCCTTCGCACCGGCTGCAGGCACCGATGGGGCTGTTGAAGGTGAAAAGCTCGGGGCTTGGCTCGGAGAAGATTATACCATCTCGCTCGAAACGATCAGAGAACTCCCATGGCTCGCTATTACCGCCTGCAAAACGAATTTCGCAGGTCCCATTGCCTTCGAAAAAGGCAGTCTCCACGGAATCAAAGACGCGAGAATTGAAATCCCCTTCGTTCACGTCAACCGGAGTAACAAGGCGGTCGACCACGAGCCACAATGCGTCGCTATCCGGGGCAATTGTCTCGGTAATAGCATGGGCAATGCCAGATGTATCCATGACGCGGCTGAACCCTTGTTGCTGCAATATCTCAAGTTGTTGTGCCCAAGTGCGATCGGCTTTCTTGTGAATAGGGGCGACGACGAGGAACCGGTTACCTGGATCGAGCGCTCGCAAACGGTCCAACACATCTTCCGGGCGATCCTTCTTGACCGGCTCGCCGCTGACCGGAGAGATGGTGGTGCCTATGCGCGCGTACAGCAGGCGCAAATGGTCGTGAATCTCGGTGCGGGTCGCAACTGTGGAGCGCGGACCACCCGAGGATGTGCGCTGCTCGATTGCAATGGCGGGTGAGATGCCCTCAATCGAATCTACTTCTGGTTTATCGAGGCGGCCAAGGAATTGGCGTGCGTAGCTGCTGAGGCTCTCGACATACCGGCGTTGTCCTTCCGCATAGAGGGTATCGAAGGCGAGTGAACTCTTACCTGACCCAGATAGCCCAGTGATGACGGTCCACTTCCGCTTGGGGATGGTAACATCTATGTCCTTCAGGTTGTGCTCCCGTGCACCTTTGATTCGGATTTCCATTCGCTTTTGTTAACACCCCGAAAGGGCTGCGGGTTTCGATATGACTAAATTATGGCGTATATTACGGTTAGGTATTGGATTAAAACATTCGCTATAGAAACATTTTACGCTTCAAAGTAAGGCCCCGACGACTTCCCATGACTCGGGTTATGTACCACCCTTAACTGCGTAAAATGATGCGAGCATCACTTTCAGACCAACAGTTGATTTCCTTGTACCTATCCGGGGATGAGGCCGCGTTCGAGTGTCTTTTGAACCGCCATCAACAACAAGTTTATTCTAAAATTTTCTTTATCGTTCGCGACAGCGATCTCGCGAATGACCTGTTTCAGGACACCTTTATTAAGGTGGTGAATACACTGAAGAGTGGGAAGTATAATGAAGAAGGAAAGTTCTTGCCTTGGATTATGCGCATCGCGCACAACCTGAGCATAGACCACTTTCGCCGTGGCAAAAAGATGCGAATGCTCCGAGCCACAGAGGAGTTTGACGTCTTCGACACGATGCATTCCGATGAACCACATATGGAAGACCGTATGATTCAAGAGCAAATTTATCAAGATGTGCGCGACCTCCTCGAAACCCTACCTGAAGAACAGCGAGTAGTAGTTAAAATGCGTATCGAACGCGAAATGAGTTTCCAGGAAATCGCTGACGAAACTGGTGTTTCCATCAACACTGCACTTGGTAGAATGCGTTACGCTCTCATCAACATGCGTAGGGCCATGGAGGAGCGTGGTGTGCAGCTGACCTTGAATTAATTTTCGAGCGGGCACAATACGATCCAATGGAATTCGTTTATGGGGTACGAAACCTCAAAAACAAGTGCCCATGGCCCATTGTACCCTTGACGATTTGATGTCGGATTGGTTTGAAGCTTCTGTCGAGTCCAACTTGAAAATGCCCCACGCAAAGAGTGTGCGCAACATCCTTCAGTATTCCGCTGGATTGAGCGCTCAGTCTACCAAGCGCTTCGGCACCTTCACCGGACTCGTGAACTGAGCCACTGACGAACAAACAAAGAAAAGACCGCCATGAGCGGTCTTTTTTTTGTGCCGGGTCATGCTGTCGGCTCTATGATGTC
>DIHQ01000145.1 GCA_002420235.1 Flavobacteriales bacterium UBA5692
AGAGGCCGTTCAACGCGGTGTCGCAAGGGCCGAGCAGACATACCCCATCGCTGTGGGTCTCATTTGCATCTTGCAACGCACCAAATCGGTGAAAGACAACGCGTACTGGGTAGATTTTGCTTTAAACCACAGAAACGGTTTTCTCGCATTGGATTTGGCGGACAACGAAGTGGATTTCGATCCCGAACCCTTTATTCCTCTTTTCCAGCGAGCGAAAGCAGGTGGATTAGGCATCACCGTCCATGCTGGTGAGCCTCGTTTAGCGGGAATTTCGAAAAATATTACCACAGCAGTTGAATCCATGGGTGCTGATCGCATTGGCCATGGTTTGCAAGCTCTCGAAGATAGATGCGTGGTTGACCTGCTCGTTCGTTCACAGACCCCTCTTGAACTTTGTCCAACGAGCAATTGGTTGACAGGCGCCTGTGAAGGTCTGAGTGCTCACCCTATCAAAGAGTTATATGAATCCGGTGTGCACACCACCATCAACACCGATGACCCGGGTATCATGGTGACAAACCTCAACCTTGAGTTTCAGCACATATATAAACATCAGGGCTTCACTCCCGTCCAACTCATACAATGCATTAACTGGGCGCGCGTGCACAGTTTCATCCCCACAGCGAAAAAAGACGCTGTGTGGCCTACCGCATGACTATACTTCGACAAATCCATCTCCTTTTGGCCATGTGCTCTTTATCGTGCATAGAAGCGGTCAAAGGGCAATCCACTATGGGAATGTTGAACATAGAGTCTGAAGCAAATGAAGATTATGTGCTCTTCAGCCCCAATGGTTTCGTGACTACATACTTGATTGATAAATGTGGACGACATATACACCACTGGGAGACCGAGGGGCGCCCGGGGTTAATGGCCTATTTTACAGATAATGGAGATTTAATACGCACACGAAGACACCAGACGGGTCAATTCCTCGGAAGTGGAATAGGCGGTATCATCGACCGTTTTAATTGGGAGGGTAACCTAGTGTGGACTGACACAATCGCGTCGATCTCCCATCATCAGCACCATGATATCGCTATCCTACCTAATGGAAACATCCTCGCCATCCTCTGGGAAAAATGGTTTGCTGACGATGCCATAGCAAGGGGCCAACTGCCTGAATTAACTTCCGAGGAAGTGTGGGTCACCCGAGTAGTTGAATTATCACCGCTGACGAGTTCTGGGAGTGATACTGTATGGTCTTGGAGCCCATGGGAACATTTGATTCAGGATACGAACCCTGCCCTTCCGAATTTTGGGAATCCAGCAGTTCATCCCGAACGGTTTGATATCAACTTCGAAGCAACGGCAGAAATAACAGGACCAGGCTTTGGTCAGGAGTTAGCATACGATTGGATGCATGTCAACAGCATCGACTACAACGCAGAGCGTGATGAAATCATCCTGAGTAGCCGACACTGGAATGAAGTATGGATTATAGACCACAGCACCAGTACGAAGGAAGCAGCAGGAAGTACTGGAGGCCAACACGGAAAAGGTGGCGATATACTCTGGCGCTGGGGAAACCCTGAAGCTTATGGCCAAGGCAACGAGGATGACCAGGTGTTATTTGGCCAACATGATGCCCAATTCGTGCCCAACGCAGAAGGGCTTCGTATCAGCGTATACAATAACGGTATCGGACGTCCGGGCGGCAATTATAGTACAGTTGACCACATTGATGTCCCGCTAGATGCCAATGGAGGGTATCCGGACCTCAGCGACCAAGACATCCAGCCGCAAATAGCTGCTTGGACCTATCCGACCGCTCCTGACTTTTCATTTTATTCGCCAAACATTTCAGGCTACACACTTCTGCCAGATGGCAACCACCTCATATGTGAAGGGGCCGAGGGCCGTTTCTTTGAACTCGACAGCGCTAGCAACCTGGTGTGGGAGTATGTAAACCCTATCTCGAACATGGGACCCTTGACCCAAGGCAACAATCCCACCCAGAACAGCGTATTCCGCGTTACATCCGTTCCCGCATCGCACCCAGGCTTGGCGGGACGCAATCTCGAGCCCGGCGAACCACTTGAACTGAATCCTATTCCTTCGAAATGCACCCTTGACTTGGAAGACGGCAAAGCCCCGCAGACTCCAAGCGTATGGCCCAATCCTACTTGTTCTATGCTCAATATAGGAAACCTGAATTCGGTTATCCCTACCAAGATTGAAATCTTAAATTCCACTGGTCAAACACATTGGACTACCTCCGCAACAAACGAAATCACTGTTGACGTTCGCTTTTGGTCACCGGGCATGTATGTTGCAATTTTACAGCAAGTGCATTCTGATGCGCGTCCAGCGACTTCGATAATCATTAAATTTTTGGTGCAATGAAAATCCCTCCGTGCATCGCAATACTTTTTAGCCTTATGCCTTTGGCTTGGTCTTATTGCCAATCCAATACCGTCGGAACCATCGAGTATAATCCCAACCTCTTTGCGGATGGCCAAACCTTAATTTACCCCCACAATCAGCCACATGCCCGCTTGGTAAATGCTTGTGGAGAAGTGGTCCACATTTGGACCAACGATTCACTTCGCCGCCCAGGTAATAGTGCATACTTGACCCCGAATGGCAACCTATTTTGGGCACATCGCCCGGCTAATGTCCAGAATGATCCTATCTGGGCTGGCGGCGGCGGCGCTGTCATCGAAGCGCGCACATGGGACAATGCTGTACTGTGGAACTATACCCTTAACGATTCGACAGGTCGCTTACACCACGACTTTGCTTTAACCAATTCTGGAACCGTCCTCGCCATCGCATGGGAACGCATCGATTCAATCGCAGCGATTCATGCCGGTCGAAATCCTGAACTATTGGAGGATGGAGAGCTTTGGAGTGAGCGAATCATAGAGCTAATGCCAAACGATTCAGGCGGCGCTGACATCATCTGGGAATGGCGGGTCTGGGATCACCTAGTTCAAGACTTCGATTCTACCAAGGTCAATTATGACGACCCAGAATTAGTGCCAAACAGAGTTGATATCAACTTCGGTAGCACTAGCTCGGTCGCACCAGATTGGTTGCACATCAATAGCATTGACTACAATCCAGCACTAGATCATATTCTACTGAGTGTCCCAACCTTCAACGAATTATGGATTATAGATAGGGCGGAGCCGGATGAAGGATTGATTTGGCGTTGGGGAAATCCCGAAGCTTACGATCGCGGCACGAGCGAGGACAAGCGATTGTACTACCAACATGCTGCCACCTGGTTAGATGAGACTTACCACATTGGGACTTCGGATTTTGGCAAAATTGCGGTCTTCAACAATCGTAATCCCGGTGCAACCGGCCCCTACTCAAGTGCACATTTAATTACACCAGAATTTAGTGATAGCAGTGCAACCAATACCTACGTGTTGAACAATAACAACGATACTTACGCTCCAGTCGATTTTGATTGGACGTGGACCGCACCAATCCCGACTGATTTCTTCAGCAGCGGTCTTTCCAACTTTGAAAGGTTACACAATGGGAACAACCTCATCGTAAGCGGGCGAACGGGAGAAATTTTTGAGTTCACCGCAACCGGAGATACCGCATGGTATTACCGCGTACCGCTTCAAGGGGGAACTACCATTGCTCAGGGGACAGAACTTGGAATTAACGACAACTTACTGTTCCGCGCCAAGCGGTATCCGCCTGATCTCCCAATTTTTAATTCTGTGGAACTCTTATCCATGGGAATGTGGGAACTTGAGCCCAATCCCTTGTTGACTTGCCAGCCGTGCAACCTCACAGCGACAGTGACTCTGGAACCGGGAAATGCCTCGGTAAATGTGGTTGGAGCAAATGGAGCATACACGGTCATATGGTCGCTAGACGGAATCAATTTGTGCACAGGTGAAGAATTGAGCCTAGATGGCCCTTGTGCTGAAGCCACCGAGACCTTGACCGATGGTATGACAATCGAAGTCGTCGTCGTCGATGAGGCAGGGTGTGAATTCGTAACCCAGTTCAATTGGCTAACTTCGTCCGTAGAAGAGCGAGATCAAGCGGTCCAATTCTGGCCAAATCCAGTCCACGGCACCCTATACTTATCCGGCTTTCATTGTGGTGAAACCGCCACTTTGTATTCGCTGACGGGCCAAATCGTCGCCAAGCAAAAACTCGTCACGGATGCGTTAACCGCGCGTATGGACGTCAGCTCATTGCCAGCTGGGGCCTACTTCCTCCGCGTGGGTCAATATTGTGGGCACGTCCTTATACGTCATTAACTTGTGGACATGACCATGGAACCATCGATTCAGATTTCAACTCAAGATGGGATTTACACCATCATGTTTAACCGCCCGGCGGTATTTAATAGCTTCAACCAGGAAATGGGGCGAGCTTTTCAAGAGGCCCTCGACGGCGCCGCTGCAGACCACAGTGTCCGGTGTGTGATAATCACGGGCAAGGGCAAAGCCTTCTGTGCTGGTCAAGACCTTAAAGAAGTCACCGCACCGGACGCGCCGGATTTTAACGAAATTGTCGAACATACTTACAACGAGAGCATACGCCGCATCCGTTCTATGGAAAAACCCATTGTGGCCGCCGTCAATGGGGTGGCTGCTGGAGCAGGGGCAAATATTGCCTTGGCTTGCGATTTGACCGTTGCTAGACATTCAGCCTTCTTCATTCAAGCTTTCTCCAAAATTGGACTAATCCCCGACAGCGGAGGGACCTGGTTCTTACCCCGTCTTGTTGGCATGCAACGAGCTGCGGCACTAACTTTCCTCGGAGATAAACTTAGCGCCACAGAAGCTGAGACCATGGGGCTCATATACAGATCAGTGGCCGATGATGATTTTGATGCAGAAATTGGAGCCTTAACTAATCGTATCGCCCAAATGCCAACCCGTGGATTGGCATTAACCAAACGCGCCTTCAATCTCGGTTGGCAAGCAGATTTGTCCGACCACCTCACAACCGAGCGCGACTTACAAATGGAAGCGTCTAGAACCCACGACTATGCGGAAGGTGTTGCTGCATTCCTCGAAAAACGTTCTCCCCAATTCAAAGGATTATGAGTGGTAATTGGATCGCAGTAACTGATCAATTGCCTGAGGACGACCAGCGGGTGCTAGCCTTTATCCCGGGAAATCGGGTGTTCCTCCCTAGCAGCAATCTAGCCTCTGAAATCCGAGAAGTCATTGTGCTTCGCTTTTGTCTTAATCATTTCGCTGATCAAGCCGAAAAAATCGAAAAGCACGGATCGCATTTTTGGGCGGGAGAAGGAAATAGCAACCACTTTTTCCGTGATGTCACGCATTGGATGCCAATACCTAAAGAGCCGAGCCTACTTTAGCTTTGACGGTGAGCAAGGGCATGAATTTGAATGGCTGCCAAACCGGCAGTTTCTGAGCGCAAACGCTGTTCTCCAAGCGTCACGGCAGAAGCACCCTTTGCCAATGCCGCATCAATCTCTGCTACCGTGAAGTCGCCCTCCGGCCCAATAGCGACCCAACAAGGTGAGGTTATCGATATAGCCTCGAAAAGGTGTGTTTTTTCAGTCGACTCGCAGTGGGCTACAAAACCCTTACCTGTGTGGGCGTCCTCAGAATCTAACCACTCGTGCCACTCCCTTGCAGGTGCCAATTCGGTGAGCCACAGCTGTCGAGATTGCTTCAATGCACTAACCAAGATTTTGTGCCAACGCTCTGATTTCTCGATTTTCCTTTCACTGCGTTCCGTCCAGACGGGCTGAATTTTACGAACACCGTATTCCATAGATTTCTCCAAAAGCCATTCAAAGCGGTCGACGCTTTTGGTAGGTGCAATGACCAAAGTAAGTGGGAATTCCGGTCCTTGCTGAAATTCGACCAAAGTTGTCTCTACCACGCAACGGTGCTTATCTGCTTCCATTAGGACCCCGTTAAATCTGCGGCCTTTGCCATCCAAGAGACCAATGCGGTCACCGACTTTGGCGCGCAGCACGCGCACTAAGTGCTTAGACTCATCAGCATCTAATGTGTGAACTGAGTCAACGCAGGGCGCATAGAAGAATCTCATGGCCCAAAGGTATTATTCACCGACGGAACCTAGGCAGAGACTGGAGCTGCTTGACGCATGGCCGTATTTGCCTCATGCTCAAACTGTTCAAAATTTGAGTTGAAGAGGTTTGCCAATTTTGAAACTGCCACATAAAAGGCTTCTTTATCCTCCCACGCCTTTGCCGGTATGAGTAAATTCTCTGGCACATCCTTGCACGTTATCGGTGAATGCAATCCAAATACTGGGTCTCGGTGCATCGCAGCATCATCTAGCTCACCACTCATAGCAGCGCGAATCATCGCGCGAGTATGCTTCAATTTCATCCGCGTCCCGATACCGTATCCCCCGCCAGTCCAACCGGTATTGACAAGCCATATGCGAACACCGTGTTGCTCTATCTTTTCCGCAAGCATTTTGGCATAATCGGTTGGAGGTAATGGCATGAAAGGTGCACCAAAACAAGCTGAGAAAGTCGCCTGAGGTTCTGTCACTCCGACTTCGGTACCGGCAACTTTTGCTGTGTAACCTGAAAGGAAATGGTACATAGCCTGTCCTGAATCGAGTCGGCTAATCGGCGGTAATACTCCAAATGCGTCGCAGGTTAAGAAAAATATGTCCTTGGGGTGTGCTCCAGTTCCATCATTAGATGACCCGGAAATGTGTGTGATGGGGTAAGACACTCGGGTGTTTTCTGTCACCGAAGAGTCCGAGTAATCTGGTGTTACCCCGTCTTGCTGAAAACCGACATTTTCCAACATGGCACCAAACTTAATGGCGTTGTAAATCTGAGGTTCGCGCTCAGCGTCCAAATTGATGGTTTTAGCATAGCATCCGCCTTCCATGTTGAAAACGCCGTTTTGTCCCCAACCGTGCTCGTCATCTCCAATAAGCTTGCGATTGACATCACTGGAGAGCGTAGTCTTTCCAGTCCCAGAGAGTCCAAAAAAAACAGCCGTATCGCCCGCTTCACTCACGTTGCAAGAGCAGTGCATTGGAAAAACCTTATGTAAGGTGGGCAGGACAAAATTCATAACAGAAAACATGCCTTTCTTGATTTCGCCGGTGTAGGCAGACCCCGCAATGAGAATCAATTTCTTCGAGAAATTTACCGCTGTAACGTTGCCCTGCCGGCAACCGTGAACATCAGGCTTTGCATTGTACGAAGGAGCACAAATAATCGTCCACTCAGGTGAAGGGACTAGAACATCCTCTTCATCCAAACGAATGAACATATTGGAAACAAATAAATTTGCCCATGCTTTTTCGGTGATGACGCGTGTCTTTATTTGCGAGGTTGTATCCGCTCCAACGGCCGCGTCACGAACGAAGACACTCCGGCCTTTCAGGTGATGCGCGATATCCTCATGCAGTCGGTCAAAACATTTTTCATCCATGGGCTGGTTGATTTCGCCCCAATCCACAGCGTCAACAGTGAGGTTATCCTTAACTAGAAAACGGTCTTTAGGTGAACGACCAGTGAAAGCACCAGTTGTAACTGCAAGCGCTCCTGCGTTCGTGAGCACGCCTTCGCCACGGAGGAGGGTTTGCAGAATAAGTTTTGCGGGAGGGAGGTTCCAGTGGGCGCGTGCCACTCCTCCGAGTTTGACGGCATCTAAAGATGCGTCGATTGGGGTGTTTCCAACGTGTTTCATGAGAGAATTGATCATTGCATTTCTCATTGCGAAATTTAGATTAATTGTTATGCGGGTGAGGGCTTCTGATTTAGAATAAATTCAAAAACAAATGTGAACCAACTTAATGTCATTAGAATACCACCAAATGGGGCGGCCCACCCGATCCGGTTTAACAATACTGACTCCGGCGAAATACTCTCCGCACCAATGGTGACGGAAAAAAGCAAGGTGCCGACAACCAACATTCTCTCGGCCCACATTCGTCCTGACATGCCATGGCTCAAGACGCGCACAGCGACCATTAGGACAAGCCCTAGCCCCATGAATCGAAAGTAATCCACCGCAGTTCCCCATCGCATTTGAAGTTCTGAATTCGCCAAACCGTGCTTACCATAAGCCGCGAACAGTACTGAAGACCCAACACATAACAATCCCCAGGCAACCCATAGGCTCTGTTCACGGTTCAATGATTGCATGCGCAAAATTATTTCTGCTCCGCATTGTCACACCCTACTTGGTAGGGATGAATAATCAACAAATTCAGATAACTTGCCCACATGAAGTCAAACCTACTCTACCTTCCTTTCCTCGCTGCTGCTTTTTACAGCATTCATGGAGCATGCCAAGCCCCATGGAGTTGGAACCTGACAGATGGACCCGTTGTGATCGTTGGGGAAACTGCTATACCCCATCCTTTCACAGGAGGATTGAGTGCTCCTCAATGGTCTGAAATCGATGTGGATTGGGATGGCGATATGGATTTATTTGCATTCGATCGGGATGGGGGCCGTATTTTAGTTTTTGAGAATACCGATGCCGGTAACTGGAAAGAGCGTTCGGACTGGAGCCAAGGGTGGCCGGCGCTGAAACACTGGGTCCTGCTACGTGACTTTGATTGTGATGGATTACCCGATCTGTTTACCGGTTATCAAAACAGCGTACACGTATACCGCAACACCAGTGTCACTCCTGGAGTTCCAACGTTTGAGGCTTATGCATTGCCACTAATGGCTAGCTGGGATTTCGGAACTGGAGCCCAAGAATTGCCAATAGTATGTTTAACCATCGATAAGCCGGCCATTTTCGATGTTGATAATGACGGTGACCTCGACTTCATTTCCTTCACCGAAACCAGCACTACTATGTATCGGTTTTCCGGACAATCAGCTTGCGGCTTGGATTTGATTTGCACCAACCGCTGCTATGGAATGGTTTCTGAAGGTTCTGAAGACAATACTTTATTTATTGGTGAAGAACACAGCTGCAGCTTCAATGTGATCGAACCAGAAAGCCGACCAGCGCCCATCAAAGAGGCTGTCATGGAGCGCGACGGCGTTCATGCAGGAGGGGCGATTACCGCACTGCAATTGGATGGGGATAATTTTCACGACTTGCTCATTTCCGACGTCACCTATCCCACAATGAGCGGGCTGATGTTAGAAAATGCAAACGATGGCCAGGACAGCACTGCGTGGGTAGATATGGGGTTCCCGTCACTTGTTCCGCACGAAGGTGAAGCCGACAGTATCGTCCTCCAGCGGTTCCCAGC
>DIHQ01000064.1 GCA_002420235.1 Flavobacteriales bacterium UBA5692
TAGCCCAAAGCATTCGTGAATTAGGCATCATCCAGCCCATCACCGTGCATCGCGTTAGAGCCAATAAATATCAAATCATTTCCGGTGAGCGTCGTTTTCGGGCAGCGCAACTTGCCGGACTTGACGAAGTACCCGCTTACATTCGAGAGGTCGACGATAAGACCATGCTCGAAATGGCTCTCGTAGAAAACATCCAAAGAGAAGACCTGCATGCAATTGAAGTTGCCATTTCATTCAAACGATTAATTGATGAATGTGAGCTTACACATGAAAATCTAGGAGAGCGATTGGGTAAAAATCGGTCAACAATAACGAATTATGTCCGGTTACTGCAGCTTCCGGCGGAAATGCAACTTGCCGTAAGTCAAAAAAGTATCAGCATGGGTCATGCTCGGGCCCTGATTGCAATCGACGACCCAGGTTGGCAAAAAACCGTCTTCAAGCGGATTCAAGCGGAAGGGCTCTCAGTGCGCGCGGTAGAACAGTTAGCTCGTGTTAGAAGGCTCAAAAGTTCTGCAGCTTCCAAGAGCAAGCCCGTCCTCACCTTCGATGAACAACAAGTTCAAGCTGACCTAAAATTGAAATACGGTCAACCAACACGACTGAAAAAGCACGGTAAGGGTGGTGGATGCATTGAATTGAATTTTAAGGATAGCTCGGAGCTCGACCGACTTCTTAATCTCCTGGGGCTTTGATTCGATTTCTACGAATAGCGGCGTTAGCCTTCGCCTTCAATCCTTTAATAATCTCCGCCTCTTTATGGGGGCAATCAGCATCAACTGCTGCACAAGACTCTCTTGAAAATCAGCGAATTGCAAAGACTACCCGAATTGCTGCACTCATTCCAGGCGGTGGTCAAATTACCAACCGCAAGTACTGGAAGGTCCCATTGGTTTGGGGCGGTGTGGCTTGGTGCATCAGCTCCATTGATTACAACCTAAAACAGCTAAATGAGGCACGTACCGACCTCATTGAATTGGAGGAATCGGATCCCACTACAATTGGCTACGCACAAGCACTTTCAATAGCGAGAACCGAGGAGGCATTTTATCGAAGAAATCGGGACCTCAGTTGGTTTGCTTTGATTGGTGTCCACGCACTGAGTGTACTAGACGCTCACGTAGATGCCAACCTCATGTCCTTCGATGTTAGTGAAAATTTAGCTGTAGCCTTTAGGCCTATTCCAATTGCTAACAGCCCGGCAGTGGTCGGTCCTGGTCTTGTGATTCGTTGGCATCGGCTGGGGCGTAACTTAACGAACTATGATTCTTCTCAATGGGCGAAATTGACCTTTAAAAGGAAATTGAAATGGACTTGATACCTTGGATTCTACTCTGCCTACTGCTCGTTGAGCACATTGTCTTTTTACCAGATTTGTTAAAGCGCGCAGGCCTGAACAAAATACACGGTTACATTCCAGGATTGAACTATTGGATGTGGCTGAAGGCCATTGGAAGACCTTGGTATTGGATCATCCTTTTGGTATTCCCCGGTGTAAATCTGATTATGCTAGTCATCATGCACGTCGAGCTAGGCATCGCATTTGGTCAACGATCTTCGGTAGATCAATGGAAACATGGTGCTTTGCCCTGGATTTTTTTGCCAGTTTTAAATCGTTCAAAGTCCGAATTCAAAGGTCCGCGCGATTGGAGCAATCTCAAAAAATCAACCGGGCGCGAGTGGGGTGAGAGCATACTATGGGCACTTGTCGTAGCAACGGTTGTTCGCACCTTCATTTTTGAAGCCTTCATGATTCCCACAGGATCGATGGAAGGGAGCATGCTAGTCGGTGATTACCTCTATGTCAGTAAAACGAGCTATGGCCCCAAAGTGCCTCAAACCCCTGTTTCTGTGCCTCTCATTCACAATGCACTTCCCGGTTCAATGATTCCAAGCTACACAGAGTGGTTCGCCCTTCCCTACAAACGCCTTCCGGGCATACGTAATGTTGAGCGTTATGACGCTGTCGTCTTCAATTTCCCGCACGGCGATACCATTGTAGTCGATCCTCAATGGGCAGGACACGATTATTACGGAATTTTACGAATGGAAGCCATTAAGCGCGCAGGAGGAAACGTCGAGACTTACGTGAGCGATCCGAATACATACGAAATAAAAGCCCGTGAAGCCCTTAAAAAGCGATTTGGAATTCGTGCGCGGCCTCTTGATAAAACAGAAAACTATGTAAAACGATGCGTTGCATTACCCGGCGAGACAATTGCTGCGGAAGATGGTCGAATCTTCATAGATGGGGAGGTTCTAGAACCACCAACTGGGATTCAGTATGAATACAAAATCACTTTTCCCACACCAATGGAGAAGCGCAGAGCTTTCAAAGGTCTAGGCTTGACAAACATCGATGGCTCAATGGAAAACCGAGCGCTTGAAACTGTCTGGGCATTGACCGAGGAAGAGAAAGCACAACTGGAAAACAGCGGAATGGTTACAACCATCGAACGGGTCGACTTGAGCTACCGAAGAGGAAGACTAGAAATGTTTCCAAATGCCTACATACCAGAGTTCAACGGGTGGGACCCGGACAATTTTGGTCCAATCACCCTCCCGCAGCGTAACATGACCATAGAATTAACTCCTCGCAACATCGCGCTGTACCGTCGTGCCATATCCACTTACGAAGGGCACAATTTGGATGTTATTGGTGATCAAGTCTTCATCGATGGACAGTCCGTATCAACCTACACCTTTGACTTAAACTATTATTGGATGATGGGTGATAACCGACACCGCTCAGCTGACTCACGCATGTGGGGCTTTGTACCAGAAACCCACATCGTCGGTCGCGCCTCCTTCGTGTGGTTCTCCAAGCAAAATGCAGAGCAACACGGAGAAAGCAAAATACGATGGAGCCGCATGTTCAAGCGCGTCAAGTGACCGGCGTCCTCCCCCTCTGCCCTTTTCCTCCATTACATTGGTGGGTTCTTGCACGATCAGGAGCCTACATAGATGTCAACGCGACTTATCAAAAACAATCACTTCAGAATCGATTGGTCATCGCAGGGCCACAGGGCCGACAAATCATTACGTTCCCTGTTGGCACATCTGATTCATCTTCAAACATTTTCCTATCTGCCCATCTCCCCCCAAGAACTATGTGGCGTTCTCTGAGAACCGCATACGGAGGCAGTCCATTCTTTTCCTTTTTCGAGGATGAACTGCATGACTTATGGATGAAATATTTACCATCACATGCGGGCGATAACAAAAACCTCCAATCTTGGAGTTGGGCAAGCATCAGATGGACCTGTAAATCGTGCGGCTGGTCCGTACCTTGTTCAACGAAGACGAGCCCTGTTATTGGAACAAGTTCCAACGACCTCAGATTCAAAAAGTCCCTAAGCGGCGATGGCTGGGTCTTTCATCGATATAGGCAAATGTTCGAACAACAAAATGCATTTATTCCCGGGTGCTCCATTCTAGACGCACTGTTTGTCTTAGGACCGCAGGAATTAGCGATACAACTGAATGACTTAGTAGCCCCTCCCAAAACTTGACTTAATTTCACAGGTCCATGGAGCAAATGAAATCACTTCTGATTCAAACAGCCTTGCACGATGAGCACATTTCTGCGGGCGCCAAAATGGTTAATTATGCTGGATTCGAAATGCCCGTGTCCTACGCTGGCGTGGTCACTGAACATCACGCCGTTCGTAAATCCTGCGGAATGTTTGATGTTTCGCATATGGGAGAATTCCGTATCACGGGTTCCCAAGCATTGGACTTGGCCCAGCACATAACAACTAACGACGTGAGCAGATTGACGCCAGGCATGGTTCAATACAGCTGCATGCCGAATGGCCGTGGAGGGATTGTAGACGATCTTTTGGTTTATTGCATCGCGTCCGATGAATTCTTGCTCGTCGTGAATGCCGCAAACCGTATGAAGGATTTGCATTGGATAAACAAAAACAATTCATTCAATGCTCAGTTAACGGATGAGTCAGAGGCTTGGTCGTTGATTGCACTGCAAGGACCCGAAGCCGCTTCAGTACTCGCTCCGCACAGTTCTGGCGCTTCCTTAAACGACATGCAATATTATACTTTTGATTTCGGTACTGTTTGCGGTCGGCCATGCCTCATAAGTGCTACCGGTTACACTGGTGCCGGGGGGTTCGAACTTTATCTTAAAAACGCTGACGCAGTGCCCGTTTGGCAAGCGTTGACAAGGGCCGGGGTTCAGCACTGTGGATTAGGGTCAAGGGATACCTTGAGGTTGGAGGCGGGGTTCTGCCTTTATGGCAATGAAATTGACGACTCAACCTCCCCTATTTCAGCGGGATTGAGCTGGATTACAAAATTCACGAATCCGTTCATCAACAGCGAGCAATTGAAAGCTGAAAAGGCGTTAGGGTCGCCTGAACTACTTCGCGGCTTGGTAATCACCGAACGCGGCATACCCCGAACTGGTTACGCAATCGAAAATATAAACGGTGAAACCATTGGCCGGGTCACATCGGGGACAAGTTCACCAACATTGGGTTACAGCATTGCCATGGGATACGTCGCCAAAGAGGAAGCTGAGATAGGCAACACAGTCTACGTTCGCATTCGAAAAAATGCAATTCCTGCAGAAGTTGTTCGCCCGGGTTTTCTGAAGAAGTAAGCATTCACACGAAATTCGTACCTTACGTTTTTGACCTACATGAATCGATTCCTTTGAATTACGTTGAAGTTTGCTTTTCTCCTGCGGACTATCCCTTATACAGGGAGAATTTTGAATTGGTGGTCGTTATTGATGTTTTACGCGCTACATCCGCCATCTGCACGGCCTTGGAAAACGGCGTTGAACGGATCAAGCCTGTGGCCTCCGTAGCAGAAGCCGAAAAGTGGAAGGCGAAAGGTCACATCGGAGCAGCTGAGCGCAATGGTGAAATCGTACCCGGATTCGATTTGGGAAACAGCCCCATCGCCTACATTGAAAGAAAAGAAGAGCTCGCCGGAAAATCTGTGGTCTTGACGACAACCAACGGCACAAAAGCAATTGATATTGCAAGTGAAAAAGAGACGGTTGTAATCGGAGCGCTAAATAATCTAAACGCCCTATGCAAATGGCTGCTCGAACAAGACCAGAGTGTGCTCATACTCGCCTCAGGATGGAAGGATAAATTCAATTTAGAAGACACCATTTGCGCCGGTGCCATTGCCAATCAACTGATTGAGAGCGGGCACTTTAAGGCTGACGAAGACAGTACTATTGCCGCAAAATTTATTTATCGATCTGCTCGCGATAACATGTTCGCATTCCTACGCGCCTCCTCTCATCGAAGACGACTCCGACGACTCAATTTGAATGAGGATGTGAAGTATTGCTTAACGCCCAACAACCTTTCGACGATTCCTATTCTACGTGATGGATATTTGATTCGATTGAATGTGCATACCCCACCACCCTCAATACAAGAAACGGCAGCTGCAAAAAGCGCATGATCGGGCTTATTGTTTCATACTGATTGTAACATGCTTGTTTCACCATTCGCTCTGTTGCGCATGGGGATTTTCGGCTCACCGAAAAATTGTTGATGCTGCAATTCACCACCTTCCTTCATCGCTTCATCCTTTTTTCAAGGCCCATGGTCAATGGTTCCATGACCACATTAACGATGCCGATCGCCGAAAACATAACGTCATTGAAGAAGGCCGTAGACACTACATAGACCTGGACCTGTATAGCCATTCTATGGATTCGTTGCAAGATTGGTTTCCAATGTCATACTCAGAAGCAACTGAAAAGTGGTCAGAAGATACCTTGCATGCGCACGGCATAGGACCTTGGTATGCCGTGAAAACATATCACAGACTAATAGCTGCTTTTGACCGACAGGAAGAAAATGCCATCCTGCGTCATGCTGTCGACTTAGCCCATTATATCAGTGACCTGCATGTTCCATTGCATACCTCGGCAAATTATGATGGTAAAAAAACAGGCCAAGCTGGAATCCATTCGCTTTGGGAAACTCAACTCCCTGAAATGTTCATGGACAGCTATAACCTATTTCCTTCTGGCCCCAAGGCCAATTGGATAAAGCAAACGAGCGATGCGATCTGGTCTTCAGTTTTTCAAAGCCATGCCTGTTTGGATTCAGTATTCTTAATTGAACTGAAAATAAGACATGCATTCGCAGGTAAAAGCATTGATGCCTATGTCGTGCGTGGCCGGACCCGACAGTTGATGCGCAGCCCGAAATTTGCAAATGAATACCACACTGCGCTTTCTGGTCAGGTTGAACGGAGGATGGCAGCCGCGTGTACTTTGGTCAGTTCCTTATGGTTCAGCGCATGGGTAGAGGCGGGGGCTCCCGTCATGGCAGCCGAGACCCCGGCAAAAGGAACCAAGTGGAAAAAGATACTAGATTGGCTTTTGAAATGAATGTGCTGATTCTGAATCCATACCACACCGGATCCCACGCTCATTGGGCGGAGGGCTTGCAACAACATCTATCCCAAATCGATGGTATAACTGCAGAACTGTGGACCCTACCTGGAAGGAATTGGAAATGGCGAATGCACGGTGCGGGTGGAGAGTTTGCGCATCGGACTGCTGCTTCCAAGGCTATGCCAGATATCATTATAACAACTGACATGTTGGATGTCGCGAGCTTCAAAGGATTGCTAACTGCACCATGGCGCCCCATACCCGTTGTACAATATTTTCACGAAAATCAGTTGAGCTTCCCTTGGAGTCCCGGAGATACAGAAAAAGCTCGTGGACTCAACCACACTTACGAATTCATAAACATCCAGTCCTGCACCGCTGCAGATTGGATTTGGTTCAATTCATCTTACCACAAAAAAATTTTCATCGAGGAGGCAACAAGCTTCATGAAGCGAATGCCTGACTATAAAGATGGTTATTCCATTCAAGCAATAACAAAAAAATCGAGTGTACTTCCCGTAGGAATCAATACTCCGGAATTTACTAACCTCAAGCGCCCCTTGAGCACCCCACCAACTATTTTATGGAATCACCGTTGGGCATACGATAAAGGTCCTGAAAAATTCTTTGAAAGTCTAAACAAACTCGGTCATGGAGGGCACGAATTTCAACTCATCATGTGTGGCCGAAAATATGAAGTTGTGCCGACCGTATTTCAAACTATCCTCGACCAATTTTCGAACCGGATCCTTCATTATGGATATGCAACAACACGAGAAAAATATATTCAATTGCTCCACGCCAGCGACTTCATTATCCATGATCCCTTACAAGAATACTTTGGTGTTAGTGTAGCGGAAGCCATGTCTTTTGGCGTAATACCATTATTGAATGCAGACCAAGCTTACCCAAGCTGGGTTCCTGAAGGATTCCTCTACAGAGATTCCGGAGAAATGCTGTCCAAGTGGGACCATTGGAAATCGCGGTTCTCTGAAGGTCGAGAGCTTGCCAACGCAACAGCTTCGGATTTCTTTTGGCCAAATATTGCGCAATCAGCGTATCGAGAGCTGTGCCAACATTTTGAAATCACACCGTGACGATTCGCCTTTTACAATGCGGGATTATTCCCCTGGTATCCGTCGAATACGACAGAATCTTCAGTCAATGAGAGACCATAAAGCTTCTCAAATAGCAATCACAGCCTTGGACGAGGAGATTCGATATGAGAGCATACTAAAGACCACAATATCCACAACTCCTCGTGTTTCAAATTCAAAAACGTTATCATCCTGCACAAATCAGCGGCAATGTGGGAAGTTTCATTATGGAAATTCAATTACAAGACCGAGCAATAAATGGTTCAAGATTTTAATGGACCATAGTAACATGATGGCTGCAGCACTGAGGTATTCGACACAGACCGCGCTTAAAGGCACATTGATTTGATTTAAATCCATGCACCGGACACACATGTTGTTTTTATGAACTATGATTTTTGGATAAAGCCCGTAAATTTTACTCTCATCGAAAATACCACTTTACTGTTATACCTAATAATTCATGTTATAGTTAAAATACTGATTACAAGTTTTTTATGATTTATATATTTTTCAAAACTCATATTATCATCGACGAATAAGCAGAAACTTTTCGATGTTACAGGTTGGCAAATAAAAAAACCAAAAAGTCAACCCCAAAACAATTTTTTTTTCCGAGAGTTTATCAGAATCTTGCACGCGGATTGAAACGCTGGTGGTTCTTGCCAATGTGCGATATCCATCCACTCTTTTTGCAACCTGACTAAATAGCCCATTTCACCATGAGCCAAGACCACTTGTCCATTTGGAATAACTGCCTCGAAGTAATCAAAGACAACATCAGCAGCCAAGCGTACAAGACCTGGTTCGTACCCATCAAAGCCCTCAAGCTTGAAAATAAGGTGTTGACCATTCAAGTTCCTTCGCAGTTTTTTTACGAGTGGTTGGAAGAGCACTACATTCAACTCCTAAGCAAAACCATCCATAAAGAACTAGGACCAGACGCTCGACTCGAATATAGCATCATCATGGAAAACACAGGTGCTTCCGGAACAAGCCAAGCCAGTCCTTACGCTGTAAAGATGCCAATGGCCAACCAACAAGCGAAGAAAAATCCTGAGATCCATCTTTCAACCGGAATCCATGACACACCTATTAAAAATCCGTTCGTGATTCCCGGTTTGCGAAAACTCAACATTGATTCTAATCTGAATCCTAATTATAGCTTTGGTCAATTCATAGAAGGTGAGTGTAATCGACTCGCCCGATCAGCTGGATTCGCTGTCGCGAACAAACCAGGCGGCACATCATTTAACCCACTTCTGATATACGGATCGACAGGTTTAGGTAAAACTCACCTCGCACACGCCATTGGTCTAGAAATCAAAGAGCGCAATCCTGAGCTCACAGTGCTTTACGTAAGCTCCGAAAAATTTACGCATCAATTCATCGATGCGGTTCGCAACAATTCTGTCAATGACTTCAGCCATTTCTATCAAATGGTCGACGTGTTGCTCATCGACGATGTTCAGTTCTTCAGTGGTAAGGAGAAGACACAGGATGTGTTCTTCCACATCTTTAATCATTTACACCAAACCGGCAAGCAGATCGTTCTGACCAGTGATAAACCACCTGTTGAAATGCAGGGGATGGAACAGCGCTTGCTTTCACGTTTCAAGTGGGGACTCAGTGCCGACTTACAAGTTCCGTCCTTGGAGACCCGCATGGCCATCTTGGAGAAAATGATGTACGCTGATGGTATTGAATTGCCTCGTGAGGTTGTAGAATACTTGGCCTACAGCATAACATCGAATGTGCGAGAATTGGAAGGTGCACTGATTTCGCTTATTGCACAAAGTAGCCTCAACAAAAAGGCAATTACCTTGGATCTCGCGAAGCAAATGATTGACAAATTTGTCAAAAACACCGCCCGCGAAGTCAGCATCGACTACATCCAAAAAGTAGTTTGCGATTACTTCGACTTGCCACTTGAATTGCTCAAGAGTAAGACGCGCAAGCGAGAAATCGTTCAGGCGCGCCAAATTGCGATGTACTTCTCAAAGAAAATGACTAAGAGCTCTCTGGCCAACATCGGATTGCACTGCGGCGGAAAAGACCACGCAACTGTACTCCATGCGTGTCGTACAGTCAATAACTTGCAAGAGACTGATAAACACTTCCGTAAGTACCTTGAAGATCTCGAGAAGAAACTTGCAATTCACTAGAGAGAGCGGATTCCAGCGTAAATGAAACGCATCCTTGTCGTATGCCTTGGCAACATTTGCCGCTCTCCGATAGGAGAAGGTTTACTAAAATACCATGCGATTAAAAATGACCTTCAAATTCATGTAGAATCTGCAGGCACCTCTGGATGGCATCAAGGTGAGAAGGCAGATCCTCGCAGCATCGAAGTAATGCGAGGACATGGACACAACATCACCAATCAACGCTCTAGGGTGCTGGTAGCAAGCGATTTACACACTTTTGACTACATCTTAGTCATGGACTCACAAAATTTAATTGATGTGAATGGGATCGGTGCCGGTACGGCTCGTGTGGAGCGCTTCGTAAATGGTCAAGATGTCCCTGATCCCTACCATGGTGGTGCAAATGGTTTCGACCAAGTTTATTCGATGATTGATGATGCGGCCAGAAAATGGGTGAAAACATGGTCCAAAACGTAAGAATTGCATGCGGACACTTCACCTTATTCCTAACACCCTCAACTCCCGAACTCCTTTAGAGCACCTGCCTGTGAGTGCACTAAATGCACTTAAGTCGTGCAACAGAATCATCGTTGAAAGCGACCGATTCGCCCGTCGACTTATCAAAGACTCCTTCCCGAACTTAAATCCTGAGAAAAAAGAAAGTTTCCTCCTCAACGAGCATACAACACCTGAAGACCTCGTTGACCTTTTACAGTGGTTTAAAAATGATGAAGACATCGCCGTAATTTCTGATGCTGGAGCACCAGCAGTTGCCGATCCCGGAGCTGCGGCTGTGCGCATTGCTCACAACGCGGGATGGCGGGTTCAACCGCATATAGGTCCCTGCAGTATTCTGCTGGCCCTCATGGCCTCGGGCATGAATGGTCAGCAGTTTTCCTTTAAAGGTTACCTGCCCCGAGACCGAAAAATACGCGAACGCATTTGGAAAGAAATGAAAGAGGGGCTGTCTCGAAGAAAAGAGACGCAAGTATTTATGGAACCTCCCTACCGGAATGATCGGGCATTCAAGGAATGCTTAAACAATCTCCCAGCAGACCAACAACTTTGCGTGGCCGTTGACATTACGCTTGAAACTGAGTGGATTAGGTCTTTTGCTATATCTGATTGGAAACATCAAAGCGTACCGGACTTAGACAAACGCCCGTGCCTTTTCCTTATTGGACACTAACGGTTACATCTACCGATTGAAATTCCCATTGGAAACCCAATACATCGGACTCTGTGACCCCTAGGGCCTGCATTCCCTGTATATCCAGAACGGCATCTGCAGGACACCAGCAAGACCATTTGCGCTTCAATGGATAAAGCCTTCGGAGATCTGCTAGAACGGGCAACAATTGACCATCATCCGAAACTCTAAAATCCCATGATGATACTCCAAGGTCCTCGGGCTGGGTGACTTCGGAATTCAAACGAAACGTTCGCAATTCCAAACTTACATGTTTGGGTTTGTCATCAAAAGTAAAACCAACTTCTTCTTCATACCACGCCATGCATGGAGAGGCTGCAAACACCGGAGATACAATCCAATTGGAATCACCTGGTAATCGACCTTGTTCCATGCCATCTAGGAGGAAATTCCACGTACTGCGTTTCTCATCGTCGCCTGAGGATTCCGTTGGCCTTAGTTGGGGCAGCTGTTGCCGAACATTCAATAAAAGAACCGCTTCTTGAGGAATGAGAGGTGGAAAACCGGTCAGACCCCATGCGATGTGCGAAGGAATGATGCACATTGCCTGCTGCTCACTAGCTAGCAAAGTAGCCAATTCATGAAAACCCGCGGGCCAATCGCTTTGATTCCACCTGAATCGAAGCGACTCTTCTTCCGTCCAAGCATGCACGAGGGAGGAGTCCATCAACATCAATTCTCCTACCCACTGAACGATATCTCCGGGATTGAGGGGTGATCGGGCCAGGAATGCTTCGGAAGACCAAACACGCAATCCAGTAGTTGTCTCAACATAGTACGGAAAGTCCGGACTGTGCATTGATGCTACTAGGGAATCAATGAACACGTGTTGACGCCGTACTTTTTTTTGATTGAAGTCAATCAAATCTGCTGGCGTTACGCCATCTAGATTGGATTTCGCAGGATTCTCAGCGGAACAATTGGTCATCCCAACCAAAGCAACCAACCACATAAAGTAAAAGAGTGATCTGAATAAGTTCATTACGCATCAAACCAATCCAAAATCCGTGTACTTAAGAAATCAATAAATTCCGGCATGGTCTTTCCTTTCACGATGCCTCCGGCTGCATTTTTGTGACCTCCACCGTCAAATTCAGATGCCGCAATGTCACGAACACTGATGTCCCCTACGGAACGCAAACTCAGTTTAATCAGCCCCGGTTCTGCCTCCCGCGCCATAATCGCAACGCGCACCCCGGACAAACCCAACACCTTGTTCACCAGCCCCTCGGTATCACCGGATTTAAAATGGAAACGATCCAAATCCGCACGCTCAAGTCCAACAACCGCCAAACCATACTCACCGAATACATGCAGCCGCTCACTCATGGCGAATCCCTGCAGTTGTACTCTGTTCAATGATTGCTCGTCAAATGTATTTTGATGGATGGACGCATGGTCTAAACCTCGAGCTAAAAAATGCGACAAAATCGCGTGAGTATGGGCTGTTACAGATGGAAAACGAAATGATGCCGTATCGGTCATAATTCCAACATAGAAGCACATCATGGCATCATTGGATACTGAATCCATCTGACCCCATCCCACGATCAAATCGACCAACAACTCACACGTTGATCCGCAAGATGGATCCGACAGTAAGCGATCCGCAAATTCATCGGGTAATTGGTGGTGGTCAACTACCCATTTTTGAGCAGTCGCATTCCGCAGAGCATCCTCCATTTTCCCAACGCGGTCCAGTCCATTAAAATCCAGGCACCATATAACATCAGCCGAAGTAAGCAATTGGTTTACAGCATCTGTTTCTTCATTGAAAAAGTAAATACCATTCCCTCCGGGAATCCAATCTAAGAAGGAAGGAAAGCGGTCAGGGAGCACAACGGTTGACCTAATTCCTTTCGACTTAAGGTGGTGATATAAACCCAAGACAGCACCAACGGCGTCACCATCCGGTGACCGGTGCGCTGTTATAACTACGGAATGATTAGGTTTCATGTCTTCCCAACATTGGCGCGCCATTTCGGAGACCATCACCGGAGAAGCCGATTCCAACAAGTTTATACCTTCCATTATGCTCGGCAAGTTACCACGTCCTAATTTTGTTCTATGCAACGAATTGTATTGATTTTTGGATTCATTTTGTCTTGCGTGTTGCATCTAAGTGCGACATACTACCAGATAACACATGATTTCCATTACAGCAGATTCGATTTAGAATGGAACGCGGAAACGTCAACTTGGCAGGGTATTTTGCGTGTTTTCACTGATGACCTTGAAAAAGCCTTGAGTCAAAAACAATCCGAACCCGTGTTATGGAGACTAGGAGATAAAAATGAACATCTGCAATCTGATGCTTCCATTGATGCTTATGCGACAGCTAACTGGCTTCTTACCGACTCAGCAGGGCACGCACTTGAATGGACTTTCCTAGGGAAAGAAGTTGATTATGATATCACGTTTATTTACCTGGAATCCGAGGTATCCACAGCCGAATGGGCTTGTTTTGCGAACAGCGGTGGATTCTTTGAACTTTTTGATGACCAAGTCAACGAGTTTACGTTGAAAAATAATGGCGCTCCCCTGCGTATTTGGCTGACCTCAGAGGACCCGGATCAATCCATTTTATGACCACTCCCACCCCATGAAGAAATCCGAGAAAGTCGCTTACGTCATGGACGAACTTCAACGGCTGTACCCTAAACCTCCAGTGCCTCTGGATCACTCAGACCCATATACACTGCTTATCGCCGTCTTGTTGTCTGCCCAATGCACCGATGAACGGGTGAATAAAGTAACACCTGAGCTATTCGACTTAGCATGCACCCCAAAGCAAATGGTTCAACTCACTGTTGAACACATCAAGGCGATTATTCGGCCCTGTGGTCTTTCCCCAGCAAAATCAAAGAACATTTACCGCTTGAGTGAAATATTAATCGAAACCCATAATGGGGTAGTACCAAGTGATTTTGAAGCACTTGAGGCCCTTCCTGGAGTGGGCCACAAAACGGCGTCCGTTGTAATGTCACAAGCCTTCGGAATTCCATCCTTTCCTGTAGACACTCATATCCATCGCTTGATGTTCCGCTGGGGGCTTTCAAATGGAAAAAACGTCGAGCAAACCGAACGTGACGCAAAACGTCTTTTTCCGCGTAATCGGTGGAACGACCTACACCTGCAAATCATTTTCTACGCTCGGGAGTTCAGCCCGGCTCGTGGATTGAAATGGGAGCGGGATTTTTTGCTCCAGAAATGCGGACGTTCCACCGAAATCAAAAAGTGGAAACCCACTTCTGCGGATTGACCTATGTGGGCTAATTATCCTTCATCCCTTCCTTTTGTAGAGCGTGCATGGAAGCAATTCCGACACGGATGGTGCTGGATAGTACAATGCATTCGGCATGGTAAGCGACCCCCAGCCATTCTGGTGTGGCCTGACATGCCCTCGCGTAGGACGGCGTTGAGTAAAATCACACGCGAACTTGGCTGGGAACTTACCAACAAAACACGCCTTTCTGCGGTCATAGGAATAAAATTTGAAGATGCCACACGTAAAGACAAGGCGTCCATCCCACATGCGATGAACCATGCTATTTCCTGGTGGAATGTGCACTGTAGCGACATCAGCAAAGTCAACCTTGAAATTGAACACCAAGTAGCTTTCGGATACGGAATGAGCTGTGACCCCACCGAGCATCAGGGGCCAATCGTCATGAAAAGCAATGAAAATGCCAAACACGATGGAGTACTAATTCAAGGCCCCATTGCGTCTGATGACCTTCAGAAAAATGTGGTGTACCAGCGCGAAATTGATAACCGAGACAAAAGCGGCTGTCACTTCGATTATCGGGTGGTGTATATCCGTGGAGCCATACCAGTGGTCTACAAAAAATTCAAAGCGCACAGCACGCGTTTTACCAATGAAACGATTCGTGTGGAGC
>DIHQ01000118.1:0-16989 GCA_002420235.1 Flavobacteriales bacterium UBA5692
GCGCACAACCTTCGCTTCGGTGGCAATTGACGCGTGGTCCGTCCCTGGAACCCAACAGGCATTTTTACCCATCATGCGTGCGCGCCGCACCAACACGTCTTGGATGGTGTTATTGAGCATGTGACCCATGTGCAGCACGCCCGTTACATTCGGCGGGGGAATGACTACTGTGTACGGTTCTCGGTTATCGGGTTTACTTGCGAAAAAGCCATGTTCCAACCAATAAGCATACCACTTGCCTTCGCAGGTTGCGGGATCGTAGGTAGTCGGGATATCCATTTCAAACGCGCCTTTTGTCTGATGTCAAAAATCGGATAAAAAAGAAGTCGCTCCGCCATATGGAAGAACGACTTCTTAAGAAATTAAATGCAACCCTGTCTCGAACTCAGGGATTTATTATTGCTTGTTCAATGGTGCCCCAGCTGATGTCGGTTTGATTGGAGCACCTCCTG
Organism: Flavobacteriales bacterium UBA5692; assembly: GCA_002420235.1. GTDB lineage: Bacteria > Bacteroidota > Bacteroidia > Flavobacteriales_D > Sanyastnellaceae > UA16. Next base: position 453 of record DIHQ01000118.1, read on the forward strand.
TACTTCCTGCATCAGTAGCTTCCACCTTGCCCTTAATCCGAATCACTTTCGTCGGTTCATTGGATGCGTTTGAGGTAATGGTCACGCTCTTATTAATTGGACCAATGCGTTTGGTGTCATAGCGAACGTTTATTACGCTAGTTGCACCGGGCATTATCGGATCCTTATCGCACTTTGGAACCGTACATCCGCAAGATCCCTTACAACGTGATATGATAAGGGGCTCCGTGCCATCGTTGGTCACGGTGAATTGGCATCCTCCATCTGCACCTTGTGTGATGGTACCATAATCGTGGACATCTTTATCTAATGCGATGGAAGGGCCTTGGGCTAATGCTGTTGCCATCCCCGCAAGAATTAAGCTGGCCATTAAAAACTGCTTCATGAGCTTGGATTTATTGAACAATAAAGATAACCATAAAGGACCTCGCCTCCTAGCTGCCTTTTTTTTTTGAAAAAATTTCACACTTTAGATCGTAATGGGCAACAATTGAGCCAAAAAAAGGGAGGCACGTAGCCTCCCTTTTCTTTTTCATTGTTCATGAATTCATTCACAGTCTGTTCCGAAGCTCGAAAGAAACTCCAACAGATCAGGTGTACCGACCTGTCCGTCTCCATTCAAGTCACCCGGACAAGAGCCCCCTGCGCCAAATTCACAGGAACCATCATCAGTGGTCGCACTAGCGTCGTAGTTGTCGGCATCCTCATAGGTACAACCCATAACAAGAGGTGTTATGCAGTAACCATCTGCAGAAGCACTGAATGGATTGTATTCAGCGAAGGTTGGATCTGTACAACCAGGACACTGGTCGCAGCTGTTGAAGCATTCGCCAGAGGTCACCGTATTGCCTGAAACCGTGATAACACGATTACCATCGTTTCCACAATCACCAACGCTTTCGTCCATCCCCCAGGCATCACCATTGATATACTTGTACTCATATGTGCCTTGTTGGAGTTGGATGACCACTTCATGAACCCCATACCCGACGTATGGAACATCGGTTGCTCCTGCATCCCAGCCTTGGAAGTCTCCTGCGATGTGAACGCCTGCAGCAGCTACTGTCTCATTAGACATGTTCACGCGGAAAGAAACGAGATACGTGCAAGAACCGTCGTCTACGTTGGCTTCTGGCTCGTAGTTCTGAGCATTGGAGTCCATACATCCGTTGTAGTTACAGTCGCCTGCATCGGTTGCATTTTCATCATAGTTGTCCGCACTCGAGTCTTGGCATCCGATAACCTCTTGGCAATCCAATACGCTGTCACCATCGGTGTCGGTGTAGTCACATGCAACGCTCAAGTCACAAAAATCTGTGAATCCACAAGCGGATGGGTCGCCACAGCCTGGGTTAAATGCAGACATTGGAGCTACCCAAAGTGCACTAGGCCCCAAAATTGCGAGAGGTGTCATCCAAACTCCGTCAGATTCGGTAAGTATGGCAATACCTCCTGTTGCCGGATTAACGAAACGAATGATATCGCCGCAGAATGATATGTCTGCTAAAGATGCCAGTGGCACCAAGTCTGCAAGCAGTCCGCCCGTTAGATCTGTTATATTTTCAAAGTGCATTGCGTCACCTTCTCCAGTCCCAGGGAAGGACCCAGACAAAGCAACATTTGGATTGACACCTCCATTTGCTTCGCAATCTGCTGCGAAAGGCTCATTTTCAGTTCCTGTTAAAGTCAATCCAACCAACCAAGTTTCTCCCGCACCAGTGACGATTGTAGAACTGCTATTGTAATCACAACTGCCGTCATCTTCATTTGCCTCACCGCTGTAATTGCAGGCAATAACATCCATACACCCCGCAACTATTAATGAATTTCCATCACAGTCGTAACCTTCCTCCGCATATTGACAACTGCCATCGTTTGAAGTGGCAAGTGCATTGTAATTGCATGCATTTTCATCATTACAGCCAGGTCCCAAATCAACTGCACCCAGAGCAACGGCCATCCTAGGTGCCAAATAATCTTGAATTTGATCAATCCAAAACAAGGCTTCATCCGGCCCCATTGTTGGGTTAAGTGCAAGCTGCGTGGCAGCGATATCTGTTCCACTCGCCGCGTCTACCGCTGCGACATAGTTATAATCCCACCATTGCCAAGGCGAAGAGTCGCCTGGCTCTAGAGGTGTGCCATCATCAGCGTAGTTATTAAGTACAGGGTAAAGCCCATCCATTCCCTCATTACCTAAAGCAACTGCTGGGTCGTCTAAACCAATCTCGGCGAAAACAGCATTGTTATTCGTCTCATATCCATTGATCTCAGTGTGAACGGCATAAGAACCGGAGGCTTCAATTACAGGGTCACCTGTCGTTGGAACAACAACAACCGAAGTTCCATAGGGTGCGAAAGGATCATGCGGACAGTGGAAACTAACCATAGGCATGTCTCCTTCGTCTAACCAATTTAAATCACCCATTGCGCCACCCATATTCATTGAAAAGTGAAACTCACTTGAGTAGCCCACATGATTTGCCATGCAAAGAGGCGTATCTGTCGTGCCATCAGGATTACCATGAATAGCTTCAATTACAACTGGAGTTAAAGAGCCATCCCCGTTTGTGTCAAACCAAAACTTTAAAATGGGATCTCCATTATCATCAAATACAATATCATCATATGACGAAATAGTAGAAGTTGCCATCGTTATATAACCCCCTGTTCCGTCGCCTCCCATCGCGATTTTTTCAGCATCCACGCCAAACGGATTTCCTTCTTCAGCAACTGACTTACGCAAAAAACGAACTGCTGTTCTACTATCCTGAACCCCGCGATAAGCAGCTTGGATAAGTTGCGTCGTACGCTCCTGCTGACTCGCTGCTCCAGGATTCCATCCCAGTCTATGATCCATCGCAATCGCGACATATCCCATTCTAGCGTATCGCTCACACATTTCCACTACAACACTGTCTTGACGTGTTCCTTGCGTTCCCTGATTTACGAATTGGGGTAAAAAGTTGCCCGAGTGAAAAAACATGAAAACAGGACGGTTCGTTTCAGTGTCCCCTACCGGCTCATACACATCCATGAGCAAGTCTTCCGGCGCAGGCGGTTGATTGAAAAGAGCCGGCAAAATTGTAATGTTCGTGCCATAGACAACATCAGTAGTTACGGACACCTCATCGAAAATATCGTCTAGATATCTCGTTTGTGCATCTATATGAGATACAAGCATGCACATGATAAGCGCACTGAGCATATTTTTTTTCATCACGGTTTGGTTTCAAGTAAATGAGTTGGAGCAAGATACAAAAAAAACATCATCCGAGTATTCCATGCACATCACTTGTCAACGAAAAATTTGATTTTGATGGATTAATAGTGCGTTTAAGCTATGAATATGAAACTACTATCTCAGCTTATTTGGCTGCCAAAGCCTACCTAAAATTTTAGCAACTGCCCCCGCCTCAACGCTTAAATTCAGTCGAGTCGGCGTTGCTCCCTATCCTTAACATGATTAAATTCATAGAGCACGCTGCCATAAATCATACGCCCTACGAATGGACCGCCATAAGCCTCAATATGAATATTCTCAAGCAAGTTGGACCCGCCAACTTTAAAGGTGGTGTTCCAAGGTTTCACGATCACATTGACTTGGGCATCCAACAAGTCATAGGTAGGAACGAATCCAGTGAATTGCGGCGAGCCTTCAAATAAAAAGCCCTGGATCCATTTGTAGTTGATTCCGAAGCCCCAGGTCGATTTTCCGCTCACTTTAAGATCTCTCGCGGTAACTCCAACATTGAACTTGTGCTTAGGCGTATTGAACGCAGGAATAATCGGGTCATCCACATCCGTTTTTACCAATTCATTCCAGCTGTAATTTCCTGAAAGCATATACCTGCTATCTGCATAGTAATTCACACCAATCGAAGCCCCTTGGGTTTGTACTTCGCTTATTGAATTCGCAGCATAACGGTATACATCGACGGCTCGTGGGGTTTGTTCGTCTCCTATAAAAAGCGCTTTCAATCCAATGTTGTAACCTATAAAGTCTTGATAAACACTAAAATAGTATCCACCGTCAACATATAACTTTTTTCCAACCGTCGTACGATAGCCAATTTCAAATGTTCTTACTTTTTCTGGCCTAATCGGATTGATATCAAAATAGACTAAAGTATCCCGATTCATGCTGTATTGACCTATTGAGGCGTCTGAACTATTCCTCCAATCATTAAAGCTGTCGAGGGTGATTAAACTGTCTGCCCCATTCAGGTTTCCCACTAAAGTTGCTGGTCCAACATCTAGCCAAAGGTATTGGTCTGAAAGTGTTGGGTTACGAAGCGCAGAGCTAAAACTTACTCTTAGGAAATCTTGGTCTCGAGGGGAAAAAACTACAGAAGCCGCTGGAGAATAAATCCAATCAAAATTTTGATTCTTATCAGCACGAAATGTCGCCGTTGTGATGAGTTTATCTTCCAGAAATCTCTTTTTGAAACCAGAATAAAACCCAACCTCTTGATTGACTATTCGATCAGTTGTATCGCTGAATATGGTGCCGTCACTCCACGGTGTATATCGCCTGAAATTTGCTCCCAATTTGAACTCCTCCAAGAATGTTGGCTCGAATTGATACTCGCCATGGACATGCGTCAAACTCGATTGGTCAAAGAATCTTGTCCCACCTTCGTTCTCATTGTTTTTTGACGAGGTATAGAATTCAAAAATTGACCTAAATTCTGGCGAACGAGGGTCCAAATAACCTATTGGATGTTGGGCAACATCAGGAAGTGAGGCGTAACCCGCATTTGTCCAGTCCAAAACTTGCGTGTGCCAATCGATTAAATTTTGCTCATTCGCATCGAACCAGTCTGAAATGTCATCAGGATCATATGTGTATGTCCAATTGCCGTTTTCGTCCTGATCAAGAACTCCAGATGGATAAGTTTGATCAATTTGAGTTGCTATACTATCCGACCAGTATTTATAATACACTTTCGAGTACATTTCAGCTGGCCGAATGGAATCCTGAATTCTCAAAGCGGTTGCATATGGGTCATATGAATTGCCCGCATCTTCGCTTGTGCGGTATGCCCGTACAAACCACTTCCCTGGCTTTCTGAGCTCTAATTTGTGCTGATAAAACTGGATGTCACGCAAACTAAATCGGTTATCGCCTTGGTACACCGTGGTTCCAAAACCGCTGTTGAATCCGTAGACCAATTCAGGACTTTCATATGTATCCTCAGGGTTTAATCGCCAATGTAAGGCTGTGCTGACCTTTAGGTTTTCTGTATCATAATCAACTAGATCCACTTCTCTGTAACCTGATCGAAAAAAATTCCCGAGACCTCTTGCATTCGCAAAAGAGACACCAGAAAAGTCATAAGAGGCTGAATATTCATCACCGTAAATGTTCACCGCATCGTAACGACCGGGGTTGGAAGCATCAACTTGTGAACCGTCAACCGGGTCATAGTTTGTCGCCTCCCAGTCATAGGCCGAAAAACGGAACGCATTGACTTTGACACCCAGGACGGGGTTGCCATCGCCGTCGATGGTGAAATCCGCGTATCGAAACGCCAACTCGTTCAACCCGCGCTCCCCTACTTTCGTGGATGCCGAAATGCCAGGAAATTGAAATGGCGATTTGGTCTCCATGCTCACCACCCCGTTGAACGCCCCCGGACCGTAGAAAGCCGAGCTAGCACCTGCCACAATGTCCACACTCTTGACGTCCAAATCCGACGCTCCCAAGAAATTGCCTAAAGAAAAGTTCAAACCAGGGCTTTGGTTGTCGATACCATCAATGAGTTGCAGCGATCGGACAGGAGAAGTCGAGTTGAATCCTCGGGTATTGATGATTTTGAAACCCAAACTGGCCGAAGTGACGTCCACACCTTTGAGGTTACCGAGTCCTTCGTAGAACGAGCCACTCGGCGCTTCTTTGATGGCAATGACATCCATGGATTCCACAGTGAGCGGTGACTGCTTTTGCTTTACGCTGATGCGGTCCCCTAGGACCTCCGCCGCATCGATGAGCACCTGGTTCGGCGCCAGTTTGATAGTGAGCTTAACATTCGCATTCTGAACGGTAACCACCTGCGTGTTGTAGCCAATGAAGCTCACTTGCAGCCTAACGGGGAAGGTAGAAACTGGAAGCAAAAATTGCCCGTCAAAGTCGGTTGTGACTCCAGTCGTTGTTCCTTCAATGATCACATTAGCGGAGAAGATGGGTTCACCCAATTCAGAATCAACGACCCGCCCGCGCAGCATTTCCTGCGCATCCACTATTTGTACAGCAGCTGATATGCTCATTAAAACGAAAAGAAAAATCCAACGCTTCATCAGGTAGGCTTTTTGGTTTGAGAAGTGAATTAACACAAAAATCCCGCTCCGAAGATTTTCACCCAACACTTCTTACCAACAGCCTAGGCCAATTGAATGCGCACCTGACCGTCGATTTCGACCACATCGCCTGCCCGCAACTTGCGGCGCTTCCTACCCTCCACAGCACCATTGACAACGATCAATTCATCCGTCACCATGATCTTAGCTTCCCCTCCCGTAGCCGCGTAGCCTGCAGCCTTTAAAAGCTGTAGTAAATCGATTACATCCGAGCGCAACTTAAAAGTCTCTTCTTGCATATCACTCGGGAAATCGAACAGGATCAGATTCAGACATCATGCGGTAAGCGGCCTCATAAATATCATCTACACTGGGTTTGCTGTAATAATCTCCATCAGATCCGTATGGCGGCAAATGCGGTTGCGCTGCAAGGGTCACCGGTGCACCATCGAGGTGCTTCCATCCACCTTGACGATTTAAAATGTCCTCTAAGATGTAGGCACTTGCTCCACCTGGCACATCTTCATCCACTACGATTAGTCGATTGGTTTTGGCCAATGAAGCTCCCGCAACGTTCGTAGTATCCAGCGGTAATAGGGTTTGCAAATCAACTAATTCCACCTCAATGCCAAATGCCGACAGGCGATCGGCTGCTTTCATCGCTAAGTTAAATGTGGATCCGTACCCGACTATGGTGAGGTCCGTTCCAGTCCTTACCACCTCGGCAATTCCGAGCGGCACGGTGAATTCACCTAAATTACTCGGCATCCGTTCCTTGGTTCGATAGCCGTTGAGGCACTCCACGACAAGGGCGGGTTCTTCAGCACGGAGCAGCGTATTGTACATACCCGCTGCTTGCGTCATGTTACGCGGTACGCATACATGCATGCCGCGTAGCGCATGAACGATAGTTCCCATTGGAGATCCGCTGTGCCATATTCCTTCCAAACGATGACCCCGTGTCCGGATGATGACCGGTGCTTTTTGGCCGCCAGCAGACCTGTAACGAACCGTTGCTGCGTCATCGCGCAAAATCTGAAGTGCATAGAAAAGATAATCGAGGTATTGGATTTCAGCAATGGGTCGGAAACCGCGCATGGCCAATCCGATACCTTGTCCTGCAATGGTGCATTCGCGAATGCCCGTGTCTGATACGCGCAGCTCACCGAATTTCTCCTGCATACCTTCCATGACCTGGTTGACTCCCCCGATTTTTCCCGTATCCTCACCGAAAGTAATCAGTTCTGGATATGCATTAAAGAGTGCTTCGAAATTTTTCTGAAGAACCTGCCGTCCGTCTACCCATTCCTCGCTGGCAAATACCGCCGCGCAATCGGATACATGCCTCACAGAGTCTCCGCCTTCGCTGTACAGGTGCTTGCTGTATCGGGAGCGGTTTTCTGCTTGGAAACGTGCGGAAAGTGCCTCGATTCGAACTTTGGCAGGCGCACTGCTCCCAGCATGACGTGCAATCATTTGGCGCAAAGCACCGTGTACTTCAGCCCGACCGGGGAACAATCCTTCTCGCAAAGCTGCTATCTCTGCGGCATCAGGTTCGAGCGCTTCAATGGCCGCAATGGCTTCCTTAAGTTCCCCATCCAATGGCACACGGAAAGCTGCCCAAGCCGCTTTCTGCTCTTGGCGAACATCCTTCTTGGCCTTCTTTCGAATGACCTCTAACTCCTCTTGGGTAGCTGCTCCTTCAAGTACCAGGAATTGTCCAAACTTGGCAATGCAATCGTACTCAGCAGCCCACGCCATACGCTCTTCAGATTTGTAACGCTCGTGAGAGCCAGAAGTACTGTGACCTTGTGGCTGGGTTACTTCTTCAACGTGAACGAGCACCGGAACATGCTCTTTTCTACATCGCTGAACCGCGGATTCATACGTAGATATCAATGCAGGATAGTCCCATCCCTTGACCCTATAAATGACAAGCCCGTTCGTACCTTCTTCCATCTCCAAGCCACTCAAAGCGTTGGATATGGATCCTTTGGTCGTTTGGTATTCTTTTGGAACGCTAATTCCGTATCCATCGTCCCAGACGTTCATGAGCATCGGAACCTGCAATACACCGGCAGCATTCATTGTTTCCCAAAACAATCCTTCCGACGTGCTCGCATCGCCAATCGTACCGATGGCAATTTCGTCTCCACCTGCCGTAAAAGCACTTTTCGCCCGGGCCACCTCATCCATCTGCCGATACAGTTTTGACGCATGGGCCAATCCGAGTAACCGGGGCATTTGACCTCCGGTTGGACTAATGTCTGCAGAACTATTAAATTGGGTCATGTGGCTCATCCATTCACCGTCTTCACGTAAAAAACGGGTAGCGAAGTGACCGCCCATTTGACGACCTGCAGAAGACGGTTCACGTTCGATATCGGTATCGGCGTAAAGCGCTGCAAAGTACTCCCTTACGTCCAACAATCCTTTGGCCATCATCAGAGTCTGATCGCGGTAGTAACCCGAACGCCAGTCGCCATCACGCACAACCTTCGAAAGAGCAATTTGTGCAAGCTCTTTTCCATCCCCAAAAATCCCAAACTTAGCTTTTCCTCCTAGGACCTCCTTTCGTCCCAGCAACGATGCTTCACGGCTTATGCAAGCAAGACGGTAATCGTCCAATAACATCGCCCGGAAATCATCTGCCAATGCTATGGCAGATGCCGTTGAATCCGTCTGCTTCATGGCGCGAATTTACGGAGACTCCTTCCAAGTGCACACACGCTATCGCAATGTGGCATAGGCCACTGCGATTTCAGCCCCTAAACGGACATTGCTCTCAACGAGTTGGCGATTCGCTGCAAGACTTGCCCCGCCCGTGGACTCATTGATGAAACGCAACAAAAATGGTGTCAGTGTCTTTCCTTGAATGCCCTGTTCTGAAGCTTTCAGAAGCCCAGATTCGATGGCAGTTTCAATTGCTTTTGGTTCCGCGGCAGCTGATGCCGGTATAGGGTTCGCTACAAGGATTCCGCCTTCCAGCCCGATAGTCCATTTGGCATGCATCGCCGCAGCCACCTCCTTCGCCGTATTGCAACGGTGGGGTGCATCCAATCCGCTTTCGCGGGTGAAGAAGGCTGGGAATTCATCGGTACCATACCCTATAACTGGGATACCCAACGACTCCAGTACTTCCAGCGTTTTGGGAAGATCGAGAATGGATTTCGCTCCGGCACTTACGACCGCGACATCCGCATTGGCCAATTCCGTTAGATCGGCAGATATATCCCATGTAGATGCCACGCCCCGATGAACGCCGCCGATTCCGCCGGTGGAAAAAACAGGTATGCCAGCATGTGCCGCTCCGATCAATGTACCGCTCACAGTTGTTGCTCCGAGCACTCCCTTTGCTAGCGCCAAGGGCATGTCACGCCGTGAAATTTTCCACACTCCTTCTTCACTCGCGAGGGCATGAAGCATATCGGCATCGCACCCGATATGAATCTGACCATTTGCCACGGCAACCGTAGCCGGAACGGCGCCACCAGACCAAACCAACGACTCAAGAGTCTGCACAGTTTCAATATTTGCAGGATAAGGCATCCCATGTGCTACAATGGTCGACTCCAGTGCCACAACCGGCTCACCATTTTTTAGAGCTAAGGCCACAGGTGGGTGGATGTGAATGAGCGGATTGACCATGGGTTTTGTTTTACCAAACGGTGGCACTTTCCATCGATTGCCAAATAGAATCTTTCAATTGCTGCAAGCCTTTTTGGGCGACGCTGGAAAAAAAAATGGGTTTGAGATCCTCAATTTCGACCTGCAACGCCTCCTTGAGCTCTTCGTCTAGCAAATCAGCTTTGGATACGGCAAGCAACCTCTTTTTCTTCAAGAGGTCGGGGTTGTATTTCTTCAATTCATTGAGGAGGGTTGTGTACTCCGTGCGGATGTCCTTAGCATCAGCAGGGACCAGAAACAATAGCACAGGGTTGCGCTCAATATGCCGCAGGAATCGCAATCCGAGGCCTTTGCCTTCCGCAGCACCTTCAATGATGCCAGGAATGTCCGCCATGATGAAGGAAAGATCATCGCGATAAGCAATCATACCGAGGTTTGGTTTTAATGTTGTAAAAGGGTAGTTCGCGATTTCCGGCTTGGCCGAGCTTACCACGGAAAGCAGAGTAGATTTACCCGCATTCGGGAATCCCACGAGCCCTACATCCGCGAGTAATTTGAGTTCAAGGATTTTCCATTCTTCTTTTCCTATCTCTCCTGGCTGAGCGTAGGTCGGCGACTGACGAACCGAGGATTTGAAGTGATCGTTTCCGAGGCCACCTTTACCGCCAGGAGTGATGACGACCTCTTGACCATCGTCAAGAATTTCAACAATAACTTTACCTGACTCGGAATCCCGAACAACAGTACCCAGAGGAACATCGATGAACGCATCCTTCCCATCCGCGCCGTGCTTGTGCTGACCTCGGCCAGGCTCACCGTGTTCGGCAATGACGTGGCGTGCGTATTTAAGGTGCAAGAGCGTCCAATACTGAGCATTGCCCCGGACAATGATGTGTCCGCCACGCCCTCCATCACCGCCGTCGGGTCCTCCCTTGGCCGTCATCCGGTTGCGCATGAAATGCGAAGAGCCGGGACCGCCCTTGCCAGAGCGGCAGCAAATTTTGACGTAATCAACGAAATTTTCCCCCGACATGGACTGCGTCAGTCGTTTGGAATAGCCGCGCTCAAGCGCTCCGCAATTTCCTCAATGGTACCGATGCCGTCAACACCCGTGAACTTTCCTTGGTCTGCGTAGTGACTTGCTACAGGGGCGGTCTCAGCGTTATACACATCGATCCGCTTTTGGATGACAGCTGGATCCGCGTCATCTGGACGCCCACTCGTCTTGGCGCGCGTCAAAAGTCGCAGCTTTAATTCTTCTTCTGCTACCTCTAGGGCAAGCATACATGAAACCGGGGCTTTACGGTCATTCAACAATTCATCCAACGCTTCTGCTTGAGCGGTGGTGCGAGGGAAGCCGTCAAAAATAAACCCTTTGGCTTCGGGGTGCTTATCAACCTCCGATTCAAGCATACGGATGGTCACACCGTCCGGGACAAGTTGTCCCTGGTTCATGTAGGATTGGGCAAGTTGACCCAACTCTGTACCGTCTTTAATATTAGATCGAAAGATATCGCCGGTGCTCAAATGCACTAGTCCGTGCCGCTCGACCAAGTAAGCACTTTGGGTGCCTTTTCCAGCTCCTGGAGGTCCAAAAAGGATGATGTTTAGCATCTCACTCTCTTTCAATTATTCACAAAAAGGACAACCCAAAGGTAGCGCATTGAAGCGCGTTAGACTCGGAATGATGCGTTAACTTCGCGACTCAATCTGATTTACTTCGAAGACTCACCATGAAATACGACGTCATTGTACTTGGAAGCGGTCCCGGCGGATATGTCACGGCCATCCGCGCAAGCCAATTGGGACTGAAAACTGCGGTTGTTGAACGAGAAGCCTTAGGCGGAATTTGTTTGAACTGGGGATGCATTCCTACAAAAGCCTTGCTCAAAAGCGCAAATGTTTTCGACTACATCGAGCACGCCGAAGACTACGGAATTACTGTCGCAGCTCCTGAGGCCAATTTTGTCGGTATGATTAAACGCAGCAGAGGTGTAGCTGACGGCATGTCGAAAGGCGTGCAGTTCTTGATGAAGAAAAATAAAATTGAAGTCATCATGGGCAACGGAAAGCTGCTCCCGGGAAAGCAGATTGAGGTGAAGACTGAGGCCGGAGAAAAGCAAACTCTTAGCGCAAATCACATTATCATTGCCACAGGCGCGCGAAGCAGACAGCTCCCTTCTATCCCACAGGACGGAAAAAACATCATTGGCTACCGCGAAGCCATGACTTTGAAAACCCAGCCCAAGCGCATGGTAGTTGTGGGCTCTGGAGCCATTGGCGTGGAGTTCGCCTACTTTTACAACGCCATCGGCACAGAAGTTACCTTAGTGGAATACCAGGACCGCATCGTACCCTCAGAGGATCGCGACGTCAGCAAGCAACTGGAGAAAAGCCTGAAGAAGGCCGGAATCAACATCATGACCTCTTCAGAAGTACTTGGTGTTAAGTCCAAAGGCAAAGAACAGATCGTCAAAACCAAGACAAAAAAAGGCGAGCAAAACGTCGCTTGTGATGTCGTTTTAAGTGCCGCCGGCGTCGTGGCGAATATCGAAAAAATCGGATTGGAAGAAGTTGGCATTGTGGTCGATCATGGCAAAGTGATTGTTGATGATTACTATGCCACCAACATCCCCGGTTACTACGCCATCGGCGACTGTGTCCCTGGCCCTGCATTGGCACACGTTGCATCGGCGGAAGGTATCACATGCGTTGAAAAAATCGCTGGTCACTCACCCATGCCTATAGATTATGGGAACATCCCGGGTTGTACTTATTGCTTCCCAGAAGTGGCCAGTGTGGGTATGACCGAAGCCCAAGCCAAAGAAGCCGGACACGAGATCAAGGTGGGTAAGTTCCCATTCTCAGCGTCGGGAAAAGCCAGTGCATCTGGTCACAAGGACGGCTTTGTCAAACTCGTCTTTGACGCGAAATACGGAGAACTCCTAGGAGGTCATATGATTGGCGCAAACGTCACAGAAATGGTGGCGGAACTAGTCGCACTCCGTAAGCTGGAAACCACCGGTCACGAAATCATCAAGACCATACACCCGCACCCCACTTTGAGTGAAGCTGTGATGGAAGCTGCAGCCGCGGCTTACGACGAAGTCATCCACTTGTAAACCGCGAACGATTCAAGGGCGAAGCGTAATATGCATGCAGTTCTTCTCCGGAATCACAAGAATTCTTCCGGATTTCTGGAACGTTTTGAGAACCTTCTGAATGGCCCGAGTAGGTGTAGAACAATCTGCATCGTTGTTGGGTCGGTCAGTATACGCGATATCAAACGAGGCGCCATAGCTGTGGGTTGAACCTCCATTGATCGCATTGTAGTTGCGGCGTCCCAACCTAGCTTGTTGCTTAGCTGTTCGCGTTAGACTGGTTACCCGGAAGACCGTGCCGTCGCTCTTCGTTCCAACGAGCTCGTCCGCAAACGCCTGGCCCATGTCTTCTAACAATGATTTCACCTCGGGAAGCAAAAGAGCGTGACTGTGGGAAAGCGGAGCGATGTGATACCCCCTTCCATCGGTCACATCGACCAAGTTGCCGCGCGATTTACCAGCTCTCAATTCCGCATCATTTTTGACAAAAAAACTGTTCGGTAGATTGCGCGCCGCATGCTGGTGCCCTTTGTAAGGATTTTTCGGAAGCCTCAACACACCCTTATTACAGGAGCAAGGTAGCACTTCGTTTTCGACCTCCTTGTAAGGCTCTTGCTTCGCATCCGATATGTCTGATTGCTGCTTCGGAAATGAAGCCGGCACTTTGATTGGTCCTGAAGCTACAGTCCCGCCTGGGTGCTCCAACGCTAGCTCTACTTCATCGGTTTCATCTGGAGAAATCCATGCCACGAGTAACAAACACAATAGCGCAAGTGTACTGCCAAGCGCGGCAATGCGGTCCCATCGGTATCGTACATGTCTTCGCTGCATACGATGCAATATTCACGAGAGACTGCATTTCATTCAACCCAATCCACTCCGAAATCCCCACAAAGCCATTTTGAAAACCTATCTGCTATCCCAAAACATGAAACCTTTTCTTGAGGCTATGAGTATAACAACCCAAAAAACGACCATGTCTGGCATAGGAGCAAAAATTGAACACCCCACGCACGGCGAAGGCGTCGTGTTTGGTACTGACGGCGACTTTTGGCGCATTTATTTCCGTGACCACGGTGAAAAGTCCATTGCCAAGGACTATCCTCAATTGGTGGTGATTGAACCCGCCAAAGATTTGTCTCAACCTGACGTCAGCGACATCATGACCGCCATGGAACGCGTGCTGGATGATTTCACAGATAAAATACGTGGCGATGAACGCACCGAAGCCGTTAAATTAAGTGACCGCTGGGACGGCGGAATGCTGATCCTCCAGCCAGCCGATCCAGGCCTCAAATCCAAGGATATTCCCATTGACAACTTTTTTCACAAAATTGTCATGACGAGGGACCGACTCCGCGTTCTGGAGGCCAAGGTGAATGCCAACGACAAATTGACAGACGCCGACAAAGTCGAGTTGCAGCAATACATTACGAAGATTTACGGGTCGTTGACTACCTTCAACGTGCTGTTTCGCTTCAAGGAAGATTGGTTCATTGGAGAAAAGAAATAAACTGCTGCTTACCTTCGAAGCAAATCAACTTTGGAGGCGATGCAACTTATTATTTATTGTATCCTCAGTCAGCTGAACAGATTAGCCCTTCCCCGGTTTTCAAATCGGTCTGACTTGACTCAGCTCAAAAAATGGGAACAGGTCGTGGTGGGTTGGAAAATGTGGGTAACGTATCGGTACCTCGACGCCAAAAACCAACGTTAACCTCATGACAGCCGGCCCTAATCGTCGAACCCACTGGCTCGCTGTGCTCGGACCGGGCATCCTTTTCGCCTCTACCGCAATCGGTGTTAGTCACTTGGTTCAATCCACCCGTGCGGGCGCCATTGCAGGCTTCGGGCTGCTGTGGGCCGTAATAGCAGCTAATGTCGCAAAGTATCCTTTTTTTGAATTTGGCAGCCGCTATGCCAATGCCACCGGTCAGTCTCTCGTGGAAGGTTACCGGTCTTTGGGGCGACCTGTCGCCTGGGCCTACTTCATCATCGCGTTGGGAACGTGTTTTTTTGTCATGGGTGCTGTGGGCATCGTGACCGCCTCGTTTCTTGATAACCTCTTCAGTATTTCCATGGCGACCGGATTCAACGCAACACCAGCAGTGTCAGTGGCAGTATTCGCGCTTGCTACGGGCATGCTGACATGGGGAGCTTATGGCGGTTTGGACGCTTTAATCAAGGTGATTGCCGCGGTGCTGTTGTTCAGCACCGCCATTGCTTTTTGGAGCGCGGCCCGGCACACGTCACTAGCGGATGTTCCACCTGCACCCGTTCATTTTAATCCCTTGGAGGGGGCCGACTTGGCCTTTCTCATCGCTTTAATGGGATGGATGCCCACAGCGGTTGATTTATCCACGTGGAACAGCATCTGGACACTAGAACGAATTAAGCAAACCGGCTATCATCCAGAATTGCGCTCAACATTGCGTGAATTCAATGCGGGCTACATTGCTTCAGGACTGCTTGCACTGATGTTCTTGGGTCTCGGAGCGCTTGTGCTATGCACCGAAGGAACCGACTTGCCGAAAGGAACGGCAGTGTTTGCAGCAAGCATTGTCAGCATTTACACTGAAGCCATCGGCGAGTGGAGTCGATGGATTATTGGAGCGGCAGCGTTTTCAGCAATGTTGGGAACGTGCATCGCCTGCTTAGACGGTTATTCCCGAGCCTTAGCACGATCGTTCAAAAGCATTCAATCCGAGTTAAAGCTAGAATTACCTGCGCTTGAAAAGTGGGCCTTGGTAGTTGTCTCTGCTGGTTCGCTCTTGCTCATTTTGGCCTTCCCGAGTGACATCCAAACCCTTGTGGACATGGCAACAACCTTGAGCTTCTTAGTTGCACCTGCCGTGGCCGCCGCCAATTGGCACCTCGTCAGCCAAACCCATTTTCCAAAATCCGCGCGCCCACCGCTGTGGTTGCACACTCTGGCCGGAATCGGGATGCTTTTCCTGGTCGGATTCACACTGCTTTTTTGTATTTCCTGAAGGCTCCTGCACCACGGAAAAACCCAATGCTAGCTCGTCGAATATCATGTTAAACCCCTGATATCGGGCCTAACCCAAGGCGGTTTGAATAAGATTAAATGACCGGTAAAACAGAGGGAAACAATAGAAATGAGTTGGAGAATCTCCATGGACACGGAATTGCGTTTTCGCAACAAATGTGATCTCTAATCATGCCTTGTCCTTTCCTCCCGCTTAGGCGTTGTACATTTCGCAAATCAAGCTCTTCAACCTTGAACTCTACCCAACCCCATACCGAAACTAAGGTCTACTCACTGAGTCAGGTAGCCAGATCAATTCGCAAGGCCTTAGAGCGAGCATCAGCGAACAAAAGCTGGCTGGTAAAGGCCGAAATTTTAAGCCTTTCGGAAGGTATTGGTAACAAAACTGTGTACCTCGATCTGGTCGAAGAAACCGACGGACGACAAAATGCCAAGATGCGTGGCATCATTTGGGCGGGTGCCGGACAGCAAATCCTGGCAGAATTGGGAGATGAAGCCG
>DIHQ01000118.1:17281-22480 GCA_002420235.1 Flavobacteriales bacterium UBA5692
GCAGAATTAGGAGATGAAGCCGAACAAGTCCTTAAGCCCGGGTCTGAGGTGGTTTTCTCTGCGCGCATCCAATTTCATGAACGTTACGGGCTGGCTTTGCACATCGACCGCATCGACTTGCGCTTCATGCTGGGAGAATTGGAACGTCGCAGGCAAATTACGATTGCTCGGCTCAATGACATAGGCGCCACGGAGTGGAACCGCAAGATGACGGTTCCCACCCTAACACAACATATCGCACTCGTAGGATCACCTGGAACATCCGGATTTCGTGACTTTTGCACCAAACTCATCGAGCATCCCAACCACTTCCGCGTTCGTATCAAAGTATACCAATCAAGTGTGCAAGGGTTAACCGCAGCCGAAGAACTTGCTGCGGGGATTCGCGAGGCAGAAGCTTCACAACCCGATCTTATCGTGCTTGTACGAGGGGGAGGTGGTAAGTTAGATTTGGATGCCTTCAATGACTTTGAACTCTGCCTGGCAATTGCTCAATCAAGCATTCCAGTCTGGACAGGCATCGGCCATGAGTCCGACTTGGTCGTAGCAGATCTCGTGGCGCACAGCGCATGGAAAACCCCAACGGAAGTCGCAGTGGGTGTCTTACAGCGATTTGAGAAGGTCGCGCTCGAGGTGGAGGGCTACGGAGCGCAGCTTCAATACCTTGCACAAATTTGGACCGACACACGAAATCGGGAATTCAAAAGCCATCGGAAACTCATAGGCTCAGCCAGCCGGAATGTTTTAAATCGACAGCAACTGGAATTGCAAAACCTTTCGCGGCTTGTTCAATTGCATGCGGGGACCTTGCTGGAGCGGCACAAACAAATGTTACGCGAGGTGAGGAGGACGGCCGTGCGCTCAAGTACATACTACTTACAAAATGCTAATCGCGACCTCAGGAACTGCAACCAGCGGTTGTGCACAGCCGCTTTTCATCATTTAGCCGAAAAAAAACTTACCCTTGCCCATTTCAAGCGAACGCTTACAGCCATCGGACCCGAAAAAACCATGCAACGAGGATTCATGATCCTCGAACGCAACGGCGAAGTTTTGTCACGAGTATCAGGCATTGAAGAAGGCGAACAACTGAACATCAAAGCTGTCGACGGTCAACTTGACGTTACCGTCGACCGCGCAACTTCAAGACCAAATTCATCGTAATTTCGACCTATGTCCAAGAAGCAAAAAGCACAATCAGACATTCCTTCAAAATTTGACGACGCGCTAAAGGAACTACGCGAGTTGATGGAATTACTCGAAAGCGACGACATTACTGTGGATACGTTGACTCGAGCAATCCGCCGATCAGCAGTTCTTCTAAAACACTGTCAGTCCGAACTGCAAGCGACTGAGGAAGAGGTTAAGGACTTAATCGAAGAACTTGGAATCCAATCTAATGGTCCCACATCAGAAAGTGATTAGCGTTGCTTGCTCAATTCGTCCAGCAATCCCTTGGCTCCTTCTTCTGAGATATCCTTAATGTTTTCAGGCATATCCGTGCCTTCACCTTTGGCAGAAATCATCTTGGCGCGGAAAGAGCCTACGAGTTCTGTATAAACTGAGTACCCCGGGCAGGTGCTTTGTTCTTTACTCCATGCACTTAATTCCTGAGGGGTGCGAGCTGCAGTCATGCACGATGAAGTTGTCTTAGCCAACTCCTCTGTCCACTGCTTCGCGCTCCAACTGTCGTTATTTTCATCGCCCAAGACCAACTTGAGCGCGGAGTTCATCTCAACAAGGCAATCACATGCATTCAAACCCGCTGTTTCATCCATGGTCCCAGCCGAATCGGCTCCACCACTGCAACTAATCAATAACACAGCACACATCGTTGCAAAATATCCAAAAGTCTCACCTGTCTTCATGGTCCTGTCGAATTTCCAATTAATTTTCCAAGCGAATATACCGCGGTTTCGTCCGCAGTACCAAACCCCATGAGTAAGCGAATTGAAAGGATTATCGATGCCCAATCTGTCAACATGGGTGGGAATATGATTAAACAGCCCCTGCCTCATCCTAGCCTGGAGCGAGTTGGCCCTTTTTTGCTCATCCACCATTGGCGAGATTTGTTACCCGGCAAGCAAGAAACCAATGAATTGGGCGTTGGGCCTCATCCTCACCGTGGTTTCAGTCCGGTCACCTGCATATACTCGGGTTCCCTCCGCCATCGGGACTCGCTAGGTACCGACCATATTGTCCACGCCGGTGGAACCCAATGGATGGACAGCGGGGCTGGAATTGTCCACAGCGAACGTCCAAGTGACGAATTGGCAGAACACGGCGGATTGCTCGAGATAATTCAATTTTGGATTAATACGCCCAAAAGCCATAAGATGGATGCACCGCGGTATCAACCCTTACCCAAAAAGGCCACCCCTGAATGGGAGGAAAATGGATGGCGCATCAGATTGGTTCAAGGTGAGTGGAACGGTAGACATTCCCCCATTGAAGCTCACCACCCCATGCGCATTGCCAACCTCTCCTGTGAAAAATCTGGGGCAATCATGCACGTTCCGCTGCCTCAGGATTGGGTCGGAGTGCTTTACATCTTAAGTGGAAATGCTTCGTTCGACGGACAGGCAGTAACCGGACACCAGATGGCACTGGTCTCGCCGGGCGATAGCCATGAAATCAAATTGGTTTGCAACGATGCCGTTCGTGTCCTGCTATTAACAGGAGCTGAATTACACGAACCCGTGTTCAGCCAAGGACCATTTGTCATGAACACTTTTCCGGAAATTCAGCAGGCCATTTTGGACTACCACGATGGAAAAATGGGTAGACTCACCGGTTAATTTGGTCAGCTCTCGGAAATCACCAGGATAAACCTTGTGATGCCGCATTCTTCTTCATTCTCGACCCATTTGTTGACTTAAGTCTCTACTCCCTCTATTTAGACTTCCAATTCTCGTACATGCTGGTTTTTTGATCAGGGTTTACTGAAATTTTAAGTACGAAGCCAACTTCAAAATCTTATCCCGCTAAACATTCGAAAACAACCTTGATCACACAGCTGCTGGCGATAACACTCCAATCACCATTGCTTAGGTGAATCATAACCAAAAAACCTTCAATATCCAAAGGCAGAAAAAGACGATACGCATCCTAGGATTGCGCCAATTGTGGTCAACACGCTAACCTCCAAGGGATTGAAGTTTGAATTCATGACTGTTTATTGGGCTGGTTCTTAATGAAATATTAACTTACAGGTCTCTTCAATTTTCAGAAGACCGTTATGAACACAATGCGCACTGCGGCAGTCATAATCTTCCAGCTCATTTGGTTTGTCCCGCTGGGGCAGGCCCAATTATCAGAAGGTGAAACCATCGCACACCTTTGGAACGAAGAGGTGTTAGAAGGGATTCGAAATGATTTTGCGCGTCCTACAGTGCACGCACGTAACCTCCTTCACACCTCCATAGCAATGTTTGACATCTGGACGGCTTATGATGAAGGTCCATCTGAAACATTCCTTCTTGGCAAAACTTGGGCAGGATATACTTGTCCTTTCGAAGGCGTTGACATCCCAGATTCTGAAGAAGCCCTTCTTGATGCGCGTGAAGAGGCTATTAGTTACGCCATCTATCGGATTATGACCCACCGCTTTGAAGACTCTCCGGACGGCGAGATTACTATGTTTAACATCAACACACAGATGGCGATGCTGGGCTACGATATTGGTATGACTTCGACGGACTACCAAAATAATGGTCCAGCTGCCTTTGGCAACTATGTGGCCGAGCAAGTAATCACGTTCGGTTTGCAAGATGGAGCCAACGAATCCGATGGATACGCTGCCGTTTGCTACGAGCCGGTCAATCCAAATATCCAACCCGAAATGCCCGGTAATCCCAATGTAATCGACCCCAATCGGTGGCAGCCCATTGAGCTCACGTTGTTCATCGACCAAAGTGGGAATGTGAGCACGGATATTCCAGAATTCGTTGGACCTGAATGGGGTGAAGTGGTTCCGTTTGCGCTAGACTCAGCCGACCTCGAACACCTTGAACGCGACAGCTGTACTTTTGCCGTTTGGAAAAATCCAGGCCCACCCGTGCACTTGGACTCGATCAGCGTTGCAAGCGGATTAGAAGATCTTTGGAAATGGAACTTTGCAATGGTATCTATCTGGTCATCGCACCTTGATGCCTCAGATGGTGTTATTTGGGATATCTCACCTGGGAATATGGGAAGTGACGGTGATTTCGTCCTCAATCCAACTGATTTCTCTAATTATTATGACTTCTTTGATGGAGGTGGCTTGCATCCAGGGCACCCCATCAACCCATATACAGGCGAACCTTACGAATCCCAGATGGTCCCACGAGGCGATTACGCTCGATGCTTGGCCGAATTTTGGGCAGATGGCCCCGACTCGGAAACGCCACCGGGTCACTGGTTCACAATTTTGAACGAAATTATGGAGTACTCGGAGTTCGAGCTTCGTTGGCGAGGACAAGGCCCAATACTCGACAAACTGGAATACACAGTCAAAGCGTACCTCGCGCTAGCCGGTGCCATGCACGACTCAGCTGTGGCTACATGGAGCGTGAAAGGCTATTATGACTATACCCGTCCGGTAAGCGCGATTCGCTACATGGCCGAAATGGGGCAAAGTTCGGATACCAGCCTAGCGAATTACCACCCATCGGGAATGCCCATCATCCCCGGCTATATGGAAGTAGTTGAAGACGGTGATCCGCTTGCCGCTTGGAATCCCGACGCCGTGGGTGAAATGAAAGTTCTGGCCTGGCGCGGTCCGGATTATGTAGAGGTACCTTTCATCGATGAAGCGGGTGTGGGCTGGATTTTAGCTAAAAACTGGTGGCCATACCAACGGCCTTCCTTTGTGACGCCGCCTTTTGCCGGCTACGTGAGCGGCCACTCCACCTTTTCTCGAGCTGCGGCCGAGGTACTTACGCTCATGACGGGAAGCGAATACTTCCCAGGAGGATTGGGTTCATTTCCGGTCACCATGAACCAGTTTTTGGTGTTTGAGGACGGTCCTTCCATGAACTTCGAATTGCAATGGGCAACCTACTACGACGCAGCCAACGAAAGTGCCTTATCGCGCATTTGGGGTGGCATTCACCCGCCCATGGATGACGGAAGAGCACGCCAAATTGGCGTGGAAGTGGGTATCCAGGCCTTCCACTGTGCAGAAGGCTACGCATTCCCCGATTGGGCGGAAGGATG
>DIHQ01000022.1 GCA_002420235.1 Flavobacteriales bacterium UBA5692
GGTTACATGGTAGGAACTGGAGAAGGTCAATGGTATTCTTTCCTCCAAGGCGCCGTGGACATGGATGTCATTTACAACATCGGTGATGCCATCAACAAAATCGGGTTCGGATTAGTTGTCTACGCTCTTGCTGTAGGAAAAGACTAAAAACGAATCCACTACGTCCTGAAATGCGAACCGCCGACTCGAATGAGTCGGCGGTTTTTTTTGTCCTCATTCTCCTTTACAAGGAGACATATGCCTCCCCTTCGTAAACGGTAAGGTTCCCAATAGACTGAGCCGGAAGTCCGGAAGATGTTAGAGCATCTTCGACAGCACGAGAATCCCGGGGAGAAACCGATAATAACAATCCACCGCTAGTTTGAGGATCACACAACACATCCCGGTCAAAACCTTCAATATCGGAAATGTGGTGACCGTAACTTGCCCAATTACGCTTGGACCCCCCTGGTACGCATCCCAAGTCATGGTAGTGGCGGAGGCGTTCACCGCATAGTAACGGCACAGAGGATAGATCTAATTGCGCTTGCAAGCCTGAGCCTTCGCACAACTCAAAAAGATGCCCTAAAAGTCCAAATCCCGTCACGTCCGTCATGGCATGAACCCCGTCAATTTTTGACAATTGAGCACCAATAGAATTCAACCGCTGCATCGACTGCACTGCCAATTCCAAGTCTACCGCCTCCACCACACCCTTTTTCTCGGCAGTGGTCAGCATGCCTACCCCGAGAGGTTTCGTAAGGTAAAGTCGATCACCAGCCACCGCGGAAGCATTGGATTTAAGATGTTTGAGCAACACACGGCCTGTAACAGCCAAGCCGAAAATGGGCTCGGGACAGTCTATACTGTGACCACCTGCCAAGGGAATTCCTGCTTGCGAACAAATAGAACGCCCACCGTCTAATACCGCGCTGGCAGCATATTCTGGGATTTTTCCTAATGGCCATCCGAAGATAGCGATGGCCATGAGCGGCGTACCACCCATCGCATAAATGTCACTTATTGCATTGGCCGCAGCGATACGCCCAAAGGTACGGGGGTCATCTACAATGGGCATAAAAAAATCCGTCGTTGAAATAATGCCACTTCCATCACCCATATCAACCACGGCGGCATCATCTTTCGTATCATTCCCGACAACAAGGCTTTCAAATACCTCTGAATTATCCACTCCGGCTAGAATTTCGTGAAGTACGGCGGGAGATAACTTGCAACCGCAGCCAGCCCCGTGCGAAAACCTCGTCAATCGAATCTTATCCATGTGCATCTCTTCAGACCGCAATGTACAGCAGGCTCCTAGTCTTTTGCCTTCGCCAATACTGCGGCTGCAGCATCCGCAAAGCCCATCCCACTGCACTCGATTTGTGAGTAGCAGTCGCGGGGGTAACGATCACGGGTATGGCGATACAATTTGTCGTAATACATTAGTCCTATAGCCGCAGCTGATCGCAAATCTTTTCGGTCCAAGGCATCGAGTGCCTCTCGCATTTTAAGGCCACCGAGTTTCTCACGGATTCGCACAAATGCCCGCTTCAACTCTTCAAGGTTGGCATCGCCGTATACTCGACATAGCTCATCAATACGTTCCTCTTTGGTACGACGAACAGCCCAAACTGGTGCTTCTCTCAAGGCATCAAATAACTCCTGAGGCTGATTAACCGTTCCAATGGTGCGGCTCTCGTTTTCCATCCAAATGGGCCTATCGGCGTCCAAAGTCACGAGGTCAAAATGGCAATCGTTGCTAAATTGCTCCGATGTGGGCTGTGGCAAGCGCTTCAAGTTGCCGAAGGCAGAGCCTAAATGACCAGCACGGCCCTCCAAATCAACTACTTGGGCTCCTTGGGCACGCATCTCTTTCAAAATCTGTGTTTTTCCCACCCCGGTCATGCCTCCGAGAATACGGAGGTTTGCAATCTGGGCAAAGTCCTTCCGAGCCCACGAACGGTAAGCCTTGTAACCGCCAGTAATCTTAATAGTGTTGAGGCCAGCCATCTCCAGCAACCAGGCCACCGCACCGGAGCGCATGCCACCTCTCCAGCAATGGAGGACTAAAGGTAATGGCTTCGCTTGAGCGGCAAACCGTTCTTTCGCTTCGCGCACAAATTCAGCCATTTTCGGCCCAACGTATTCCAATCCCTGCTCAACGGCTGCATCCTTGCCAATTTGTTTATAAAGGGTACCGATGACTGCACGTTCGTCATTATCAAAAAGCGGAAAGGACAGCGCACCGGTGATGTGACCCTTATCGAATTCTTTAGGCGATCGGGTATCGAGTATGACGTGTGGCTGTTCGAACAACCACCGTCCTGGTGGACGTTGGACAGAAGCTTCCCTCATGCCTTCATCGGATTGCCCACTTCACGCCACTCATGCCTTCCACTCGCAGGTGGTACACTCCGGCAGGCAAGCCTAGATCGAGTTCAGTTCGCAACTGCGTCAAACGGCCCAAGGCAACTTCGGGGTCGTAGCTCCATGGCCCCATTTCATTCCATTCACCGGTCATCCGATTTGCGTTAACCGTGTGCGCAGCTGAATAGGCCCGGGAGACCGACGCAGTGGGTAACTCAATGTTACGCATCCAACGTTTGTAAAACTGGGTGTCTCGATTTTTTTCGAACGAATGGGTTGCGTAATAAGCCTCATAAGCAGCTCTAACCCTCTCCGGTTTCGCCAATCCGCCATACATCATCCGAACCCAAGTCGGAGCTTCATCCGATGGCCGATAAGGTGTTTGAGGAACAAATTGGGCATGCGCAATTGTAGTGTAGGCGAGACATACAAAGATGAGGAGACGGGACTGGGTCAATTGCATGTCCAAAAATAAGGCTTGGTATTATGGAAAAAGAAAGAGCCACCCCATAACGGACGGCTCATTCGCTCAAGTATAATTTCAAGAGTTATTCAAATCATTGATTTGTCATTCCGGACACGCTGTTCCATAGTACTGGAAGAAAGTGAGTAAATCGCTGACATCTATGAACATATCACCATTGATGTCCCCAGGACATGCATCCGGATAATCGCAACCACCGGGGAAATTAGCATCGGGAGCAAAGTTCAACCCCTCAGAATCCATACAACCTACGATGAGGCAAGACCCATCGTCGGACGTGGCCGACGCATCGTAATTACACGCAAGCTCATTCATGCAACCTGCGAACTCACAAGAACCATCGTCACCGAAGGCATTAGGGTTGTAGTTCGTGGCACCAATACTTGTGCATCCTGCATACAAGCACGACCCATTCTCTTCTTCCGCTGCTTCGTTAAAGTTGGACGCCAAGGGATCCATACATCCTTGAGTTGGACAGGTAAACGCACACGACATATCATCGTAAGTGGCAGCGGGATTGTAATTGGCAGCAGCATCGTACATACAACCTGCCACGATGCAGGAACCGTCATCTACGTTTGCGCCAGAGTCATAGTTGTCTGCAT
>DIHQ01000101.1 GCA_002420235.1 Flavobacteriales bacterium UBA5692
CTCCATTGTAAAAAGTTTAATCTGTTGAGAATCTCAGGGAATCTAACATCTCATCTATTGAAAAATGAGACACCACTCTCCGGGGGGAGAGTGGATTTGATGGAATCTTCCGAAGAAGAATCCGGGCTGCTGCATCAAGTCAAAGAACGTTTCCAGGTTTTCAGCACCAATTTTGGCACTATTCTATCCTGATTAAAGTAGCTTCCAAAGATACGTTAGACTTTTCAATCTAGCTCAGTTTCCTAACGAAAACTTTTGATCTATGTGCACCACTAAAACTAAAGAACTACCCTCGAAAGGGGGCGCAAAGATAGTTCGAATTATTCATCCCGCAATCTTTTGCGAATGTTTTTTTCAAATTAAATAAAACGGAAGACCAAGGCCTGCCAATTCCTTATCCTTAATCGCGTTGTTATGCGGGACTTGCACTTAAAAACACATGAGAATAATGGATTGCTTTCTGTAATTTCTCTTTTAATTCGATAAAAACCTAATTACTTTCTTCAAGGAGAAATTGGGCGTCCGCAATGAGTTGTTTAATAGCCTCTTCGCTGGTGCCGTCATAGAAACCACGGAGACGTCCTTTGACATCAACGAGCACAACGTTCTCGGTATGAACGAAATCCTGGAAACCACCATCGCCACCATGCGCTTCATCATAACAGGCGAAATAACTCGTTCGCGCCAGCCGATAAATTTCTTCTTTGGAGCCTGTAAGGAACCACCAATTGGGGTGGAATGCCTTCATTCGTTTTGCATACGTTGTTAGTACCTCGGGGGTATCGGCCACCGGCGTCACGCTGTGGCTCAATATTCGCCAACCGGTTTTTCCGTCCATTGCCTCAGGTATAGCACGCAAATTGGACGTCATAATAGGGCAAATTGTCGCACAGCGGCTAAAGAAAAAATCAGCAATAAGGACTTCGCCTTCAAGGCTCTCTAACGTAACGCTGTCGCCTAAGTGATTGACCAACTCAAAATCTAGGACCCGGTGATCTTCGCTAGACCACAAAGTCGGATCAACAAGTGCAGGGTTCAATTCATGAGGTTGGATGACGGGTAAACCTCTATCGGGGGTCAACTCACCAATGCCTATTACCACCCCAGCCGCAAAAATCACTAGTAACCAAGTCAGAGGAGATCGCAAAACGTTATTCTTCATTGACGCTCTAATTCCAAGTAACACCAATCACCAGCGATGCACGTGCCAAAAATACGTGTGGCAAGAACAGATTGAGCATCCACCAGCAGCCAATTTCGATCCATCCATGTGAGGTCTGCCCACTTGCCAACTTCAATCGTACCCAAATCGTTTTCTTGAAATTGGGCCAACGCTACCCATTGAGTCATCCCCCGCAAGGCTTGTTCTGGAGTCAAAGCATTTTCCGGCTGAAAGCCGTCCACCGGGAACCCATTGGCATCCTTCCGCGCCACGGCTGCAGCAAACGTCTTCCGAGTATCGATATCTTCTACCGGGAAATCCGTGCCTAGTGCTGTCATACCCAGTGCTTGGAGCAGTTCCTGATAAGCATATGCGCGGCGGATTCGGCTCCTTCCCAAGCGCTCTCCCGCCCAGTACATATCGCTCGTCGCATGCGTAGGCTGAACCGAAGGAATGACACTGTAGCCTCCGAATCTTACAACGTCCTCTTTCGAAACCACCTGCGCATGCTCAATGCGCCACCTCCTGTCATTGGGCCCTTCAAGCACTTCGGCATAGGCGTCCAAAACCAAAGCCGTCGCTGAATCTCCAATGCAATGTGTAGCAGCCTGTAGACCGTGCCCGTACAGCGTCTCGATTTGGCGCTTAAATTCTGCTTGACGCTGGGTAGCCAGACCGAACCAACCTTTGCGGTCGCTATAAGGCTGACGGAGCAATGCACCGCGCGAGCCTAGTGCGCCATCCATGTAAAACTTGACGCCATTCACGACAAGCATATCTTCTATTCGCCGGCCCGAATCCACGAGCCAAGCAATGTTTTCGTCGCTGGCTGTGACAAGCGCATTCACACGTAACTTGAGCAAACCGGCTTCTTGTAACGCATCGATCCGCTCAATTTCAGCCGGCGACAACCCAGCATCGGTAATGGAAACAATGCCGTGAGCAAGCAAATTCGATTGCGCCTCCAACAAAGCCTCAAGCCTTCGCGGCTCGGGATGTGAAGGAATGATGGCACTGACTAATCCGCAAGCATTGTCAATGAGGACACCCGTTGGCAGACCCTTACCGTCCAACACCACTTCTCCCCCTTCAACGACCGGGCATCCACCTTCCAGTAATCCTGCTCGGCGCAATGCCTCGGCATTGACCACCATTGCATGCCCGTCAATGCGTTCTAGCGCAACGGGCTGATCGGGAAAGGCGGCATCAAGTAATTTGCGATCTGGAAATGCTTGACTGTCCCAGTCATTTTGGTCCCATCCCCTGCCAACCGCCCATTCACTGGGCCACTCTGCTTGATGTTGAATGACACGTTCCACTGCATCTTCCCAGCTACTCGTGCTGAATAAATTGGCTTCCAGAAGTCCATCGGCGTAGCCAATCAAATGCGCATGCCCGTCCATAAGGCCCGGGGTCAATACCCCCCCACGCAGATCAAGTGATTGCTCGGCCGCATACTTATTAAGGATCGCACGTTCAGGGCCGACCGCTACAATCCGACCGCTATCCACCGCAACAGCCTGCGCAACTGTGTTCGCTCCGTCGAGGGTCAACACCACCCCATTGTGGACAATCAAATCCACACGTTCCGATTGAAAGGAACAGCCAATCCAAGTAAGCATTGCAGCTATTCCGGAGAGGACCAAACACAAATTCCGTTTTTTCATCCTCATGATTTGTGAAAATGGTAAGCGCTCGCTTGTGCAGCAGGCATTATTAATACATCCTGGATACTAACGTGTTCGGGGCGTGTCGCAACGTACATCACTGCATCCGCAACATCTTCAGCGGAGAGCGGTGTGTACCCGCTGTACACCGCATTTGCCGCAGCCTCATCACCCTTAAATCTCACCAAGCTGAATTCCGTATCGGCCGCACCCGGTGCTACCTGAGCCACCTGAATGCCACGCGGCAACAAATCCATACGCATCGCCTGCGTCAACCCATGCACGGCAAACTTGGATGCGTTGTACACGGCCCCACCCGGGTAGGCCTGGCGACCTGCCACGCTTCCAATATTGATAATGCGAGATCCCGGCGCCATGTGTGGTGTCCACTCACGGGTAACGTTCAACAAGCCTTTGAGATTGGTGTCAATCATCCGATCCCAATCGTCGTAAACGCCTTCATCGATGGGCTCTCGTCCAACGGCCAGCCCCGCGTTGTTCACCAACACTGTTGGTACGAAATCCGAGCTACACGCTCGAATCGCTTCAGCCGTTTCGTCTCGATTGCGCACGTCGAAACAAAGAGCATATCGCACGGCATCCCCTAATTCGGATTGCAGCGCCTGTAGCCGATCTTCACGACGTCCGGTCAATGCCAGTTTATACCCTGCTGCGAGGGCCAAGCGTGCGACCGCCTCTCCAAAACCCGACGTGGCACCGGTAATGAACATTCGGCGCTCTCTATTTTGTGTTTCGTGATTTTTCATTTCTCTTTGTCCTTCAAAGGTACATTCACAAAATCCTCCACATGAAACACACCTACGCTCTGGGCTTCGCGCTCACATTGGCCATCGGACTTCAAACCAACGTTACTGGTCAAACCGTGACAAACACCATTGCTGAAATCCAAGGTGAGTTGTTCAGTTCTCCGCTCGTCGGCTTGTCCGTTACCACCACCGGGATCATCACAGCCAACAACGTTGCCTCAGCCACCTCAGGCGTCATCGGCTACTTCATCCAAGACGGCGAAGGTCCTTGGAATGGCATCTTTGTCTACGACAACACTCAAGCACCAGAAATTGGAGACGAGGTGATCATTGAAGCCGAGGTTGCCGAGTTCTACGACGTCACTGAATTGACAAACATCAGCTACTTTGAAACCATAAGTTCAGGTAACGACCTGCCGGCTCCATCCATTGTAACCACCGGAGAATTGGCCTCAAGCGAAGCTTATGAAGGATGCCTCGTGCAAATTGTCAATGCCATGTGCACCAACCCTGACGCCGACTATGGTGAAGCGATATTCGATGACGGGAGCGGTGAGGTGAAGACCAACGATTATATGTACTTGCCAGAAGACGGATGGATTCAAGACGAGTACTACTCCATAACAGGATGCATTCATTACACGTTCGAAGAATATAAAATTGAGCCGCGCTACTCGGAGGATGTTATTGCTGGTTTCATCAGTGGCATCGGCGAGTGGCTCCCTGCACAGGAACTCAGCCTATTTCCCAACCCGGCATCCGCCTCTGTTCAATTGGGTACCACTTGCGCAGGTACGGTGATCTTTATCGATGCGCTTGGACGCGAAGTCATTCAAGAAGCCATTCAAGAGGCCAATCCCACGTTAGACATTAGCGAGCTAGTACCCGGCGTTTACGTGGTCCAATTCACTTCAGCCTCAGGCCGCTGGATATCCAAGCTGGTGAGCCGCTAGTGCTTCAGTAATCGCATGGAGCAAGACTCCAAATTAGAGGTCACTTCTTATGCCTCGTCTACTTTGGAAGTTTTCGAAACTGCTGGGTCAGGTGCATCTCCCGTGCCTTGGTATAGGTCCCACCCCATCCATCGGCACTCCATTGGTCCGTTGAAGCATTTGATGCGGCGCTTGGTTTTCAAGCCGACCCGCTTCAAGCCATCGACGTCGGACGACATTATCCATGCTGAATGGCCCGACCAATTAGCCTTCAAGGCATCGCCAATTTTAGCATAAAACGCCGGAGCATCCGCCAGAGGCAATCGCTCTCCATACGGCGGGTTCAATACCAGCAACCCCGTCTCGGAGCGAGGCTTCAATTTGAAAAAATCCGAACGGCCTAGTTCTGCACGGCCTACCAACTCCATATTTGCCAATGATTGGCGAGCTTGTGATATGGCTGCGAAGTCACGGTCAGAAGTGAAAATCTTGGTCTCTGTTGGCTCACGTGCCTCCTTTAAAGCATCGCGTACGCTCCACCACTCGTCTTCATCAAATCCACGCCAATCCATGAATGCAAATTTCCGGCGGTGCCATTGGATAGGGAACCCATCCGCCCACAACGCGGCCTCTAAGGTAAAGGTGCCTGAACCGCACATGGCATCGTAAAGTGTAATCCCAGGCTTCCATCCAGCATGTGCTAGCAAGCCGGCGGCGAGCACTTCATTAAGCGGTGCTTTGGCACTCGCCGGTCGATACCCACGGCGGCTCAGAGGCCTTCCCGCTGCGTCCAATGATATAGTAATTGTAGTGTGCGCAATGTGCAAATGAATCCGGATATCCGGATCCTCTTTGTTGATGCCAGGACGCAGCCCTGAAAACTCCCGGAAATGATCCACCACTGCATCTTTTAGCCGCAACATGGCGAACTGAGAGTGGGTAAACACTGAAGAGTGTACCGTAACGTCAATGGAAAAGGACGACTGAGGTGTCATGATAGCCCCCCAGTCCCAGCGCTTCGCTTCGTCGTATAAGGCATCTGGATTTTGAGCATCATAGGACAGGACCGGACGCAAAACGGTCAAGGCAAAACGGCTGCTCAGACAAACCCGAAACAACGTCGCCATATCGGCATGAAATTCCACACCACGCTTTGCTTGTTTGACCCCAACACACCCCAAATCCACCAATTCCTTTTCGAGGAATTCTTCGAGGCTCGCAAGGGTTTTCGCAAAGTAAAGAGGCAGACCGTTGTACTGATTCGCTTGCTCCTCCTCTCCTTTAAGTTTGGTATCGTTCATCCTCCTTTGCGTTTTGTGCGGAACCCTTTGGCTATTAGAAATTCAACGATCTTGATGCAATGGTCGCCTTGTACGAGGATAGCGCCCTCCTTTACCGAGCCACCTGCACCACATAAAGTTTTCAATTCCTTTCCCATCGTCATGAGTACCATCCCATCGTGGTCCAAACCTTCAACCACAGTCACCGGTTTTCCAGCCCGGTGCTTTCGGCTCAGACTTACGTACAAGGTTGTTGCCTTCCGTTCTACTCGCGGAACCAATTCCTGCTTATCCGGTAGAGGCATCCAATCGGCAGCAGTACTGTAGACCGTTCCACCTTCGCTGGCGCGAATTCGCTTCTTTTTCTTTTGGCGTGACATAACGGCACGAAGGTACTTGAACCAGCCTGAAAGGCGATTCTATCTCTTTTGAGTACGAAGAACGAATTCTTAGAAGTTCTGGGCTTTAATGAAAAATGAATCGTGAGACAGACCATTTACCCATTTCATCAGGTTAGGCAGTTCTTTTTGCATTTTTATTGAGAGAATCAGTCAACCACGGCGGACCTTTGTAAAAAACCAGTACAAAATGGAAGAACCCCATCAACTGGACAATGAGCTTCTAACCTACGCAATAAACCACAGCAGCGCTGAAGATGACGTGTTAGCTGAATTGCGGAAAAAAACGTGGCAAACAGTGTTGACACCGCAAATGCTCAGCGACCCCATTCAAGGCAAATTCCTCCAAAATTGGAGCCGTATGGTACGGCCGCAGCGGGTGCTAGAGCTCGGGACCTACACGGGCTATTCAACCATCTGCTTGGCCGCTGGTCTGGATGCAAATGGTCACATAGATACCGTAGAACCCAACGATGAATTAAATGCCATACAAGACGAATTTTGGGAAAAAGCGAAGATTCGAGAGCGCATCCAACGACACAACGTGGAAGCCTCGACCGCTCTGCCCAGTTTCAAAGGCCCATATGACCTTGTGTGGATCGATGCCGACAAATCCAGAACTGGAAATTACGTCAATCAGTGCCTACCCCTGGTCCGTCGAGGCGGGTGGATTTTGGTGGATAATGTGTTGTGGTGGGGTAAGGTGCTTCCGTCTCGCACAGACGGAGACGCCACCAGCGAACACCTCGAGTCTGTATGCGCCGATTGGGCAAAACTCAGAAGCATTCGCACAACATTATTACCGATTCGGGACGGAATACTAACCATCGAAAAAGTCGAAAATTGATGAGAAAGCTATTAGGCCAATACTTTGGCTACAGCTTCTGCCGCTTCCTTCAATAAAATCGCGGACCTGACTTTAAGGCCCGACTCATCGATCAAGCGCTTGGCTTCCTCAGCGTTTGTTCCCTGCAATCGCACAATAATCGGCACATCGATGTTACCCATATTGCGGAAGGCATCGACTACACCCTGTGCCACGCGGTCGCAACGGACAATACCCCCAAAAATATTTACCAAAATTGCCCTCACGGCTGGATCCTTCAGGATAATACGAAAGGCTTTCTCTACGCGCACTGCATCCGCTGTGCCGCCAACATCAAGGAAATTGGCCGGATCCCCACCACTCAACTTGATAATATCCATGGTAGCCATGGCGAGACCTGCCCCATTGACCATACAGCCTACGTTACCATCAAGTTTGACATAGTTGAGACCAGCTTCATCTGCTTCTACCTCGGTTGGGTCTTCTTCGGTCGTATCCCGCATCGCCGCGTAATCCGAATGGCGATAGAGGGCATTACCATCCAAAGAAACCTTTGAATCTACCGCGATGACCCGGTCGTCCGCTGTCTTCAACACGGGATTGATTTCAAACATCGTAGCGTCGCTGCCCACGTACGCGTTGTACAAGGCATTGACGAATTTGGTCATCTCCTTGAACGCCTTTCCGCTCAGCCCGAGGTTGAACGCAATACGCCGTGCTTGGAAACCCTGCAATCCCAAGGTAGGATCAATGGACTCTTTAAAAATCAATTCTGGGGTTTTCTCGGCTACTGCTTCGATGTCCATCCCTCCTTGTGGTGAATACATAATAATATTCCGGCCATTCCCTCGGTCGAGG
>DIHQ01000140.1:0-326 GCA_002420235.1 Flavobacteriales bacterium UBA5692
CATTCGATTGGAAATGGTCATCCGCAGCTACCTAACGGGTCATGCATGGCGAACTTACAATTCAGGAAAGCGCGTTCTGTGCGGTGTGGCATTGCCAGAAGGCATGAAAGAACACGATCGCTTTCCCGAGCCGATTATTACGCCAGCAACTAAAGCCGCAGAAGGTCATGATGAAGACATTAGCAAGATGGCAATTCTTGAACGTAATCTTGTATCAATCGATCTTTACGATGAAATGGAAAAGGTCACCCGGTCGCTTTTCCAACGTGGCACCGAAATGGCCCGTGCCAATGGACTGATTCTAGTAGACACAAAATACGAGTTTG
>DIHQ01000140.1:617-15907 GCA_002420235.1 Flavobacteriales bacterium UBA5692
TAGTAGACACAAAATACGAGTTTGGGTTACGTGATAACCAGTTGTTTTTAATTGATGAGATTCACACGCCAGATAGTTCGAGGTACTTCATTGCCGATGGTTACGAAGAACGCCAAAACCGGGGAGAGCAACAAAAACAACTCAGCAAAGAGTTCGTCCGCGAATGGCTAATGGCCAATGGTTTTATGGGACTTAAGGGCCAAGTCGTTCCCGAGATGCCAGAAACATTTATCCAAGAAGTAACCGACCGGTATATCGGACTCTACGAACAAATTACTGGGCAGACATTTGAGCGTCAGAATTCGAAGAGCTTAGAATTCGATATTGAGAATGCAGTTAATTCTTGGATCGAAGTACATTTAAATGAGTAGAAAACGTCCTATTTGGTATGAAGATGCCCTGATGGCAGTGCGAACTTTGCGTGACGGTGGCGTAATTTTGCATCCCTCCGACACCGTTTGGGGTCTCGCTGCTGACGCCACATCTGCTCAAGGTGTAAAACATATCTTTGAAATTAAGCAGCGACCCTTCACCGAAACCTTACTGATGCTTGTAGATTCGAGCCAAGTACTGGAGCAACTTCTTCCCAACCTACCAAATTCCGCTTGGGAACTTTTAGAAGTGAGTGACAGGCCTGTAACGCTGGTCGGAACACTTGGCAATAAGGACCAGCATACATTCGCATCAGGCATGGTGAGGGAAAATGCTTCCATTGCAGTACGTTTGGTTTCGGACCCGTATTTAAGCTTTTTAATTCAAGGAATTGGTGCCCCACTAGCCTCAACGAGTGCAAATGTCGCCGGGAAACCCACCCCTATGACATTCATCGATATCGACAAGCAAATAAAATCACTCGTAGACTTTAAAGCCAACTACCGCCGAGAAGAATTAAATTCAAATCAATCCTCGTTGCTCGTTCAATTCGATGATGCCGGTTGCATTAGTATTCTGAGGAGCTAAAGGCTATCCACGTACCTTTGATACCATGCCCGCAGAAGCCATGAACTACTCGGCCCACCTGAATCATCCGCTGTTCAAGACTATTGGCAAAATTGCGGACGAAGAAGGCAAGTCCGCATACGCCATTGGAGGGTTCGTAAGGGATCTTTTGCTCCAACGTCGTTGCAAGGATATCGATATTGTTGTTGAAGGTAGCGGCATCGAATTGGCCGAAAAGGCGTCATTCGCGCTGAATGCTGGTAAGGTGACCACATTTAAGAATTTTGGAACAGCAATGTTCCGATACCGCGATTGGGAAGTGGAATTTGTAGGTGCTCGTAAGGAATCCTACGAACGTGGCAGCCGTAAACCCATAATCGAAGACGGGACAATCGAGGACGATCAAAATCGGCGGGATTTCACAATCAATGCCCTAGCCATCAGCCTGAATGAGACAACATTTGGTGATCTTGTCGATCCTTTCAATGGAATACGGGATCTAGAGAACCAATGCATAAAAACACCACTTAATCCTGACATCACGTTTAGCGATGACCCTTTACGTATGTTACGAGCAATACGATTTGCTACTCAGTTGCACTTCAAAATCACCGATTCAAATTTGGCGTCGATTCAACGTAATGCCCATCGGATGAAAATAATAAGCCAGGAACGGATCCATACTGAACTGCATAAAATCATCCTGAGCCCTCGCCCGTCCAGTGGATTCAAGTTACTTGATAAGTGCGGATTACTTGGAATTACCTTCCCTGAAATGGAGAAACTGAAAGGGGTAGAATGGCGTGATGGAGTTGGGCATAAAGATAACTTCTATCACACCCTTGAGGTTTTAGATAACGTCGCCAAAGTGTCCGACGACCTGTGGCTTCGTTGGGCCGCGATCCTTCATGATATTGCAAAACCTGCAACAAAGCGGTTTCAAAAAAATCATGGCTGG
Organism: Flavobacteriales bacterium UBA5692; assembly: GCA_002420235.1. GTDB lineage: Bacteria > Bacteroidota > Bacteroidia > Flavobacteriales_D > Sanyastnellaceae > UA16. The sequence continues at coordinate 2,515 of DIHQ01000140.1, forward strand.
ACTTTCCATGGACATGAAGAGAAGGGAGCCCGTATGGTGCCTAAAATCTTTAAGCGCATGAAACTGCCTTTGGACCATAAAATGAAATTCGTTCAAAAATTGGTCTTATTGCACCTAAGGCCCATCGCATTGACAAAGAATCAAATTACGGACAGCGCTGTCCGCCGATTATTGTTTGATGCTGGCAATGACATTGACGCTCTGATGATCTTATGCCGAGCTGATATCACATCCAAGAATGAAGCACGAGTAAAACGCTATCTAGCCAACTACGATTTTGTTGTCCAAAAGCTAAAGGAAGTCGAGGAAAAGGATCACCTTCGAAACTTCCAACCACCCATTTCCGGTCAGGAGATTATGGAAACATTCGGCATACCGCCTAGTAAACCCATTGGAGACCTGAAAAATGCCATAAAAGAGGCCATCCTAGATGGTGAGATTCCAAATGAGCCAGAACCGGCCAAAGAACTTATGCTTCAGTTAGCAGCTAAAATGGGCCTATCACCCAAGTGAGGTCTTTGTTGCGCACAATTAACCTTTCCAGCCATCCTTTAGGGATACTGACCGATTGAAAACTGGTAATCCCGGCTTACTATGTTTCGGGTCTAATGTGAAATAACCAAGTCGGGTAAATTGGAAATATGTTCCCTCTGCGGCTTTCGACAGGCAAGGTTCAACCTTGCAGCCCTGTAATATTTTTAGGCTATTTGGATTTAAGGCGTCCATGAAATCTCCCTTTGCTTCCGGCGCAGCTTCCTTAAACAATCGGTCGTAAAGTCGCACCTCCGCTTCTTTAGCGCTGTCAGCAGCAACCCAATGCAATGTTCCTTTAGGTTTTACTCCCGATGTGTCCTGACCACTTCGGCTATTTGGAAGGTAATTTACGTGCACCTCGGTAACGTTACCTTGCTCGTCTTGAAGGTGATTTACATATTGAACGATGTACGCGAACTTCAAGCGCACTGTTCGCCCTGGGGCTAATCGAAACCACTTCTTATTTACGTCGACACGAAAATCATCAGCCTCCATCCACAACTCACGTCCAAAGGGAATCTCACGCGTTCCAGCGGCTTCATCTTCCGGATTATTCACTGCCTTCATCATTTCCATCTTTTCCTCAGGGTAGTTAAGAACTACCAATCGAATTGGATTCAAAACAGCCATCACTCGTAAAGCACGACGATTCAAGTCATCGCGCAGGGACCACTCCAACAAGCTCACATCAATGGTATTGTTACGTTTGGCAACGCCTATCAGGTTTGAAAAAACACGAATACTCTCGGCAGAATATCCCCGCCTTCGCAATCCAGAAATAGTCGGCATGCGGGGATCATCCCAATCATCTACTACCCCCTCTTCAACAAGACGGAGGAGCTTACGCTTTGACATTATTGTGTAATTCAAATTCAGCCGAGCAAATTCAGTCTGTTCACTTGGATAAATATCCAATGCACGAATGAACCAATTATATAGAGGTCGATGATTTTCAAATTCCAACGAGCACAAACTGTGCGTTATCCTTTCGATGGAGTCTGATTGTCCATGCGCAAAATCATACATTGGATAAATTACCCAGTCTTCACCTGTTCGGTGATGATTAACAAACTTCACCCGGTAAATTACCGGATCGCGCATGAGCATGTTAACATGACCCATATCAATCTTTGCGCGCAAAACCCGTTCACCTTCTTTGCAGCGACCTGCCTTCATTTCACCAAACAGCTTTTGGTTTTCTTCAGCCGACCGAGTTCGATATGCACTGTTCACACCAGGAGTCCCTGGAGCGCCTTTTTGAGCCGCAATTTGCTCTGCTGTTTGGTCGTCAACGTACGCTAGACCTTTTGAAATCAACTTACAAGCGTAGTTGTAGAGCTGTTCAAAGTAGTCGCTTGTATAGAACTCATCGCCATCCCAATCAAAACCCAACCACGAAATGTCTTTTTTAATTGCGTTGACATATTCTAGGCTTTCTTTCTCCGGATTTGTATCGTCAAAGCGAAGGTTTGTTTTTCCACCAAATTGTTTTGCCAATCCAAAGCTCACACAAATGGCCTTCGCGTGACCTATGTGAAGATAACCGTTGGGTTCAGGGGGAAACCGGGTGTGTACCCTGCCACCATGTTTTCCTGATGAGATATCCGCCTTTATTTTTTGCTCAATGAAGTTCGCCGGGCGCGCATCAGGAACACTTTCGCTTGATGTATCTGACATGATGTAAATGTAAGAATCAAGCTCATGTTAATTGAAAGCGGAATCTTAGAGAAGCCGAACGTTTTTCATTAAATTATCTTTGTAAGTTCTACTTACCGGGACGTCTTCTCCAGCCACGTGCACTGTACTCTGATAGATATCGATGTGATTAATGTGGTTGAGATTGACAACGAAGTTTCGACTTACTCGGACAAATTCTTCCGATGCTAGAATTAATAATAAATCTTTCAGCGAAGCCTTGACATGATACTGTCTTGACTCAAGTTGAATGGCACTATATTTTCCTTCAACTTGAATGTATCGGATTTCACTAAGTCGGATTCGGCGAAGTTTGTTGCCAACCTTCGTGTAAAACTGGGGATTGCCGATTCCATTAGACCCAATGTGTTCGAGCTGTTCAACAAGCGCATTCATCGTCGAAGTTGGGACTTCGATGGCACTCTTACTTTCAACTTTATTGTCTGCACTTTCACCCTCGTCGATGGCTGCTGCATTAAAGTCGTTAGCAAGAGAAATCATTGGATTTCGTGCTTCGAGAATGCTTTTCACTCTGGTCCATGAAGACTCTTCATTCAGAGCATCTGGCCAAATGACGACTTGAGGGTCTAATTCCATCGCCGTCAACACTGTTTCTTCTGGTGTAGAGGCGTTGCTTACTTCGTAACCCAAGTCCTCTAGTACTTGAGAAACGCCGTGCCCAGCTTTGGTGCTGGAGGGAGTAACAAACAATATCTTAGTCTTACTCATATTTATAGAACTCTTTAAATAAATGTTTGTTCTCCAAAAAACAACAACCTACACACATTGGTCTATTTTTGTTGGAAATGCAGTCACAGGAACGAAATAAGGTGACACAGACTTGGGAGGCAATACACGCCAGTACAGTGGAAGAAGTAGCCCTAGATCCCGTCTTAGAAACTGTAGAAACGGCTGGATACAGTCTTGTGCTCTTCAATGACGAACACAATACTTTCGATCATGTTATTCACATGCTCGTATCGATTTGCGGACATGATGCAACCCAGGCCGAGCAGTGTGCATTGCATGTACACTTTAAAGGAAAGTGTACTGTTTTAAGTGGCACGTACGACGAATTAGAACCAAAGTGCACCAAATTATTAGATGCCGATTTGACAGCGGAAATTCAAGCCTGAGATTGCTCGGGAATTCCTTTCATAATTCGAATAGCGTTGGCTAGTGATGGCGAATTGAAGACCGAAGAACCGGCCACCAAAACATCTGCCCCTGCGTTAACAAGTTTCGACCAATTGTTGATTCCAACGCCACCATCAATCTCTATCATCGCAGATGATCCGGCTCGATTAATCATAGCACGTAATTCTCGCACTTTCGAATATGTGTGTTCGATGAATTCCTGACCGCCAAAACCAGGATTCACAGACATTAAACAGACCAGATCTAATTCTTCAATTACATCATGCAATGACGAAACAGGGGTGTGTGGATTCAACGCTACGCCCGCCTTCATGCCTTTGGCACGAATAGCTTGGAGGGTCCGGTGCAAATGTGTACATGCCTCCAAATGCACCGTTAAAACATCGGCTTGCAAGGCATGAAAAGCATCGATGTACCGGTCCGGATCAACAATCATGAGGTGCACATCCAATGGCTTCTTGGCGTGTTTCGCAATGGACTTGATAACGGGCATTCCAAAGCTGATGTTCGGAACAAATACTCCGTCCATTACATCTAGGTGAAACCAGTCAGCCTCGGTGTCATTGACGGCTTCCACTTCCCTTTGCAAATTAGCAAAGTCCGCAGCAAGAATGGAAGGTGCTATAAGGTGTCCCATGTTGCAAAGGTTAACCATTGAATGAATTGATAGACCTTTGTTGCATGGTTGATTTTTCCACACCCGAACCGCACCTTTTGCCCGTTGTCGGATTGACGGGTGGGATTGGAAGCGGGAAAACAACCGCTGCAAACATTTTCAGCGCCATTGGAATTCCAGTTTACCATGCGGACGAGCGAGCGAAGTTGCTTTATCAGAAGTATGACTCGTTGCGATCTTGGGTGGTAGGCCGGTTCGGAGGGGAGTGTGGCGTGTACCATAATGGGGTACTCGTTGATATTAACCACGCGGCCTTGGCTGCCATCGTTTTTTCCAATGCAAGTGCATTGGTTGAATTGAATGAAGCCGTTCATCCATTGGTACAACGTGACTTTGAGGAATGGCGCGCCTTCAAATCCAAGCACTCCGATGCTCCTTTTGTCATGCGAGAGGCTGCCATCTTAATCGAATCCGGAATTCATGAGCAATGCGATTCTGTTGTGTCAATTCATGCGCCAAAGCATCTGCGCATATCAAGAACCATGGCGCGGATGGATGTCGACATAACAGACGTCCAGAATCGAATGGACCGGCAAATTTCTGACGAAGAGCGAAAAGAATATGCAGATTTCATTTTGAACAATGCGCAGGACAGTGCAGTAATTAGACAAGTATTGCATGTGTACAACCAGCTCGTTATGAATCATGACCCACGAGACCGCAAAACTCCTTAACTTTCAGGCGATGATTTGGGAATCGTGGCAAATCTGGCTCGCAGTGGGTCTGGGTCTCATAGTTTGTGAGGTTTTTGTGCCTGGTTTTGTTCTGGCCTGTTTAGGACTTGGTTGCTTTGGAGGAGCCATCGCAGCCCATTTTAAGGCGTCTGTAGAATTACAGTTGGTAACATCGGCAGTGACCGCACTAATGACTTTTTTCTTCCTCCGTCCCTTCGCCTTGAATATGGGGTTTTTAGGCAATGAACGCATGTCTGGTGTAGACGCCCTTTTGGGCAGAGAGTGTATCATAACGCAAGCTTTTGATTCGTCTTCAGGCTTGGGCCGCTGCAAGGTCGACGGGGACGATTGGCGTGCAGAGCTCCTCGAACGGGAAAAAGCTGATCAGGCCACATCAGGCAGAATCGTAGTCATCGATAAAGTAGAGAGCAACACACTTATTGTTTCACTTAAATCTTCTTCCTCATGACGGCGACAACAGTTCTCGCTACTTTATTTTTCATTTTTGCAACGGTCATCGTCATAAAAGGTGTCCGAATTGTGCGTCAAAGCGAATCCATGGTGATTGAGCGGTTGGGCAAGTATCGTACGACCCTTGATGCAGGCATTAATGTCATTATACCCATCATCGATCGTCCACGTGAAATTGTATGGCGGATCATTGCAGAACGACCCAATGGACAAAAGGTAGTTCAATACAAATTGAAGGATCGTGTGGATTTAAGGGAAACGGTTTTCGACTTTCCAAAACAAGGAGTTATCACAAAAGATAACGTCGTGACAGAGATCAACGCATTGATTTACTTCCAAATCACTGACCCTGTTAAAGCGGTGTATGAAATTAATAACCTTCCCAACGCGATTGAAAAATTGACCCAAACTACGTTGCGAAATGTAATTGGTGAATTGGAATTGGATGAGTGCCTTACTTCCCGAGATACCATCAATATGAAACTTCGCTCCATTCTAGACGAAGCAACCAATAAATGGGGGGTCAAAGTGAACCGCGTCGAATTGCAAGATATCAATCCCCCCGTGGACATTAAAGAAGCCATGGAGAAGCAAATGCGCGCAGAACGCACCCGTCGTGCACAAATTATTGAAGCTGAAGGAACCAAGCGTGCTGCAATTTTGGAAGCAGAGGGTCAGAAAGGTGCAGATATCAACCAAGCCGAGGGTGAAAAGCAGGCTCGTATTCTCAGGGCAGAAGGTGAAGCTACCGCAAGGTTGGCAGTTGCTCAAGCAGAAGCAGAAGCCATTCTAAAAATTGCGGCCGCCGTTGCTGATACCAAGGCCGATCCTACACAGTACTTGATTGCTGTGAAGTACATCGAGACAATCGAAGAAGTGCTGAAAGAAGGTGGAACAGGCAGCAAAACAGTTTTTATGCCTTATGAAGCGAGCGGTTTAATGAGCAGTGTGGGTGGTTTGAAGGAGTTGATGAACGCGACCTCTGACTGATATCGCCGTGCTCGTTCAAACCCATTTCCCCCGTAAGTTAACGCACACCCGGTACGACCAGTACTTAGCTTCCGGATGGTTTCGTGGTGCTGTAATGCTCTACAAAATGGATCTGCTTTGCATCGAAGCAAATGTCTACTCGGTGGTCAACATTCGATTGGACTTGCGCAAGCATGAACTGAGCAAATCACAACGTAAAATCAAGCGAAAAGTCGAAAAACGATTCACTGTCGCCATTGGACCAGCGAAAATCAGCCAAAGCCGTCAACGACTTTACACCGCACACAAGGTGCGGTTCAAAGGATTCATCCATGATACTTTAGACGAGTATCTGCATGCAGGTTTCCACTCTACGGTTTTCGACACACAAGAAGTCTGTGTCTACGACGGAGATCGTCTGATTGCCGTATCATTTTTCGACCTAGGAGATCGTTCAATGGCATCTTTACTTGCCCTGTATGATTCAGAATACAGCGAATACAGCCTTGGAATGTATACAATGCTGAAAGAAATAGAATACGGACGACACACAGGACGAAAATGGTATTACCCGGGCTATGTATTGGATCTTCCTTCGGCATTCGATTACAAATTGAAGCTCGGCGAAATGGAGTACTACACACCTAACAAGCGGTGGGGAAAGTATCAGAATTTCAAGAAAGAGCAAAGTGTTGCACACAGACTTCGCAAGGCGATGTATCAATTAAAAGACGCACTGCACGAGGAAAAAATTCCTCACAAAACCTGGTATTACCCCTATTTTAGTATGGGGTACATGCCTTTGTGGAAAGACCGCTTCTTGCATCTACCATGGATTTTCGAGCTCGGGTATGATTTAGATGGAATGTGCGTGGTAGGTTACTGCGCCGAGCATGATAAGTATGTTCTGTCCCACGTGAATCCTTGTCCAGATGAACAGCACTTCATCAATATGGAACAGGCAAGGGAGTTTGATGATCATCAAACATACCTGGCGCACCTCATGGAGTACGGTGTCCCCATCGCCTCAGGGTGCCTAACAGAGACATTGAGAGACATTCAAATGTGGTCTACTCGTATCGATAAAATACCACCTGTATGAAATTGTATACCTGGAATGTGAATGGCATCCGCGCAGTGGTGAAAAAAGAATTTGGAACAATCGTCAAAAATTTAGACCCTGACGTTCTGGGTCTCCAGGAAACCAAAGCACAAGACGACCAAGTACGCGAAGCACTTGCTGGGTTAGGGGGTCTATCTGGGTATAAGCTATACTCAAGCTCAGCCATTAAAAAAGGATACTCAGGAACAGCAATTTTGACCAAAACCACTCCTATTTCTGTCGCGGCCGGAATTGGCATCGATGAATTGGATCAAGAAGGGCGTCTCTTGTGCGCTGAGTTCGAATCGTTTTTTTACATTACCGTGTACACGCCCAATTCCTCTTCTGGACTTAAACGTCTTCCCTTTCGAAAGCGATGGGACGAAGCTTTTCTCGATTACATTCAACGACTTGATTCCTCGAAGCCAGTCGTCGTGACCGGAGATTTGAATGTTGCTCACCAAGCTATAGACTTGGCTCGTCCAGATTCCAATTACAATAAGACACCTGGTTACACACAAGATGAAATTGACGGAATAAGTAAGCTGATCGATAATGCCCAGTTAATTGATACGTGGCGGAATGCACATCCTGGAGAAATTGGTTATTCCTGGTGGAGCTACCGTGGTGGAGCAAGAGAAAAAAACATAGGCTGGAGGTTGGATTATATCCTTGTCAGTGAGCGATTGAATTCCCGCGTCCACTCCCCAACAATCCACAGTGATGTATTCGGATCTGATCATTGCCCTGTATCTGTGGAAATCGCAATCTGAATCACTTGCAAAAAATCAAAGTCCACAAGTAAAGTTTTCAAGAAATAAGGCCTGCGTTTTTTTTGTTTTGTTTCATCAAAACAGAACGCATGAGGATAAACATTACAGGGTTGGCCACCCTTATTTTCTTAGCCATTTCGCAGTCGTTAAGCGCTCAATGCACTGGTGATTTGAATCATGATTTGAAAGTTGATTTGCTCGACCTGCTCAGCTTGTTAATGCATTACGGAGACAGCTGCAATGGACCGTTCGCCCCCTTTCCTCAATTGCACATATCTGAAATTCATTACAACCCAAACTCCACGCAAGGAAATGATAGTGATTGGGAATTTTTAGAATTGTACAATCCCAACAGCGAATCCATTCCTCTCGTAGGTTGGCGAATCTCCAACGCAATTTCTGTAATCTTCGAAGTCAACGATACCATTCCAGCTCTCAGTTTCTTCACCGTTGCCCGTAACTTGGACTCGCTTGGAACTGTGTTACCTGAAAACGCGCACAGTAAACAGTGGAATAGTGGCGAAGGTCTAAACAATTCTGGAGAGACTATTGAGCTTTTGTCTCCTGATGACGTCATCAACGTCGCAGTAGCATACGAGGACAACGACGGGTGGTCGGAAGAACCAGATGGTCAAGGCCCAAGTCTTGAATGGTTCGATGTGGGCTTACCCAATGAAGCTTCAGACTCTTGGACCTATTCTTTGTATTTCGGAGGTACGCCGGGAACTCCAAACAGTACTTGGGGCCTTTCAGATCCGGAATGAATGATTAAAGGAGGCTTCCACGCCCAGTTCAACTTAGCCCAATAACCTCACCATTGACCTCCACATCAATGGGCTCACCATAGATTAAAGAGACATGGGTGCCTCGATTGGAAACCAAAATATCGAGTAACCGGTTTCGAAAGTAAATTTTAAAACGCAGGCTCCTCCAAGACTTAGGAAGTTTTCCTTCAAAACATGGCTTTCCATCACGGACTCTGAATCCGCCAAAGCCTTCAACAATAGCCAGCCATGTTCCTGCCATTGAAGTGATATGAAGCCCTTCGTTTACCTCCTTGTTGTAGTCATCAAGATCTAGACGCGAAGTTCTGAGATAGTGCTCGTACGCGTCATTCATGAGATCAAGGCGGGAAGCGATGATGGAATGAACACAAGGTGAAAGGCTGGATTCATGTACCGTTTTCGGCTCATAAAAATCATAATTGGCCCGATGGGTACTGCGCTCAAAGTTGTCCCAGAAGAAATAGAGGCCCTGCAATACATCGGGTTGTTTGATAAAAATCGAACGCAAGATTCGATCCCAGCTCCATTTCTGGTTTATAGGCCGTTGTTCATCTGTTAAATCGTCAACTGAAAGCTGCTCCTTATCCATGAATCCATCCTGTTGCAACCACACCTCTGTTCCTTCCAATTGAGGCAAGAAAATCTGATCAGGAATCGTTGACCAAGCTTTAAACGTTCGCTTCTCGTCAAGATCATACTCAGCGGTCAGTTTTACCCAATCATCAGGGTGTTCCATTTTTATCCACTTGGCTACTTCAAGCGCGTAACGCATGCACCAAGCCGAGAGGTAGTTGGTGTACCAGTTGTTGTTGACATTATTCTCGTACTCATTGGGTCCAGTGACACCAAGAATGACGTAGGCCCTTTTCTGCACCGACCATTGAACTCGTTGTTCCCAAAAACGAGCCACACCAAGGAGAACTGAAAATCCATGTGTTCTGAGATAATCTTTATCTCCAGTATAATTGACATAATTCCAAATGGCAAAGGATATAGCACCGTTTCGGTGGATTTCTTCAAACGTGATTTCCCATTCGTTGTGACATTCTTCCCCGTTCATCGTGACCATGGGATACAATGCTGCACCACCCGAAAAACCTAATTTCTCCGCGTTCTCAACCGCTCTTTGGAAGTGGTTAAATCGGTATATCAATAACTGTCGAGCAACTTGTTCTGGATGACTTGCGAGGAAAAAAGGGATACAATACGCTTCCGTATCCCAATAACAAGCTCCACCATATTTCTCACCGGTAAATCCTTTTGGGCCAATATTCAATCTGGCATCATCCCCTCGGTAAGTTTGATTTAAATGAAAAATATTAAATCGGATGGCCTGCTGGGATTTGATATCACCATCAATTTCAACGTCCGCATGCTGCCAGATGCGATCCCAAGCTAGACGATGAGCGTGAACGAGCGATTCCCAACCGGATTTTTCTGCTTCTTCACTATGAGCACAGGCACTCTCCACCAAATCTTCTTCTGCATGCTGCATTGTCGTGCAAATACCAACGTATTTTTCAATCGTCAAGACTTGACCTTGTTTTAGATTGGCCTCAAAAGCAATACCCACGCGTTCAGAATTGGATTCGACTTTGGATTGGCTGCACTCCTTCTTCTCTCTATCGTCCAATGTGTATGCCGCCACGGTCATCGCAAACGCAGTTCCAAAATGAGTTTTGTTCGTTTCGGCACGAACGTAAGCTTGTCGTGGACCTCGATGTTTCGCCTCATGAACAACCCAAAATGCATCATCCCAATTGGAATCCAAATTGGTAACACACGCGTTTATATAGGGAATAAGCTGAACTGGACAATCTTTAGCTTTGATGGTATATCGCAGGCATCCCAATTCTGGGTTGTGCATGGAACAAAAGCGTTCAGCTTTAACTTGGACTGAAGAGCCGCTTTCCAAGGTACACGTAAAGGAGCGTTTCAACACGCCGTCTTTCATGTTCAACTCCCAGGCAAAATGGTCAACCGATTGAGCTCGAGCTAAGTCCAATGTCTCTCCGCCAACTTTTACATCGACACCAATCCAATTCGCAGAATTCAAAACCTTAGCGAAGTACTCTGGGTATCCATTTTTCCACCATCCTACTCTCGTTTTGTCCGGATAATAGACCCCTGCTAAGTAAGAGCCTTGCAATGAAGAACCAGAATAAGCTTCTTCAAAGTTTGCACGCTGGCCCATTCTTCCATTACCAATGGACAATACGGACTCAAAACCTTCAATTTGTTCAGGATCCCATGTCGCAAGCTTCAATTTCCAAGGGTCGATAATGCCTGCCATAACAAACTACTAAAAATTACAAAAGTGCTTTGAGACCATCCCAAGTGAGACCATCAAAACCAGCAATAACTGCATCTGCTTTTGATAACGCAGCTAAACTTCCAATGCCAATCACTGGAAATCCACCTGCCTTTGCGGCGTCAATACCCGATTGAGCATCTTCAAAAACTAGGCAATATTCTGGTTCAATCCCAAGGGCCTTTGCGCCCAGGATGAACACCTCAGGATCCGGCTTTGATAAGGTAATGTGATTGCCATCGACCAAGGCATCAAACTGGTCCATTAAATTCAACCGCCTGAGTATCATTTCTGCATTTTTTGAAGATGAACCCAAGGCTACTTTTATCCCCTTTGATTTAAGGATTTCCATGAAATCCATAACCCCTGGGAGTACATCCATTGGGGTGATATTTCCAACAAGTTTTAAGTAATGCGCATTTTTTGTCTCCATCAAGCGCAATTTTGTCTCTGAATCCAAGACCATCCCTCCTATGTTTAAGATGTATTCTAAGCTATCGAGGCGGGACAAACCCTTCAACGCTTCATTGTGTTCATCTGCAAACGGTATACCGATCTCATCTGCTAGTTGACACCATGCTATGAAGTGGTGTGACGCTGTATCAATAATCACCCCATCCAAATCAAATATGCATGCGCGTATTTTCTTCATCAAACATTGAGAATGTACTTCAAATGGTATTCGGCCAATCCGTCAATTGGTCGCTTAATGATTTGTCCGACTGCAATGCCTTCCCGTTCGCATACGTGACACAGCACCGGTTGAAAATGATAGGCCACTGAACCCACAAAATGGACAGGAACATTCTGGTAGTTCTCGTAACATTTAACATGCACGTCAACGAAAGCTTGAAAACCTTCTTCCAGTAATGAAATAATCTGGGGAACCTCTTGGTGTCGGGCTATGAAAGTCATGAAGGATGCAAGGAAAACGTTGGCATCAGGTTCTTGGTAAACTCGGTTGACAATGTCATCTTTACTAAAGCCAAAGGTGCTAACGAAATCGGCTTCAACAATTGGATCGAGTTTTTGATACAAGTGAAGGGCTAATAGACGTTTGCCGAACCAAGAACCGCTGGCCTCGTCCCCGAGAATGTAGGCCAAGGCCGGTACTTTTTCCGAAGTCACATCTCCATCGAAATAGCAAGAGTTTGATCCAGTGCCGATAATGCAGGTAATGGCAGGCTCACCTGCATAAGTGCTGTACGCGGCAGCATCTAAATCGTGACCTACGTGAACATTTGCTGCTGAAAAGACGCGATTTAATCCGCTCTGGATAATTTTGCAAAGTACTGCTGAACTGCTCCCCGCACCATAGAAATATACTTTCGACACTTCTCCTGCGATAGCAGCGGCATCTTCAGATTCGCGCATTTTGGACTCTACTAAGTCTGCATCATGGAAATAAGGATTGAATCCCATGGTGTGAAATTCGTTCAGGATTTTACCCTGTTCATCAATCACCATCCAATCACATTTGGTGGAACCGCTATCTGCTATTAAGATTTTCAAAACTGAACGATTTAGTCAGATTGATCATAGGCGCTCAACGAGGTCCGCCACACGGGCGGCATAACCCGCTTCGTTGTCGTACCAGCCGAATACCTTAACGGTATTGCCCATGGCTTTGGTCAAACCAGAGTCGAAAATACAGCTGTGCGAATTGCCAACAATATCGACAGATACGAGTGGGTCCGTGGAATATTCCAATACTCCTTTCATCGAGCCTTGCGCAGCAGTCTTCATCGCGGCATTAACGCCTTCCGCAGTCACTTCCTGCTTGAGGATTACGGTCAAGTCTGTGACAGATCCCGTTGGTGTAGGAACCCGAACGGCAAGGCCGTCTAATTTACCGGCCAATTGAGGTAATACAAGGCCTACGGCTTTCGCAGCACCTGTAGACGTAGGAATCATACTTAAAGCTGCTGCCCGCGCACGCCGAAGGTCTTTATGTGGGGCATCTTGAATACGTTGGTCTGCAGTGTAAGCATGAATCGTGGTGATTAAGCCGTGGTCAACTCCGAAGGTATCATCTAGTACTTTCGCCATAGGGGCGAGACAATTCGTGGTGCAAGATGCATTCGATACGATGCGATCATCATCAGTCAAAATACCGTCATTAACGCCCAAAACTACGGTCTTGACTTCGCCTTTGGCAGGTGCTGAAATTACCACCTTACCGGCACCAGATTTGAGGTGTAAGCCCGCCTTCTCCTTACTCGTGAATGCACCTGTAGACTCCACC
>DIHQ01000122.1:0-304 GCA_002420235.1 Flavobacteriales bacterium UBA5692
AGACAAAAAACCCATTCAAAATTTCTAAAGGGGTTTTGGCCTCATTGAAGCCTTCATCGCAGGCCTCTTGAAGCAACGGCACACGCAACCCCGTTTGCCTTATACCATCTAAGGGTAGTGTTAGGAAGATACCATTGAAGACATGGAACGGGTGACTGACAACTGCAGCGTATTCTTTTCGATCTTTCATTCCCGATCAGTCATTTATTCAAATGTACTTTCCATGGACGAAAAAACCGGCTTCGCTTACCTTTGATTCACTTCTTGTCATCCATGCGTATTGATATCCTTTCGGTTGTTCCAA
>DIHQ01000122.1:627-949 GCA_002420235.1 Flavobacteriales bacterium UBA5692
TTTGCTTGAAAGTCCATTTTCTGACAGCATCATTAAACGTGCCCAAGACAGGAAAGTGGTCGATATCCGAGTTCATAACATCCGCGACTGGAGCAAGGACAAGCACAAAAAAATCGATGACGAACCTTTCGGGGGAATTCCGGGAATGGTCATGACCATCCAGCCCGTATTGGATGCTATTACAGACTTACAACAAACATGCACCTACAGCGAAATAATTTACCTGACGCCTGACGGAGAACAACTCAAGCAAGGACGCGTAAACCAACTGTCAATAACGGGTAACTTGCTCATTATTTGTGGCCATTACAAAGGCATTGAT
>DIHQ01000122.1:1245-13224 GCA_002420235.1 Flavobacteriales bacterium UBA5692
GGCCATTACAAAGGCATTGATCAACGCCTGAGAGATAATGTGGTCACGCTCGAATTATCCATAGGTGACTATGTGCTGTCTGGCGGTGAGCTAGCTGCGGCAGTTTTGACCGACGCTGTTGTACGCCTTTTACCCGGTGCCATCGGAGATGAACAAAGTGCTCTAACCGACAGTTTTCAGGACATGGTTTTAGCACCACCGGTATACACTCGACCAGCTAATTACAATGGCTGGGAAGTTCCAGAAATTTTGAGATCAGGTGACCACGCAGCTATCGAGAAATGGATGGAGGAGCAGGCTTTTCAACGCACAAAAACACGAAGGCCAGATTTACTCAAATAAAGATTCCTGATAAGAGCTAAAATCCTATCAGTATTATTCGTAATATTGCACCCCATTAAACGGGAGTTGAAACACGAAGATCATGAACCGCTTAAAGGACGTCGTAAGCAAAATTATCGAAACCCCGATGTGGCCGGATTTCCATTCTGGAGACACCGTGACGGTGACGATCAAAATCCGGGAAGGCAACAAAGAGCGCTTACAGAAATTTCAAGGTGTGGTCATCCAAAGAAAGGGAGAAGGCAACACCGCGACCTTCACGGTACGTAAAATGGCCTCTGGCGTTGGTGTTGAGCGTGTATTCCCGATTGCATCACCACTTATTGACAACATTGAAGTCAACAAACGAGGTAAAGTGCGTCGAGCCCGTATTTTTTACCTTCGCAAATTGACGGGTAAGTCGGCTCGTATTAAAGAGCGGCGAGACATTGTGAAGGAGTGAAAACTGTAAAAAAATTCTGAAAAGGCCCACCAAGGGCCTTTTTTAGTAATTTACAACTAAGCTGATCCGCCCAAAACGACACTCACACGGTCCAGTATACGAGCTTCCCGAGTATCAATGTCAGCCCACAACGCATTTGCCTCTGCAACTGTGGCAGCGCTGTAAATCTTGTCTTCAAGGTCCTGTAAATTTACTCGAGCATTTAAGATTGCTCCTTTTACGCCGGTGCGAATCGCCATGGCTCCTACACCGACGTCCGTAATCGAATTGGGGTTACCAATCTCGGCCATTTCTTCGGCAATGGCCATGGCCTCCGTGGCCACACGTGCCACACACATCGGGATTTCGATTGCATTTTTAGTCGCATCCTGAATAGCTTTAAAGCGAGCCTTTTCCTGCTCATTTGAGCCCTTCGGCATGCCAATGGCTTCGATAATCCCATTAAAAGCATCCGTATCCGCATCCACCAGTAATTCCAATTGGTTTTGCAGTGCTATGCCCCGTGCAGCGACACTGCTAAATTCTTCCCAACGATTGTCCCAACCCCGTTTATGTGAAGATAAATTGGCTACCATGGTCGCAAGAGCAACACCCATAGTGGCCGCGTATGCCGCTACTGAACCGCCCCCCGGTGCTGGACTTTCCGATGCCGTCTCGGAAGCGAACGCTCCGAGGGACAAATCAAGTAAAGGTGTGCTTTGTTGATCTGCAATCATGAATTCGATAATACGCTTGTCCGGGTCGAATGATCCGAGGTCTTCCAACCCCAATGATTTGACTGCAATTTTGACTTTTTCCATGGTGTTGATACCCAAACTGCGCTGCTGTTTGCGCAGAAAATAATCTGCAGCATCTGTCAGCACGCGAAGCGGAAGTAGCCCCACCAATTCAGAACCAGTCACTCGAATACCGCGGGCTTGGGCCTTCGCACAGGCTTCATCGAAGGCCACATGCACTGGTGTAGTCTGGATATCAGTCAAATTCAGAGAGAGCTGAGCAATGCCATATTCCTTTATGTACCAACCAATACCCTTTACTGATTTTAGCGAACCGGGAATTCGTACCGGATTTCCGCTGGCGTCTTTTACAATTGGGCTGCCCGGTCCACCTGTGCGCTGTACTCGCCCCGATTCACGGATGTCGAACGCAATTGCATTAGCACGACGTGAACTTGTCGTATTCAGGTTGATATTGTATGCGATTAAAAAGTCCCTTGCACCAATTGCAGTGGCGCCACTTCTCTTCGTCTTTTCATTCCATACTGCCGGCCCAAAGTCCGGTGCTCCTTCTGGAGTTTCAAGTTTCGATAAGCCTTCATATTGGCCCTTGCGGCAATGCGCGAGGTTCTTCCTTTCTACAGTCTTGGCGGCAGATTCATAAAAATATCCTGGAATGCCTAGTTCTCGGTCAAGCCGTTCGCCTAATGCATGCGCGATGGATACGCATTCATTCATTGTTACCCCACTTACAGGGACAAATGGACATACGTCTGTTGCTCCCATACGCGGATGTTCGCCCCGATGCTCACGCATATCTATTAGCTCCGCCGCCTTCTGAATTAAGCGAAAAGCCGCCTCTCCGATTACTTCCGGCGCTCCCACAAACGTTATCACCGTCCGATTGGTAGACTTACCAGCGTCAACGTCCAACAAGCGAACACCCGCTACAGATTCAACAACTTGGGACACCGCCTGTATTACTGCGGAATTACGCCCTTCTGAAATATTGGGCACGCATTCTACTATTCGTTGGATCATCTTGTAAAATTACATTTCGAAAATACACGGACAGACGCGGTTTCATTTCAAAGATTGACTCCATCAATGAACACCTTGTCCACCGGTTCTTTCCCAAAGTCGTAAGCAAGGTCTTCCAACCCTTGCATTGGATGTGTGACAATGACATTAGCTGCGCGCCCGCGCGCAATGACTCCGGCACGGTCTGAGCATTCCATAGCCGCAGCGCCATTAATGGTGGCAGCAGCGATGGCCTCAAGAGGATGCATTTTCATTTTCAATATAGCCAACTGAACGACGCGACTCATGTTGCTTGATGGAGCAGAACCAGGATTGAAATCCGTTGCTAGGGCCACCGGCACACCAGCATTCACCAAATCACCCACAGGAGTGTAGGATATACCCAAGAAATACGAACACCCTGGAAGGGATGTCGCAAAGGTGGGATTCCCAGATTCAGCGGCAAGCTGCAAAGCCGCAATGTCCTCGCTATCCAATACCTCTAAATGGTCCACTGACAGGGCGTTTGAATTAATGCAAAGCTTTACTCCGCCTATTATATTAAATTGATTTACATGTACTTTAGACCTAATTCCAATTGCCGAAGCGGCATCCAACAGCAATTGAGTTTCTTCCAGTCCGAAGTAACCTTTTTCGCAAAAGGCATCCACATAATCCGCGAGGCCTTCTTGAACAACCATTGGCAAAACTTTTTCAACGATGTGTTTTGTCCACGACTGGGCGGTCCAATTCCCCTTGGGAACCGCGTGACAAGCCAAAAATGTTGCTTTAATTGGAATGGAAAAATCCTCTTTCAATGCACGAATCACGCGCAGCATTTTTAATTCTGCCTCAGCATCAAGTCCATAGCCACTCTTGATTTCAATTGATCCAGTGCCCGAATGAATGGCTTGCAGCAGACGTTTGCGTGCATCCGCGAACAAATCAGCTTCGGACATAGAACGAAGGGCACGTGCGGAATTCAGAATACCTCCACCTTCTGCTGCGATTTCCTGGTAGCTTTTTCCTTCCAAACGACTCAAAAACTCACCCGAACGGCTGGCAGCAAAAACCAGGTGAGTGTGGCTGTCACACCAGGCTGGAAGGACATATTTTCCTTCACAATCCAACACCTCCAATCCACTCCAGTCAGCGATACCCGGAAACGAATCCATAGAACCAAAGTCCACAATAACCCCATCTTCAATCGCAAGCCAAGCTTGCTCTAATACGGGAAAGGAACGCATCTCACCCCCTCTAAGATATGACGGGGGTGTGTCGTAAGCACCAACCAAACCTTTAATGTTCTTCCAAAGCTGTCGCATGGCCGCAAGGTAGCAATCCCCGAGCGGCTTGCGTAAATTTGCGGGATGGCGGGTAATACTTTCGGCACTTTGTTTCGGCTGACTACATTTGGTGAGTCCCACGGTAATGCCATCGGCGGCATCATTGACGGGTGCCCAGCCGGTATTGCGTTGAATATCAGCGACATTCAATCGGAGTTAGACCGAAGACGTCCTGGACAATCTTCCCTGACCACGCCTCGAAAAGAACACGACACCGTGGAATGGCTAAGTGGTGTCTTCGAAGGAATTACAACAGGCGCACCCATCGGGTTCCTACTACGGAATGAAGATTCCAATTCCGGCGATTACGACCATCTAAAATCTGCTTTTCGTCCTTCACATGCCGATTACACTTATACAGCAAAGTATGGGCACCGCGACCACAGAGGGGGCGGACGATCTTCCGCACGGGAAACAGCCTGCCGTGTGGCCGCAGGAGCCATAGCTCGGCAGCTTCTCGCAGTTGAAGGCATCGATGTCTCGGCCTATGTTGAACGTGTAGAAAATACAGATGTCTCCTTTCCACCTCGTTATTTTGATCGTTCAGAGATAGATATCTCACCAACCCGTTGTCCGGACCCCATTGCTGCCAAATCGATGGCTGCAATCATCGAAGCAGCCCGAATAGACGGTGACACCGTAGGAGGCACTATTGCGTTGGTCGGGCGAGGAATACCTGTTGGGTTGGGTGAGCCGGTATTTGATAAATTCCAAGCTGTTCTTGCGCATGCCCTTTGGAGGGTTCCGGCTGTAAAATCTATGGAAATTGGTTCGGGGCTGCACGGCACTACCATGCGAGGAACGGCACACAATGACCCCATAAGAGCGAACGAGGGCGGTAAATTGTACACGGTCACCAATCACAGTGGAGGCGTGCAAGGCGGGATTACAAATGGTGAAAACCTGATAGTACGCCTGGGCTTTAAACCAGTTTCTACCCTCATGAGGCCGCAAGAATCAGTCAGTACTAGTAGCGAGTCGATTACATTGGAAGGCAAAGGACGTCACGACCCTTGCGTTCTGCCACGAGCGGTGCCGATAGTGGAGGCCATGACGCTGTTAGTATTGGCCGACCATTGGTTGATAAACCGCGTCGCGAAGCTCCCTTAAATCGCGTATTTCAGGGCGTTAAGCATGTACATTAGACACATGATTAAATTGGCCCTACACTGGCAAGTCATCATCGGATTGTTGCTCGGTGTCGTCTACGCGTGGTTGAGTGTAACAATGGGATGGAACGACTTCACCCTATCCTACATTCAGCCCTTCGGTGACATTTTTATCAACCTGCTTAAACTCATTGCCGTACCTCTCGTGCTTTTCAGCATCATTAGTGGCGTCACTAGCTTGGGTAGCATTAAGAAATTGGGCCGAATGGGCATCAAGACTTTGCTCACTTACATTGCCACAACCATGGCGGCGGTGGTCATCGGTTTGGCTCTTGTCAATGTCTTCCAACCAGGCTCTGGGGCGGACGGAGAACTGTTAAAAGCCAACAGAATCCGATACGAACTTTGGCGCGACGCTAACGGCATTCAAGTATTGGATAACATCAGTATCATTGATAACCCGGCGAATGCTGCACTGGTGCAAACCATTGCGACTGAGGAGGCCGTCTCCAGCGATTGGGTTACCGACAAACTCAATAAGGCAACCAAAACAAAAAATTCCGGACCACTGCAGCCCCTTGTAGATGTCGTACCCAAAAACATCTTTCGTTCCCTCGTCGATATGTCCATGCTGCAAATCATATTCTTTGCCATCTTCTTCGGAATCGTTGTTGTGGGGTTGCCGGAAGAAAAAAAAGCACCTTTAACCCGCGCCGTGGATTCATTGAATGAAGTTTTTGTCCAAATGGTATGGGTAGTCATGAAAGCCATGCCCTTTTTTGTTTTCGCTCTGATGGCTGGACAAATTGTCAAAGCAGCCGGTACCGAACCTGAGATGTTAAAGCAACTCTTGAGCTTCCTCTTGCGGTACGGCTTGGTAGTGGTTCTCGGCTTGGCCATCATGGTGTTCATTTTCTATCCTACCCTCGTAATCTTAACCATCAAAAAATTGAGCTGGAAAAAATTTCAATCGGGTATGCGTGACGCTCAATTGACAGCATTTTCGACTTCTAGTTCAGTCGCCACACTTCCTGTAACCATGCAGTGCGTCAATGACCATCTAGGCGTCAGCAAGCGCACCTCTTCATTTGTTTTACCTATTGGCGCCACGGTAAATATGGACGGAACAAGCATGTACCAAGCCATTGCGGTCGTTGCCCTAGCCCAATTTCATATGGTGGATTTGACCCTAAGCCAACAGGCCATTATCGTCCTCACGGCAACCCTAGCTTCTATCGGGGCGGCTGCGGTCCCTTCTGCAGGACTGGTGCTTATGATTATCGTACTCGAAAGCGTCGGGTTGAATCCGGCTTGGATCGCCTTAATTTTCCCAATTGATCGCATCTTGGACATGTGCCGAACGGTTGTCAATGTAACGGGAGACGGTGCGGTATCCTCATTCATTGCGAACACTGAAGGTGAATTGTCTCCACCATCAGCGTGAACACAAGACCATGAGCAACTTCCTACGTGCCTGGTTGCCCTTGACTTGTTTGTTAGCAATGGCCTCTGCGGCATATACACAACGTGACAACACGGACGGCGCGTGCATGGCAGAGTTGGAAGGAAAAGCCCTGAAACTTTACGAGAAGGGGGTTAACGGTTCTAAATACAACCGTTCGGAACGGGTCGCTTTTTTTGAAGAGGCCTTTGATCGAGATGACCAGTGCATGGCTTGTTTATTTGAATGGGGGCGGCTAGAATTTAATGAAATCAAACGATCACTCGGTTCATTTTATCCAGCACAACAACCTTTGTTGCAGCTTATAAATGTTTGCCCTTTTTATCGTGCAGAAGCCTGGTACATGCTCGGTGCTATGGCATACGCCGATCGCCAGTACGAGGCTGCTCGAGACTATTTTCAGGAATACTTGCGATTCCCGCCCGCCTCTAAAGAAGTCCTAGGTAAACGTCGCGAACGGAACATCGAAGATGTTAAAGAAGTCCTCCCAACGATTGAATTCGAATTGGCTTTTCGACATAACGAGGGGAAGTATAATCCTGTTTCCATTCCTTCCGTGAGCACGCAACAAGATGAGTTCTTACCCGCCCTTTCGCCCGATGGAAGTTTGCTGTTTTTTACCCGTCGCGAGCTGTACAAAGCCAAAGGTGACGTAGTGTCTACCGAAAATGAAGTTTTTTACGCTGCCGAACGCACCGGAGGCGAAGAATTCAACTCCGGCTCGGTATTGGGTTCTCCATTCAACTCAAGAGCACGCTACGGAGGCGCAAGTATCTCCATCGACAACCGAGAATTATACATTGCCGCCTCAAATCCGACCAGCCGAAATCCCGAAAATATCGACTTGTTTGTGACCGAATATGAAATTGTAGATCGTGGCGAAGAAGGCGATTTTTTTTACGTTTGGGGAGGGCTTACCCCTGTGGAGGAACTTAACACACGCGAAGGATGGGAGGCACAGCCTGCCCTCAGCGCAGACGGCTCTGAATTATTTTTTGCCGCTGTCAATGCCGATTCACGGCAAGACAAAAACGGCAACAGCACAATGGATATTTGGTCCACTAGACGCTCCGAATCCGGCAGGTGGATACCAGCAAAGATGCTCCCGTCACCAGTCAACTCAGACAGCAACGATAAGGCCCCATTCTTGCATCCAGACGGTAAAACACTGTATTTCGCAAGCGACCGCCAACCGAGCGGCGGCGGTTATGACATCTGGGTGTGCCGACGGGACACAACAGGTGCTTGGGGCCAGGCTATAAATTTTGGTGCACCTTTGAATACCTCTGGTGATGAACAGGGGCTCGTCGTCAGCACCAATGGAGCGGAAGCCTTTTTCTCCGGACGAAGAGATGGTACTAATGGGATGGACATTATTCGTTTTCCCGTTCCGGATGAAATGAAACCAGAGTCGATATTCATAGTGCAAGGAGATCTTCTCGGCCCAGATAACCAAATACCGGAGGGCGCGCGCCTATACCTTCAATACGCACAATCCAAAAACGTGCA
Organism: Flavobacteriales bacterium UBA5692; assembly: GCA_002420235.1. Taxonomy (GTDB): domain Bacteria; phylum Bacteroidota; class Bacteroidia; order Flavobacteriales_D; family Sanyastnellaceae; genus UA16. The sequence goes on from DIHQ01000122.1 coordinate 9,192, forward strand.
AGAAATCGAAGTAAACCGCCAAGATGGCCACTTCGCTTCAGTCGTACGTGCGGACGAGGGTGAAGATGTACTACTCGTTGCAGAAGCCGATGGCATAGCATTCGAAGCCCAAGTATTATTCGATGCCGATTCAGCGTTACCGCCTCCAGAGCGTGTTGAGGCTAAAGTAGAGTTGGAATTGGCTTCGAACGGACAACCCTTCGAAATTGGTGATATCCAATTCGCAACCAATTCGGCTGAAATCAATCGCACAAGTCTATTGATCTTGGACCTGTTTTCAGCATATTTGATTCGTAACGACGCTATTGGGGTGCACATCAAAGGGCACACAGATGACAGAGGTCGACCCGAGGATAATCAGGTGCTTTCTGAAGCTCGTGCGGCGCAAGTGGCCACTACCCTCGAGATGTTCGGCGTCCCTGCCAGCAGAATAACGCATCGAGGTTTTGGGCAATCGCGCCCCTTAGTTTCCAATGCAACAAAAGAAGGCCGGTCGAAAAACCGCCGCACTGAATTTGAAATTCGACTCAACGACTAATGCTTTTAAACGTTTTAACCAAAGTTTGCTCTATGAATCACATCCTCATACCCATCGTGACCATAATCGTACTCATAGGATGTGCAGACGACTCAGCTCCTACAATTGAAAACGGCACCACATCAGTATGGACCTACTATGGCGACAGCATCATCGATTACACTGAACGGATTTCCATGTCAGGGGCACTGGATATGTTGAATACAACAGGTGAGGCAGTTGGGCTATTCGAAGCTGAGATTGTAAAAAGCTGCATGACTATGGGGTGCTGGATGAGCGTCAAAGGCGGCAATGGCGACACCACCATGGTGTTCATGAAAGATCATGCATTTTTTGTTCCCAAGGACAGCGTCAGAGGTAAGAAGTCCTATTTTCTAGGTGAGGCGTTTCATGACACTATCTCTGTCGCCATGCAAAAACACTTACTGGAAGATGCGGGTGCATCGCAAGTCGAAATCGATGCAGTCAACACCCCTTCCTTCGAGCTCGCCTTTGAAGCCGCGGGAGTAATGATTGCAAATGTGCCGGAAGGTGCGCCGATGGCCGAATCAGACGAATAAGAAGCACCTCTGATTTGTGTGAATTTTTGTGATTTCTAAAGTATCAAAAGGCACATTTACGCGTTAAGAACTTCACGTTTTCTGCACGAGGGTGGCGGCTCACTGCAATACCTTCGAAAAGATAGCCACACGACGTTCATGAAGCGAATTTTCAGCCTTATCCTCCTCCCTACATGCCATTTACTGAGCTGCACAACGCTGCTGTTTGCCCAAACAGCTGACGCTGATTGGAATCGAGCAACAAGGTACTGGAACCATCAAAAATACAATGCCGCTCAACACCTATACGACACCTGGTTGGCGCAAAATCCCAATTCGTCTAGTTCTGACTTAGCCTTAGCCAGATACCGAAGCACCGCTTGTGCCATTGAATTGCAGCATCAGGACGCAGTCAAACGCGTTCGAGCCTTTGAGTCGGCCTTCCCAGAACACCCATTGGTGCGTCAAGCACGCTGGGATTTTGCCAATTACCTATACCGAAAACGCGAATGGAAGGATGCAGCTATGGCATTCGACAGCCTTAATGCCTTGCGGATGGGCCCTGCACAAAAAATCGAGATGCAATTTAAACGTGGTCATGCCTTGTTCGAATTGGAACAATACGAGGATGCTCGGCTTGACTTGTTTTCTGTAATGGAAGCGGGCGAAGACGCCGGTGCCTTCGAGAATCCCGCACGGTATTATTTCAGTCATATTTCCTATTTAAAAGGTCAGTCTCAAGTGGCACTTGAAGGATTCGAGTCGTTAAAAAACGACCCAAAACTCAGGAGAGTGATACCGATTTATGTTGCACAGCTATTGCATGAAACTCAACAATATGAGCGCTTGATTGACTACGCTCCTGAAGTGTTTACGCCGGACGTTGATCTGAATGTTAGTCAACACACTGATATCTCCCGGCTGGTAGGAGATGCCCTGTACCGTGAGCAAAGGTTTAACGAGGCTCTTCCCCACCTCGAGAAAGCTTACCACGCTGCACGCGGCGAAGGACGGACTCGGGATTTTGCCTACCAAATGGGATACACCTACTACCAGGCGGATGAATACCTTAAGGCACTAACGTGCTTTGCCCTTGTCGTTCGCGAATCAGATGAAATCGCGCAATTGGCGCATTACCATACTGCCGCCTGTTACTTGAACCTAGGTAAGAAGGAAAAAGCAAAATTAGCTTTCAAAAAAGCTGCTGAGTCGGACTACGACGGGGGCATCCAAGAAGACGCATTGTTTAGCTATGCGAAGCTTGCATATGAATTAACTTGGAACCCTTTTGATGACGCAGTCATAGCCATTGAGCGGTATTTGACAAAATATCCGAAATCACACCGAAAGGACGAAGCCTACGGTTTTTTACTTGAAGTGTACATGTCTTCAAAGGACTATGACCGGGCCCTGGCAGCTTTGGATCAAATAGAAATTAAAACTCCGGATGTAAAGAAAGCCTACCAACTCGTCGCCTTTAATCGCGGGGTCGAGCTTTTTCGGGCAGCATCATACGCAGAATGCGACGCTTTCTTTGACGCGGCACGAACATATCCCATTGATGCGACAATTGCTGCCGAATCCTACTTTTGGCAAGGAGAAGCACATTATCTCCAAGGGAATTACCCCTCTGCTACTAGTGCCTATGCAACTTTTGAATCTGCACCTGGTGCGTTTCAAAGCAAGCACTACGCCGACGGAATGTATGCAAGAGGATACGCCCTATTTCAGCGAAAATTGTACTTGGACGCGTCTAGCGCGTTTCGAAGTTACCTGAAGACCACTGCGAAATCAACATTCCCCAAGCGAACCGACGCCAAGCTCCGTGTGGCTGACTGCTACTACGCGAACAAAGAATTTGAACCAGCCGCTCGCTATTATGGCGAGGTTATAGCAGAGAGCCAAAAGGCCGAAGCATATGCACGCTTTCAGCGTGCTGAATGCTTTAGCTCATTGAATCAACCGGAAGCTCAGATTGCAGAACTCAATGCGCTGGTAGCAAGTGGAATCCAATCAACTTACCTGCCTGAGGCCCTCTACGCCCTTGGCCGTGCTGAGATTGAAACCAATGACATCGAGTCGGCGAAGGCACACCTATTGGAATTGCGATCAACCTACCCCGAATCACTCAAGAGCAAGAACGCCCTTGTTGATTTATGCCTCATCGCCATGAAACAAAACCAACCCACCGAAGTGTTGGTCCTTTGGGATGAAATCAGAGCCCGGTATGGCAGCGATGCAATTGCAAGTGATGCTTACAATGTTGTGGAGCCCGTATTGATTGACCTCGGACTCCTCAACGACTTACCAGCAGGTGTGGGACTCAATACAGATGAAATTGAAGCACGTTTGTTTAACGCTGCGCGCGATGCTGCTCTAGAACGCGATTGTGAAAAGGCCATCCGGCGTTTAACTGAGTATATCGAAAATTACGTTAGTGGTACGTTTCATACTGAGGCTCATTTTTTCCTAGCCAATTGTGCCTATGACATTGGTGATTTGAATAAAGCACGCACCGCATTCGAAACTGTACTTCAAGCACCAATCAATGATTATACTGAACCGGCAGCACTCGGAGCGGCAACCATTGCGTGGAATGCGCAAGACCTCGTTGGAGCAAAACAACACTACGCCACGTTGGAAGCGGCTTGTGTGTTGCAAGAGAATGTGCTTGAGGCCCGAATCGGACTTATGCGTTGCCATTACTTATTGGGAGAGACCGAGCAAGCTTTGGCCTATGCAAATGTCGTTATTGAAGACAATCAAACTCCGGAAGACATTGCTGCCACGGCGCGGTACTGGAGAGGTAAAATCAACTTTGTTGCAAAGGCTTACGAGCAAGCATCACTAGACTTGGAAAAAGTTGCGGCACTTGGAGGGGAACGTGGAGCTGAAAGCCAATTCTTGCTATGCCGTATGTCCTACGAAAGCGGGGACTACCCTGCCACTGAGCAGG
>DIHQ01000137.1 GCA_002420235.1 Flavobacteriales bacterium UBA5692
ATGGGCAGGAATGAGTACGTTGCAAGTGCAGGTGCTTCGTCCGTTTTCGTGTAAATGATTTTTGCCATGGTTTGGTCTAAATCAAAAGTGATTTGGTTAACAAAAAGCGAATTTCTCAGCGATTGCAAAGGTCGGGCATAAAACAGCAAGAATCAACGCTTCACGGATGCTCATAAGTCAAATAAGCCGCCACATTCCAAAAGTTCATTTCTGAATCGGTAAACGGCTGAGCAGTAGGTACGTTGATGACCAGTTTATGCGCACCTGTGTCTAGTTCGCCAAGGGGAATACATACTGGAGGTATATCGCTACCCGGGCACCATCCCGAGCGCGAGTAGTCGCTCGATGCAATGCGTTCGTCAAGGCTATCTCCCTTCCATTTTGTACGTTTCATCCAAACACCTGAGGTTGGATTGAATCGTCGAAAACTTGCACAATCTTCTCGCCATGGCGTGAATGACAAACAGGTATCACCGTCCCATATAACGTGGTGTTTACAACGAACAAATTCATCGCCCGTTCCGTGTCCTCCGTGTCCCGTCGCAGTGTAGTATAGGACAGCATTCGATGCAGGTTTTTCCAGTGCTACATCTACTTCCAATGGCGATATGGAAAATCTGTCGTAAGCCCGTTGTTTGCTTCCGAATTTCGTTGTATTCACAAGTGGAATCGTAGCTAAAGACTTGCCTGAAACTACCGTTTCTGGCTTCGCTTTGAATTCAAGGTGAATGTCCATGCTATAACCTTCGCCGGTCCATGTATCCAAGTAGACCCCAAAGGTCGCTGAATCTCCGAGCGCTTCCCATAAATGGCTGATATCGGCTACCCATTGAACGGAATCTTCCCACTTTGGGATGTAAACGGGCTTGTATTCATCTGCGCTCGTAGATTCACTGAAATGTCCGACTCCAAATGGTGTTATAAAGCGGAGCAGTTCAATGGTAGGATGGAAGCCCGTGTTGGACTCGTTGATTGCTATTCCAGGGTAATCTGTTTCACTGATGCTTTCATTCGTGAATCCAACATCGAGTAAATTGGGCGCGGCATTTGGCAGGAGCACGAAGGATCCAGACTTATCCCAGGGGTCTCCAGCCGATTGCAGTGTAATATGGGCCGTAATTTTTGGCCTAACCTGGTACTGCGGCATCGCCATGGTCTGCGTCAGAAAGCGTCCATTGTCCATACGGCGCCAGCCATCTGTTGCATTGATGGAGTCCCAATTGGCAGAAGGAGCGAAAAAAACATGTGTGCTATCCATACAAACGATGACCACGTCTGGCTCCTCAATTGACGGTGATTGACATGAAACGAGGGTGAAGAGCACCGCTCCGAAGAACAACCCATAGAACTTCATCATCCCTATTGTAGTTTTATCCGCATAGCTAGATCATTGATTTATTAATGCCTAACAAATATGAAACAATTCCACCTGCTTCTGCATGTCATGAACCTAACAGCCTTTTCTGTTTTGGCTTTATTCCCACTTCCATTGCTTGCTCAGTTTTTAGACTGCGATGGAACACGCTACCGCTACACCAGTTCCTTTGATGATTTCTCGGTAACCTATGATGTCCAATATGGGAGTGCAATCAATACGACAGGATTAACCCAAGGGCTTTTGGTTGATATCTATGAGCCAGAAGGCGATGCAAATGAAAATAGGCCATTGATTATTATGGGCCACGGTGGATTTTTCATAGGTGGTGATAACGATGGAGGTGATGTTGTGCCGCTTTGTGAAGATTTAGCCAAAATGGGATATGTCGTTGCATCTATGACATACCGCGTAGGGATTGATAATTTCTTCGATGTGCCAAATGGATTGGTTCGTTCCGTTTGGCGTGGCTATCACGATGGAAAGGCCGCAGTACGCTTCTTTCGAAAAACTATAGAAGAGGATAACAATCCATGGGGTATCCATGGGGACCTTATTTATTTGGGAGGTGTTTCTGCTGGTGCATTCATCGGTTTACATATGGTTTCGATCGATGAAGAATCAGAAATCCCTTCTCAAGTAGATCAAACCCAAGCGGGTATGGGTGGTGGACTTGAAGGAGAGTCGGGCCATCCGGGATACAGCAGCGCAATTGCAGGGGTTGTCAATATTGGGGGGGCGTTGAAATCTGTTGATTACATGAGCGAAGGAGACGCTCCCATTGTTTCAGTACATGGAACGAATGACGGAACGGTGCCTTTCAGTTCGGGTATGATAATGCTGAGCGGAATCCCGATTACCGAAGTAGATGGAAGCGCGGTCATTCACGAAACGGCAGAAGCGCTGGGAATTGAAAGCTGCTTTACCGAGCTCGAGGGTGCAGGTCACGTTCCTCACATAACGAATGCAGATGCATACTACCAAACCCTAGGTACTGTTTCGGGTGCACTATCGAGCTGGATTTGCAATGGATATGAACCATTCTGCGGTGCGTATGATTACGAGGCTGTAGGTGTAGCCGAATGGTTGCAAGGTCAGCACGGATTGTGGCGAGCATTCCCGACGGCCCTTGAGTCAGGTGAAGCACTACAAATTCAGTGGTTAAAGTCCCCTCAGACCACATGGATATGCGAAATTTATGATGCAAGCGGTCGTTTCATTGAGGCGGTATCTGGCAGAGACGAATGGTTTTCCGTGTCCACCAGCAATCTCTCTTCGGGACTTCACGTCATTCGAATACCAGGTACTTCAGAATCCCACCGATTTTGGATTAATTGATGGATTACATCACCTTCATTAACTTCTTCGACTGCACGCCTTCCGCTGTTTCTAATAAGAGCACGTAGTATCCTTCAGGCCATGCTTCAGTAGCCAAGATGAGTGGCGCGGAGGTCGGAACCGTTGGTAATTGTGAATGCATCACCCGGCCGCTGAGATCGGTTATACGGATAGATGTCACCTCCATTGGAAATTCAAGTGTGAGGGTACTGTTGAATGGGTTGGGATAAGCCAAAATTTCATGCGATGTTTCAGTGCTTGCGACGGAGTTTGGCTCAATTATCTCTGGTCTAGGCAATAATGAATCCAGTGGGAAACTCAGGAGGCTGCGTGCGAAGGTGCCGGCAATCAGGCGGTTGGTAATGGTGTCGGCTTCGATGTCATATACGGGAATGGTCGGTAATGAACCCACAGGTTCCCAGTTGACTCCGCGGTTGAATGTGGCGAAGACTCCGGCATCTGTGGCCACCACCCAGGTACTGTCATTGAGCGCGTGAAGTTGATTAACAGGATGCTCGGGTAAGTCGCCTTGAATGGGCACCCAGTCACTTCCAATTGCCGCGCGGAAGATGTACGGTGTGTAAATAGCATTACGGTAGCCACTCACCGTGCAGAACATGGAATCAGCGTGATAGGGGTCAAACTCAATATCCGTTATGAACTGCCCGGGCAGACCAGTATCCATGAGCTGCCACGAATCCCCGTGGTCCACGGATAACCATACGCGGCCATCCGTGGTCCCTGCTGCGATGATATCGGCACTGAAATGAGAACCGGCGATTGCACTCACGCATCGGTATGAAAGTCCGGGTTCAGTGGCGTAGGTGAGATCCTCACTCAGAGGCTCCCACAAGCCTAAAGGAGCGTCTTCCATTCGGTAAATCCGCTGAGAACCGGTCCACATCTCATCGGGATTGGAGGGGTGATAAATCAATGGTGCGTCCCACCATACCCTGTCCTCCTCATCAATGCCGCTCGTGAAGTCATTCCACGATGGTTCTTCTTGTGGCCCGGTCATGCTGAAGCGCCAATTGCCCCATTGGTAACCGGCGTAGCGTAGTGCTGGATTTGTAGGGTGGTAGATGGCTGTGAAGCCATCGCCGCCGAGGTCACGCGTCCAACCGTTCAAGTCTTCGTAGTTTCCCGTTGTTGTGCCGTTGTCTTGTGCACCCGCTGTGTAGAAGCCGGGATTATGGGGATTCCACGTGGCACGGTAGAATTGGGTAACGGGTATATCTTCAATGTCCTCCCAAGTCAGGCCATGGTCTTCGGTTTTATAAAGTCCACCATCAGTTGCTAAAATGCAAGTCTCCGAACCCAGCCATTGAAGGTCGTGTTTGTCGGCGTGGACCTCATATGTCCACCATTCCGGACCCATCAGGTTCCAGTTCATTCCACCGTCTACGGAATTCCATAAGTTGACGCCTAAGATGGTGATATCACTGGGATTAAATGGATTGATTCGAACCTTCGAGAAATACCATCCGAATCCACCTAGTGCGTTTTCTGGGATATTCTCTTCGGGTATGACTGCGCTCCATGTTTCACCGCCATCTGAAGTGCTGTAGAGATTGTCCAGTTGACTATCCTGTCCTACCACTAGGGCGTAGATGCCTTGAGAAGACTGCGCCAATCCGATGCGGCCACGTTCCCCCCCTCCCCACGGATTGGGGAGTACTTGCCAATTGGTTCCACTATCGTTAGACTTCCAAATTCGGCAATGTGGACCCCAAACTTCACTTCCAATCGAGTTGCGCGTTCGCTGCCATGCTGCAGCATATATGGCATTAGTGCTCGGATCGTAAAGGATGTCGGTCACACCTGCAGAATCGTCAGGTAGCAGGACCTGTTCCCAGCTTACTCCTGCGTCTACACTGCGAAACAAACCTCGGTATGCATTCGGTAAGGCCGGGTTGCCCATTGCACCTGCTAAGAGCACGGGTGCAGTTTCTTCTAATCCTGGAACAAATAGCAATTTGCTGATGATGCCCATGGAATCAAGCCCTATATTCTCCCAAGACGCGCCACCATTTAGCGAGCGGTATACGCCGTTACCTATGCGTGGGAAACTGCTTATTTGCGGATCGCCGGTTGCCAAAAATATGCGGTCTGGGTTACCCGGATAAAAGGCAATATCGCCCATGGACATGGCCGGGAAGTCTTCTGTCATGGGCTGCCATTCCGAACCACCGCTTCCTTTCCAGAGTCCGCCAGTGCTGCTGCCGGCGAGCAGCGTCGCGGGATCTTGTGGGTGTTGTCGGATGAAGTTGAAACGTCCACCAATATTTGTGGGTCCCTCGAGCCGCCATTCGCCTTCTATCGCGCGTAATGCTGTCCCTTGCGTGTTTTGATCAAACTTCCAGCGGTCCACTTCGTTTAAAAGATGATTCGCATGCCAGGCATCCCAGACGGTATCAGGTGTAGACCATTTCCATGCCTCGGCGAGATGAGGTTTCATTTTTTTGAATTCAGCCGACTCCTCAATGTCAGTTTCAATCGTGGAGCAATTGCACAATAAGATGGCGCTCACCGCCGCGGTGATTGGAGCAAAAAGGTTATTCCGTAACATCAGCGAATTAACAAAATGTGGCCTTGTAAAGTTTTAATTGCATGGGCATCATCGCGCAAAACAGCGTTGTATAAGTACAAGCCGTCAGGGGCAAAATAGTCGCCATTTCTTACGTCTCCCAACCAATATTCTTCAGGGTCTTCTGAAGCGAAGACCAGTTCGCCCCACCGGTCATAGATTTGCAATTCAAAATGTGTTACAGAACTACTGGTGTGCATGCGCCAGCTGTCGTTTTGGCCGTCGTTATCCGGAGTAAATGCGTTGGGTGCAAAAGCATTTAATCCCTCGGCCAGTTCGATTGGGGCACAATTTAAAGACGAGCATCCAACGCTGTCTACTACCTCCAGGCAAAGTTGGAATGCATCCAATCCAATTTCTGGAATTGATATAGACTGGTGGGCGCCAAGTCCGACGAATTCCTCTCCTACGTTCCACATGTAGGAGTTCGTTAAAATGGAGTCAGATACCCAAGCTTCTATGTGGGTATCGAAGATGGAAGCTTGTGCTGGTGATAAGTTGAACTCCGACGAAGGAGGGATACTTAGGCAGAGCAAATCAGGGGCTTCTGATGTATTGGTGCATCCGTTGTTATCCAACACGGAATGGCTTAGCAAGTAACAGCCAGGGTTTTCGATTATAAAAATGTTGTCCTCACAGGCCACCGAGCCTTCAATTCCACCGGTATTGAACATCCACTCGCAGTCAATAATGCTAGGAATAGCCGATCCGGTGCACTCGATTACCGCAGGAACGCATCCACCAGTGGGGGTGTAGGTGAAGTCCGCCTCAGGCAATGCATGAACGAGTATATTGGATTCTGATAAACTCCCACATGTCCCGGGTATGGTGTAGGAAATTGCGTGCATCCCAACACCGGCTACTTCAGGATTAAACTGCCCATCAGCAGAAATACAATTGTTGCATGTCGCTAACCATTCGCCCCCGGGAACCTCAGCCTCAGCCAATTCCGAGCCTTGGTTTAAGCAGAGCTCTGAAATCAACATAAAAGAACTGCTGATATTGGGCGTTACCGTGAAGGTTGCTGCACCGGTTGCAGGACACATGCCATCAATGGTATAGGTCAAGTCCCATGATCCCGACCCTGCGGATTGTGTGTCGAACACGCCTTCAGCAGTGCAACAATTAGCACATTCGGCTGTCCAAATTCCGCCGTTTGTGATGGGCACCATAATTACTTCGCCTGTGCCCTCGCAGAAACTCTGGTTTTCAATACCCGCGTCGGGTACGCTACCAATTTCAACCTCCACCGTAGTTGTCTGTGCACATGGATTATTTGAGGTGTATGTGATGCTTACAAAACCCGGAGAAGCAGCTGAAGGTATAATCTGACCCGATGACGATAGGCAGTTCGTACAACTTGCTGTCCAGGAACCACTATAAATGTCGGCCGCTGAAAGTGCAATCGCATCCGAATCGTTGCAAATGAAATCCGGTGCGGCGACTTCTACTGGAGCGGCTGAGCTGAGGTTGACTTCTACCTCGGCGGGTAGCATCGGGCACCCGCTGCTAAATCCGTTCAGGATGAAAGTCCCCGCATGTGTGGAATCGGTGTTCTCTATATAAATCTGTTCAGTCGAAAACGTTTCACCATTTGGCAAAGTCCATTCCCAGACGGCGTCAGCGAGGTTTTCTGCAGGTTCCAATATCAAACTGTTCCCTTCACAGAGTTCAATGGGCGCTGTGTCCAATGGGATTTGAACCGTTTCTTGCACTAAGATTTCAAAAAACGTGGGTTCAGAAAGACAGGATTCATTCTCTACTACAAGCGCATACTCCCCAGAATCGGAAGCATTAGCATCAGAAAACGTTGCTGTGCTGTCACCCGAAAAAATGGGTGCTCCAGCTGCATCTATCCAAAACCAATTGTCCGCAGCTGTCAATGATGTAATAGACCAGTCGTCACCTTCGCAAATTGCGTCGATTGGTGCAATATCAGGAACCGGAGGTTGCGGAGTAACAAAGAGCTCAAGTGTATCAGGAAGGATTACACATTCACCGGCCATCCCTGAGACCACGTATAAACCAGCATCAGATGTAGTTAAAGGGCCTATGTTGACTTCAGTACCTTCAGCTTCAAAGCCGTTGGGACCTACCCATTCATAGGTAGCATCCATTATCGGAGAGGCGAATAATTCAGCAGTTTCGCCTGAACACAACTCATTATCGGATGCAAAAGTCGAATGCTCATATTTGGCAAAGTCACTGAAGTATCCGTAACGGGTTCCCGATGATGCACCGCCGTTTATGATACCTACATGAAATTTGGCAGTTCCATTAATCAAACGTGACGGACCT
>DIHQ01000068.1:0-9479 GCA_002420235.1 Flavobacteriales bacterium UBA5692
TCATTCAATTCACGTAAGGCTTCGTCGCGCTTGATTACCACATCGGATTCATCTGGAAACAAGCCCAGCGCCGAGTTGTAGAAATCCACAGCCTTTTGCCATTCGCCATTGGATTTCATTCGATCCCCTTTTTCAACAAAATCGGCAAACTTCGCTTCCATCTCCTCCGCTTGCCCGGCCATGCGCTCCAAGCGGGCGAATTCAGCATTCACCTTATTACGCATCCTGACAGTATAATTATTATCAAAAATCACAGTGTTCTGATCAGCAGAATATTCACCACGCCCATAAGGTGCTTCGAAAATGCTGGCATCAAAACCCGGCGGTATCGGTATCATGCTCATGTCTAGGTCCATATTGCGCGTACCCTTAACATCCATGGGAATCCCCGAAGCATCCACTTCAATTATCTTGTTGCTGTGTCCAGACAACTCGAAGCTAAATGAGTAATTGTGTCGAAGGGGCAAATCAAATGCGTAGCCGCCTCTTGCATCGGTGCTCATTGCATCGAATTTGATATCGTCTTGGTAAACCACCACTTCAACACCCTCCAATTTTTTGTTGCTCTCCTCGTGCTTGACGGTCCCAAACACCGAGAGTAAATCCTCTTGAGCAAGAGCTAATGGTGAGATACCGAAGACACAAAAGACCATGACTATAGCATTCAACCATAAGGTCAAAATTCGCGTTACCTTGTGTCCAAGGATGGCCTCTGAAAAAGGCATAAACTTCTTTTGTGTTGATTTGCAAATCATTACGCACGGTTCAATCACCACTTAGAACGTAAAAATATGGCATTTAGTTATTGGGAGTCAAACACGTGGCTGGAAGGCGTCGATTTGGTGGTAATCGGAGCTGGCATCGTCGGTCTTACAGCAGCGATACACGCGCGCTCAATGCGTCCACACTGGCGCATCGTAGTATTAGACGCTGACCCCATAGGTGGGGGCGGCTCCACACGGAATGCGGGATTTTCCTGCTTTGGGAGCGCAACTGAATTGCAACAAGACCGCCAGAGCTTTGGCGACGAGGATGCATTGAATTTGGTTCGCAAACGATGGCAAGGCCTCCAAAACTTGCGCTCAACGTTCGGCGACGACGCCCTAGGACATACTGTCTGCGGAAGCGTGGAGTTGTTTCCTAATGGTGGCGGCACATGCATTCCTTCAGCTCAGGAACTTCAGGATCTGAACCGATGGATCCAACCAGTAACTGGCCAAGTGGAGACGTTTGTGCAAATTCAGGCGCATTCCCTCCCACAAATCAATGCGAAATCTGAAAATACCGCAATTCTGTCCCCTCTTGAGGGGTTGCTCGATACTGGCAAAATGAACCGGGCATTTAAGTCTCTTGCCCACACGAAAGGCATTGATATTTTAGCCGGCATCCGTGTTGAGACCATCAACAGCGCTAAAAGCGGCTGTGAGATGCAGGTCAGTGCCTTTAGCCGTGGCAATGCCTCGATAACTGCTACGCGTATTCTCGTGGCAACGAATGCCCTCGGGGCCACCTTAATCCCTGAACTGGATGTGCAGCCCGCTGTGAACCATGTATTCGTAACCGATCGCATTCCTGGATTTCATTTCCCCCATGCTGTTCATATCGACGCGGGATATATTTACGCACGCCCCATCGAAAACCGAATCCTCATGGGTGGAGGCCGACACTGGGGGCTTGACGAAGCCGAGACGCGCAAACGCCTAAAATCAATGATGATCAAGCTTTGGCCTGCCACCGAAGCTGTTCCAATTGCCTATCAATGGTCGGGCCAGCTCGGCGTGGGCAAAAACCGTTCGCCCATCGTGCAGTGGTGTGGACCAAACACCCTTGCCGCCGTTAGAATGGGCGGTATGGGCATTGCCATCGGCATGGAAGTCGGAAGACTCGCCGCAGAAGAATTGACGAAAAACTGAAACTTTTTCCCGATAGTCACCGTAAGGGGAGGGGATCAATTGTCAATTAATTCCCTTAGAACCCATGCGGACAGCTTTTCAATTTGCTAGCATTTCATTGCTTCTGGCCTTTACCGGTAGCATTTTTGCCCAATCTGGCTTTCAAGTCGTAACCGGCCCAACCAGCTTTACTGGTGCCTCGAATCTCGAGGATGGCATTCAGATTGCCTCAACAGGGGCGTATTCAACTCAACTCTCTCTGTTCACAGATATACTGCCATTTTGCTCAGCAGATGCCGACCTAAATTGGGGAGGTATGGCATTGACTGCATCCGATCGCCGCCATGAAACGTCAGAATGGTATGGAATTGGGGCGGGGCTGCGCTTTCACACGCCTTTTGATAACAGCAAATTCATCCAACCGTGGATCGGCTTCGGTATCAACTTCATGCAACAATCAAATTTTGCCGATTTGGCAGATTCTGATGGCAACGCCTACTTCTATTGGAATAATGGAAAGGTTTACAACATCGCTGAAGATGCAAATAATGCCCATTTAGTGGCTCAAGAATTAGATCCCGATTATACATATGAATCGCGAACTGCTGCACAACGCAACATCGCTATCCCGATTCGCATGGGGGTAAATTTGAACTTGACGCCACGAGTTTATGCGAGCGCCGCTTTTGCCATGATGGCAGGTGCTGAAGCCAGTTTAGACCCTCGCCCGGGCTATACTGATATGTTGACCACAGCGCAGGCTGGGATCGGTATTCGACTCGGTCGCGATTACGCTGAACCGCGAATTGAAATGCCGATAGAACTGGCGGAGTTGGGTAATGACTATGACCAAGACGGAGTAAAAGACAACCGCGATCGTTGCCCTGCGACCCCGCTTGGTGCGCAAGTTGATAAGCGTGGCTGCCCAACGGATATCGATAAAGACGGTGTTGCTGATTTTGAAGATCTTGAACCGTTCTCTCCCCACACCCGAGTGAACATGCAGGGAATTGCATTGTCTGAGGCACAATGGGAGGCCGTTGCAGCTCAACGTAAAAATCAGAAGGCACCAACCCTCGAAGTTTTCCAGCGCATTGAGGCACCAGAAAATACAACTGAAGTGCATGCAGTAAGTACAGGCGGGTTAACGCCAGCGGAGGTTCGCCTGCTCAGATCATTTGGAACAGAGAAGTCAGTGGTAAAGGTCAAAGCTCAACGCCCTGCAGATAAACCTTAATTTACCACTGCCACTAACACTTTGGAAGACATTGTTACCCGTTCTTTACGTTCAGTAATTCCTGCAATTCTTCCTTAATACTGCATTCACATGGCACCCCATGTTCGCACCTTGCCAGCGGGGCTTGTAAAAGGATTCTTGCTCCATGTAACAGTGGCAAACTTCAAGTTATTCGGAAATCTTGGTGTGTCTAAGCGCTAATCACAAACAATTTCGACTTGAATTGGGTGATGTCGCAGTATTGGATAATCGCAACAAACATTGAATACAGCAACCACTTGAGCAGCATAAAAAGAGAGTAGACAAGGGCATAACATCCGCATTTGCTCGAAAAGCCATTCTTCGGATTGGCTTTTTATGTTCTAGAGACTGCATCTGCCACCCGCATCCCATCTAAGGCAGCAGACAAGATACCACCGGCGTGACCCCCACCTTCGCCACAGGGATACAATCCCGTCACATCCGGATGCATCAAGGTCTTTTGATCACGCGGAATTCGAATTGGACTAGACGTCCTCGATTCAGGCGCAATGAGAATAGCTTCGCGGTCCTTATATCGAGGCATCCGCTGGCAGAAGGTTCGCAATCCCGCGGCCAAGGAGTCGGAAATGACATCCGGTAGCAGCTCCCTAAGATTCACCGAAGCCACGCCAGGCAAGTAAGAGCATTGAGGCAAATCCTTCGAGGTGCGGCCGTGGTCACCGGATAGAAAATCAATGAGCCGTTGCGCCGGTGCACACTGGGACTGACCCGCAGCCTCCCAACACGTCTTTTCCACGGATCGCTGGAAAGCCAATCCACCAAGCTGACCTGTAAAACCCAAAGCTTCCCAATCAACCGCTGTTAACTGCACAACCATCCCCGAATTGGCGTAAGGATTATTTCGCTTGGAGGGTGACCAACCATTGGTAACAACTTGCCCCGGTTCGGTTGCGCACGGTGCGACAATTCCTCCGGGACACATGCAAAAAGAATGCACCCCTCTGCCGTTGGCTTGGCAAACCAACCTATATGAGGCTGGAGGCAAAGCTACGCCACGGTCCTCCCCATGGTATTGAATGGAATCGACCAAAGCTTGCGGATGTTCAATACGCACGCCCATCGCGAAAGGTTTTGCTTCAAGCATCCACCCTTTTGAATGAAACAATTCGAATACGTCTCGAGCACTATGTCCGGTAGCTAAAATGAGGCACTTCGACGTGCTAACGGTTCGACGCCCAGTCGCAACTCCCTCCCATTCCACAGCATTTAAAACACCATCAACGGTGTGGATGTCTATCACTCGGGCACCAAAATGCACTTGCCCTCCTGCCTCACAGATGGCAATGCGCATGCGGCTAATAATGTCTGGTAACTTATTCGTCCCAATGTGCGGGTGGGCATCAACCAAAATCGATGGGTCCGCACCAAAATGTACCAACCACTCAAGCGCTCCACGGATATCACCGCGTTTGTGGCTTCGGGTATACAGTTTTCCGTCGCTGTATGTGCCCGCACCGCCTTCACCAAAGCAATAATTTGAATCCGGATTGACCTCGTGGTCACGAGTTATTTTCACCAAATCTCGTCGGCGTTGACGCACAGACTGCCCGCGCTCAAGGACTATAGGACGTTTGCCGTTACGGATAAGAGCGATTGCGGCGAACAGTCCTGCTGGACCGGCGCCAACAATGTGCACCGATTCGGCGGATTCCGGCAGGGCTTCCAGCTGCAGGTCGGGAACTCGTACATCTGCCAACCGACCAGCAATTGTTGCCACTTCAAATCGCCATACCACATGAACGGGCCGCCGTCGTGCATCAATGTTTTTGCGGATCACCCGGTATTCACCAAGATTGGATTGCCTACATCCGATTGATTTCGCTAAAACACGTTCGATTTGATCTTTATCCGTACTCCATTTTGCCGGGAACCGAACATCTACAAACCTAGACATCCCGCCAGTCTGATCCGTCTTGTGATCCTCTGAAGTTTGATCAAGATCCATCGTGCGAAGATAAACCGCTTGTTGGTCGAAGCAGCTTGGGTTATTGGGCTTAAATTGGGCAGGATTTATATCCCATGACTGACTCTGATTTTCCCATGAACCCCATGGCTTTCGACCGCCGAGACCTCTCGGACGATGCCATAAGGATGCTCTTTACACAGCTCATTCTGCCGCGGATGATTGAGGAAAAAATGATGAGCCAATTGCGGCAAGGCAAAATTTCAAAATGGTTCAGTGGCATGGGACAAGAAGCCATTTCCGTTGGGTCAGCTGCGGCATTAGATTCAGATGAATTCATCCTTCCCATGCACAGAAATTTGGGCATTTTCACCACACGCGGAATCTCACTCGATAGATTGTTTTCGCAATTTCAGGGGAAGGCGAATGGCTTCACAAAAGGCCGCGATCGGTCATTTCATTTTGGATCACTCGAGCACCGCATTGTGGGAATGATTTCCCACCTTGGTCCGCAACTCGGTATCGCTGACGGCATAGCGTTGGCTCACAAATTGAATCAAGAAAAAAAAGCCACTTTAGTCTTTACCGGGGACGGTGGGGCCTCAGAAGGCGACTTCCATGAAGCCGTCAATGTGGCGGCCGTTTGGCAATTACCTGTAATTATTGGGATCGAAAACAATGCATGGGGTTTAAGTACCCCATCCAACGAACAATTTCGTTGTGAGCACTTTACCGATAAGGCCATCGGCTACGGCATTCCACCTGAAGACGCTATCCAAGTAGACGGCAACGATATTTTAGCTGTATACCACGCAGTGAAAGATGCCGCAAAAAAAATTCGACAAAACCCTCGTCCCATTCTGCTCGAATTCAAAACATTTCGAATTCGCGGCCATGAAGAAGCCTCAGGAACGAAGTATTATCCGGAGGGGTTAATTGAGCACTGGGAGCAAATTGACCCGGTGGAACGATTCACCTCATGGGGTCAGGAACAAGGCGTTTTTGACTTAACATTCATTGACGAGGTCCGCACCGGGCATGCCGACATTATTAAATCAGGGTTGAAGGCCGCGATCGAAGAGCCTGAAATCGTAGCAGATGTCACAACGGAATTAGATGACCGCTTTGCGGATGTCCCTCAAACCCAGTGGCCGGAACTGAGCAGTTTACCATCTGACGGAAAACGCGATTTACGCCTAATAGATGCTATCAGTGAAGGGTTAGGACAAGCCATGGAGGCGCATCCCGAACTCGTCCTGATGGGACAAGACATTGCCGAATATGGCGGAGTATTCAAGGTGACTGACGGGTTCGTGAATCGATTCGGAAAGGATCGTGTGCGAAATACGCCCTTGTGTGAATCGGCCATTATTGGAGCGGCACTTGGCTTAAGTATCGCTGGTAAGAAGGCCATGATGGAAATGCAATTCAGCGATTTTGTAACAGTCGGTTTCAATCAAATCGTCAATAACCTCGCCAAAATTCATTGGCGCTGGGGACAGCACGCCGACGTCGTAGTCCGCATGCCGACCGGGGGAAATGTCGGAGCCGGGCCATTTCACAGCCAATCTACAGAAGCGTGGTTTTTCCACGTACCAGGACTTAAAGTAGTTTACCCCTCCTCGCCTGCGGATGCAAAAGGCTTGTTACTGCGATCCTTCGAAGACCCCAATCCGGTATTGTTTTTCGAACATAAGCACTTGTACCGTTCGTTGAGTGGTTCGGTTCCGGAAGAGCCATATACCGTAGAGTTGGGACAAGCTCGAACCGTTCAGCGAGGCACAGATGCTACAATTGTAACATACGGTTTGGGTGTTCAGTGGGCTTTAGCGGCAGCGACAGAATCAGGTGCTTCCATCGAGATTATCGACCTTCGCACCCTACTTCCTTGGGATGAAAACACCGTATTTCAAAGCGTACGAAAGACCAACCGCGCACTCATCCTGCATGAAGATACCATGACCGGTGGCATCGGTGCTGAAGTTAGTGCGCGGATTCAGGAAGAGTGTTGGCAAAACCTCGACGCACCTGTAAAACGAGTCGCCGGACTCGATATGGCCTTCCCGTTTGCTGGAGCTTTGGAGATGCAGTTTTTGGCTTCCAGTCGCCTTGGTGGGGAACTTAAAAACTTGCTTGCCACATAGACCACCCACCCGCATCCATTTGGAAATCAACATGATGCAGGTTATATTGTGGGGTGCGACTCATGTGCGCACCCACAACCAAGTCTCTCCAAGTGCTGCCGCTAAATCACATCCAACGCGCCATTCATGCCTTTTTTGCTGAGGTTAACGAACAAGCCCTACACCTACTGATGCATCATCCTGAATGTGAATCGGAGGCCCAGCGTGTTGTGAGAGAAGGCAACTTGCTTCTGAGCAAACACATTGGAAATCTTCAATCGCAGAAATGGAATGATGATCCAGATACCGCAGCCATAGAACAAATCTGCAACGAAGCTCAAACCGATAGTTTACAATTGTTACGGCGCATTCAAGAGGCAGCCGTAAAATCAAATGAATTATCCTAACAGCCTGTTGGAATAGTCCTTTTCATCAACGGCCACGCATCCGCATCTGCTGAGGGCTGCGAAGAGCCGCTTCTACCTGTTTAATGTCTTTCTTTAACACGCCCTTAGCATCAAGGCGCTTACAGTCATTGAGTAACGCTTTCGCCAGTTTGGTCTTGCGTTTTGCGGAAGCAACCACGGCTAAATTCAGTTTTACAGCGGCCTTATCGTGGTCTTGTTTCAGTCCAATCTCGAGTGCGTCTTTGAGCATCCGCTCGGCCTCATTCATGTTATGTTCCATCATCAAACTCCCTGAGAGAAAGTACCAGTAACCTCTCCGCCGTGGCCATAAATGTTTGGGCTTGACTCTCCCAAGCCATTTCCGCGCATCTTCCATTTTCTGCTGGCGAAGGCAAACAAAGGCCATTAACAAGCGCATGCTCTGTAGCGTTAGTAAGACCAGAAGAGCAGCCACCAGGACCATGCCGACGCCGGCCCCGACTTGTCCGACGGTAAACAGATGAATCGCATAAGCCAGACTCGCAGCGGCGATGGGGATTTTTATGAATCTCGTGTCCATAGACCGAATAATTTAACGCCAAATTTACCGTAAGATGAAGTGGAATACATTGGAATCAATGAAAGATTGGACTGCTGCCCTAGAAGCTTCAGACGAGCAGCCGGTTGTAGTTTTCAAACACAGCAATCGATGCAACATCAGCCGGATGGCACTCAAACTCACAGAACAGCGATGGGAATTACCTGCTTGCGTCAAGCCTTTTTTACTTGACTTGCTCAATCATCGCACTGTCAGTAATGCGATTTCACAAGATTTGGAGACCGAGCACCAATCGCCTCAGTTACTCCTAGTTCGCAATGGAAAAACGGTGCACTGCGCAAACCATTCAAACATCGACCCGGTAGACTTGTTGCCCTATCTTTAACGCATGGATCAAATCGTCAAAATCCGGGTCATTCTTGACGTTGAAGAAGACATCTTCCGAGACATTGAGATTGAACTTGATGCACCTTTGATGCACCTGCATTTGTCAACCCTTGACGCCTTCAATTGGGACAATGCCGATGAGATGGCCTCCTTTTACAAAAGCAATGAATCGTGGGACAAGGGAGCAGAATATCCGCTGATGGCAATGGCTCCGGAATTTCCTTCCATGGAGAATGCCACGGTACGTGACATTCTTCCAACTCCCTCTTCCCGAGGCCTCTACGTTTACGACTACCTCCGGATGTGGTGTTTCTACCTCGAGCCCCTAGCCATCGGGCCCATTGAAAAAGGCGTGGAGTATCCAAGGCTAATGATGGAATTTGGTACCACCCCTGATCCAATGAGCCGCGAGCCTGACGGCCTTGACGGCACCGATTTGTTCGACGATGTTTTCAGTGACAAAGAGAAGACGGGCGATCCCGAGATTGATGCATACCTCGACGACGAGGACGACGAAACACCGGGCATGACAAATATCGATGACCACGTCGACCTGTTCTAAATGGACAGGATAAGTGCAGACAAATTTGCTCCAGTATCAGACCGTAGAAGCAACAATGAACGACCACTGCTCGTGGTCGTTATCGGTCCGACAGCCGCTGGTAAAACCAAGCTTGCCATCGACATCGCCAAGGCCTTTCGCTGCGAAATATTGAATGCCGATTCCCGGCAGGTTTACCGTAGGATGCCGATTGGAACCGCCCAACCAACGACTATTGAACGTGCAGCAGTAACCCACCATTTTGTCAATTTCATTGAACCAGATACTCTGTACAGCGCCGGCCAATTTGAGACAGATGCCATGGCTTGGCTCGCTGAATGGTATGCCCATCGCAAGTGTGCCGTCCTAAGTGGTGGCAGTGGATTGTATTTAAAGGCTATCCTCGAGG
>DIHQ01000068.1:9773-16074 GCA_002420235.1 Flavobacteriales bacterium UBA5692
GTGGATTGTATTTAAAAGCTATCCTCGAGGGTCTTGACCCAGTACCAGCAGATCTCAAAATAAGGAAAGAACTCAATGCACGACTGCAACAAGAAGGATTAGAGGGATTGGTCGAAGAACTTAAAAGCCTTGATCCGACACAAGCAACATCTATGGACATACAAAATCCTCAGCGTGTGGTGCGTGCACTGGAGGTGTGCTTGGCCAGCGGCAAGCCATTTTCCAGCTTTCACAAAAGCAAAACGAACCAGCGACCATTCGACACATATGTCATTGGGTTGAGGCGGGAGCGTAAGGAATTAATCGAACGAATCAATCGCCGGGTGGATTTGATGATTGAGGCTGGATTGAAAGCGGAGGTCGAAGCCTTGCGACCCCTATGGTCGGCGAATGCCCTGCAAACTGTGGGTTACCGGGAGTGGAGGGGTTACTTTTCCGGAGTGCAGACCGAGGCTCAAGTGGCCGAAGAAATCAAACTCCGAACGCGTCAATTCGCAAAACGCCAGATGACTTGGTTCAAAAAACTTCAAGGAGTGCATTGGTTTCACCCCGACCAGACCAAGAACATCGCTGAAGCTCTAAGCGTTGAATGTGCAAACCGTGGGTGGGAGCCCGTCCAATTGACTTAAGGCCATGGCAAATAAAGTAAAAAACATACGGCGCAATACACGGTCGAACTCCAGAGAGCGAATGGCTCATTTTGATGACCAAACGGCTAAAGACCTTGAGTTCGATGCAGTAAAGGGGCTGTTACTTAATCATTGCCACAATCCCACTGCAATCGACCGAGCCAAGCAATTGCATCCCCGAGCCAACCCCAAATCGTGGCGTCAAGAATTGGAAAGAACGAAAGAATTTCTAAATCTCCGCAGTGAAGGTGTCCCTTTTCCATCCGTGGGTGTGGAAGAGATTGCTGATGACAATGATCGGCTCGCTGTTCGCGATTCTGTTCTCGATGAAGCTAGTTTCAACCGCATCCGGACTGCAACCGAAACAGTTAACGGAGTAATCGAAGCGCTGGAGGATAAGGTTAATAGTTTTCCCCGTTTGTCTGAACTCACAAATGGCCTCGAACCCAATCAAGAACTACCGCAATCCATCGATAAGGTATTCGACTCCAAGGGTGAAGTCCGCAGCAATGCCTCACCCAAGCTGATTCAAATCCGGGAAGCAAAGACCCGGTTGCGAAGAAACTTAAACCGCCAATTCCTTAAGGAGTTAAAAAAGAATCAAGAACGAGGATGGCTCGCGGATACAAAAGAGGGATTCATCAACCAGCGCCGCGTACTCGCTGTCAACAGCACGCACAAACGCAAAATTGCAGGCACAGCCTTGGGACAATCAAAAAATGCCTCCATCACATTCATTGAACCCGCCTCGACCGTATCTATGAATTTCGAAATGGAAATGCTCAAGGATGACGAGCGTAAGGAAATACATAATATCCTGCGCGCTTTGACCCATCAGATTAGGCACTTCTTGCCCGATCTCAGATGCTACCACAGCCTTTTAGTAGAATTAGATTGGGTACGAGCAAAGTCCCAGTTGGCTCGGGAAATGAACGCCGACCTCCCGGGCATTCGAGACGACGAGAACTTTCACCTCATCAAAGCGTACCACCCTCTGCTCGCAATGCAAAACACGGCAAAAGGCCTCCACACCGAGCCTCAAACCCTGCAGCTTCAGAGAAAGGAACGCATGCTAGTCATCTCCGGCCCCAATGCCGGCGGAAAGTCCATTGCACTAAAAACAGTAGGCCTACTTCAAGTTATGCTCCAAAGCGGCTTACTTATACCCGCCCATCCTAACAGCGAGATGGGATGCTTTCGCACCGTCCTTACTGACATCGGTGATAACCAGAGCATTGAAAATGAACTTAGTACATACAGTTATCGCCTAAATCGCATGAAGGGTTTTCTAGATGTCGCCAATCAATCTTCCCTCCTCTTGCTTGATGAATTTGGAACGGGTTCTGATCCGGAACTTGGAGGCGCCTTGGCGGAAGTCTTCTTCGAGGAACTTTATAATCGGGGTTCCTACGCAGTCATAACAACTCACTACGCCAACATCAAAACGAAAGCAGCCCAATTACCCGAAGCCATCAACGGTTCTATGCGATTCGATCAAGAGTCCTTAAAGCCGCTTTTCAAGTTGGACATAGGCACCCCTGGGAGTTCATTTACATTTGAAGTGGCGCACATCAATGGTATCGACCGGGGCATCATTAAACGCGCAAAGGGTAAGTTGGACCACCGTAAGGTCAAACTCGATGAATTAATCTCAGAACTTCAAAAAGAGAAAAACACCTTGGCGAAGGTGACCGACCGCCACCTCAAAAAAGAACTCGAACTTGAGCAACTAAAATTGGCCGTGAATCGCCGCGAGCAGCACATTAACGATCGGGCAGAAGCCCAGCATTTACTAGCCGAGAACAACAACGAAGCTTTGCATCGAGGTCGTAAACTGCAGCAGTTCATCGACAAGTATGAATCGGGCAGCCGGAATAAAGCCCTCATAGAAGATATTGAAAAGTACTTGGCAGTTGAAAAAACCAAACGCCTCGAAAATGACGCTGCTAAACAAGCCAAGAAGCGAACTCATTCAGTGCAATCCTCAAAGCGAAGACCCAAGCATTTCATAGAGCGCATTAAAGTAGGTTCCACTGTTCGCTTACGTAACGGGGGGAAAGAGCGCGGAGAGGTCATCGCCATGCACAAAAACGCCGCTAGCGTTATGTTCGGCGCATTCAAAAGCAAAATTGAGCTTGAAAAACTCTCCTGGGTTGCGAACTAACGCATCTCAATCGATGATAAGTTTCCGCGTAGCAGTTGCTCCTGCAGCCGTCTCCACTGTAACGTAGTACATTCCCGGTACCCAGCCGATCACATTGGCTTCGGGCACCGCCATCTGACGAACGTCGAACTGGGCAACCGGGCGCCCAAAGGCATCGTAAAAACGCAACTCTGCGGCCTGTACCTCTCCCGACCAATCAACAAACACACGATCCCGTGCCGGATTCGGACGTATCGCCCAACTATTTTCGATTAACCATTCTTCCTCCACCTCGGTCATACCACAAATCGTTTGCTCAGCACAGGGAACCTCCATGTCGGTCACATAACTGCCGTCTAAAACCTCTTGATTTGTTTCGAGCGGATCGAGAAAATGATACAGCTTTTCTTCATCTGAAATCGGATTGTTTCCATCCCAGTGGTAGCTCATTTTTCCATAGTAATCGGGTGCATTCGGTGAATTACAAAATGAAGCACCACCGGTTAACGTACCGACAATGCGCTGGTTTTCGTCAAACAGAGGTGACCCCGAAGAACCGCCTTCGGTCACGCCGTGGTTTGTGACGGTTTCCTGCCAGTAGACGCGCCAGTGCGCTCCAGGATGATATGCACTGCTGTTGGCCGCTGTGGTTGTGAAAGTCGATATCTTCTTACGATCACCTGATGGATGGTGGATGCCAACACCACTAGTCGGGTTGGAACCGCTGACATCCCATCCAGCATAAAACGGTGTCCAATTGTCAAAAACAGGATCCTCCACCTCAAGCAGGAGGAAATCCGAGCCGTTGATGTTGTTTCCGAACATATCATCCGAGCCTGTAAGGTAAAAGACACCGGTTCGAACATGCGAATTAAAACTGGAAGACCCGTCGCATTCGAAGTGCTCATAATTGTAACGAACCTTGAGCAAAGACCAGCCGTTATCGTCCACTTCATCCGCACAGTGAAACGAACTAAGCAACAACTGTTTACAATCTTGAGCCGTATTGTTTACCATCGCTCCCGAGCACAAATAAATGCCACCGTTTTGGGAAACCCGCAACCGAACAACAGCATCTCGCTGACACTGCCAATCATCGCCTTCAGGGCACATGATATCAACCTGACAGGATTCTGATCCCCGGTCATTCTCCGCGAGTAAATCGTACTCACCTTGGAGCCACAAAAACCGGAAGAAGTAGCCAATTCCGTTGATGTGCAATTCAGGTATACCCACGAGATTGATGGGTTGTGAATAACGCATTACCAATTCTTCACCCGGAATTTCACCACTAACCCAATGGCCGTGGTCGTTGTTTTCTGAATAATCTATAGGCCCTTCAACGTATGGGCTGCTGAATCGTCCTACCTCTGATTGGAACGTTAGTGACGACCCTATTGGTAGATGAAAATTGTCAAAGTAAACACACAAAGCAGGAGCGTCCTCTACACGAATACGTAGAGTCCAGACGGCTTGATTGGCAGTCGTAATCACCTCAGCTCGTTCAAAAAAGTCAAACGACGTCTCGAGAATTTCTCCTTGCATTGCTTTGCCCGTATTCTCTTCGTGCCAGTATGCACGATTCCAGAGGTTCTGAACATTGGGTGCTTCCACCTCGATAACAGGGGTAGTCTTATCATATTGGTCGTATGATGTCTGGGATCGTGCGCCATCAGCAGGTACCAAAGCACATGCCAAAAAAGGAATAATTTGAATAAATTTCATGTCACGATTCTTCCAAGATTCAAACACAAATTTACGGTGATTGTCCCAAATAGATTTGGGAAAATTGGGGAGTCGGCAAGCGGATACCGGAGAGGGAATAGTACCTTCACGCCTCATTCAAGAACAACATGGGACAGAAACTAGTTTTGGGGTTGATAATGAGCTGGAACCTCGCCATTCCGGTCTGGGCTCAGCAATCTGATTTTGAAGATCAAGGCCAAAAATTCAATACGTTACTCTACTACATGGACCAGCTGTACGTGGAAGAAACGGACATGGAAGCCCTGGTTGAGACGGCCATAGTAAATATGTTGGAAGAGATGGATCCACATTCCGTATACATTCCGGCAGAGGAACTTCAGGCTGCAGATGAACCCTTGAATGGAAACTTTGAAGGTGTCGGAATCCAATTCAACATTTTTCGAGATACAATTATGGTCGTCTCCCCGATCTCAGGTGGACCCTCTGAAAAACTTGGCATCATGGCAGGAGATCGAATCGTCACCGTCGACGGTGAGGTTGTGGCCGGCACTGGCGTGACCAATAAAGACGTTCAGCGATTGCTAAAAGGACCAAAAGGAACGCTCGTTACAGTAGGCATCAAGCGTGGCAATGAACCCGATTTATTGACATTTGAAATCATTCGAGATAAAATCCCCATTTTCTCTGTTGATGCATCTTTTATGGTAGCTCCGGGCATTGGGTACGTGAAAGTCAACAGGTTTTCCAAATCCACCATGAGTGAGCTGTACATGGCTTTCGCCAAACTAAAGAAAGAAGGAATGGTGGATCTCGTCCTCGATTTACAGGGCAACGGTGGAGGCATGCTGCGCACGGCCATCCAAATGGCCGATGAATTCCTTTCTGAGGAGAAACTCATTGTTTACACAGAAGGCCGATCCTTTTCTCGAGATGACACCTTCGCTCGCATTCCGGGTCGGTTCGAAAAAGGACGCCTCGTCATTCTAATTGATCAAGGCAGCGCTTCTGCTTCTGAAATCGTTTCAGGCGCCGTGCAAGACTGGGACCGAGGCTTAATTGTGGGACGCAGAAGTTTTGGTAAAGGCCTCGTACAACGCCCCGTAAATCTACCCGACGGCAGCGCGGTACGATTAACAGTCCAAAAATACTACACCCCATCAGGTCGTTGCATTCAAAAACCTTACGATGAAGGTGTTGACGCATATCGAATGGAAAAATTTGACCGATACGGGACCGGTGAGTTGCTCAGCCTTGACAGCCTTGACCTTCCAGACAGCCTCAAATACGAAACACGTCTCCGCGGACGTACGGTTTACGGAGGAGGAGGTATAGTCCCGGATGTTTTTGTTCCACTTGACACCACGGATAATTCGGCCTACTTCAGTTCCATACTGCGGAAAGGACTCGACAACCGCTTCGCGCTCTCGTACGTCGACAGCTTGAGATTAGATTTGGAGGCAGCCTTCCCCACCGAAGACGCCTTCATCAAAAAATTCCAAGTCTCCGATCAATTACTCAAAAATTTCCAAGCATTCGCCACTTCTGAAGGTATCGAATTCATCGAAGAAGATTGGTCCAAATCTGGGGATGCCATTGCCCTGCGGCTGAAGGCCATGATGGGCAGAAACCTGCTCGAGCAGAGCACATTTTATCGAGTCATCTCCGGATTGAATGAATCCTTGGAAAGGGCTATCGAAATCCTTCAAGACGGTACTTTCGAGAAAGCCAACCTTGCGCACGACACCTTTTGAATTGTAATTTTGAACTCAAAAAAATAATTATGAATCTGAATTGGAAAATTTTGTTTGTTCTTGTAATTGCT
>DIHQ01000136.1 GCA_002420235.1 Flavobacteriales bacterium UBA5692
CCGATGGTGTAGTGCCGGAAGTAGGCCATGGAAACGAATTGTTTGCCGCCGTAGTCATTGCCCTGTCCCCACGAGTTCTTGATAACAAAGTACTCCCGGCCTTGGGCATCAGCAGCTCGGCCTACGATGTGCATGAGGTGGTCATCGGTGTTCTCCTGTGAATCAAAGGCCGATTGGCGCATGACCTGGTCCACGGTGGGCTCAAGTGGCATCGCATCCATCGTCTCCCACTCCTCCTTACTTGCCGCGACTTTGGGCATAATGGCCCAGCCGTCGCGAAAGGAAAAGCCTTTATTGCTCACATCCGCATCCCAAGCGACCGTGTAGCCGTTTTCGAGGGCGTGGTTTACGGCCTCTTCCAAATCATCCAGCTCAACATTGAAAAACACCCCGTGCGCATGATTGTCAGGCACTTCCAACACGAACGATGCCCCAAACGGGTGGTGCGTGAAACTGGTCAGAGTCGCATACGCTGCGGGATCGATGCCCACAGCATCCCGGAATGACGACGGGGTGTACTCGGCACCGTTGTACTCAAACGCCTCCGGCAAAGTCCCTAGGTAAGCATCAAGCGTCGCCTCCACTGCCTCCATGCCCGCTGGGGCCACCCCACCCGACTGTTCCACCAAGGCATTCGCCATGGTCTCCATCATACCGTCCAATGCTCCATGGTCGTAGGCACCTGCTGCTTGGCCACCGCCGTATACCGATTGCGGCACGATGCCGTACTTCGCTGCGGCGTGCGTAACGTCGTGCGAGAGGCCGCCCGGTCCCATCTGGTGCTTGCCGTGGTAGCGGACGTAACGCTCAACTTTTTCAGGGTAAATGACCCGCACGCTCGCCATTTCACTAAAGTCATGCAGTTCGCCGGTAATGCGAAATGCTTCCGACTCAAGAAAACTCGTCGTACTGAAGCTCCAGCACGTACCCGTGCGGCCTTGGCTGACCACCTCCGTCGCTGTCAAATCTATTTCCACTTCCGGGCCTTGTGCGTTTGCACTCACAGCGCAGGCCAACGCCAGGGTGCACAATGGGGTCTTTAAATTCATCCTACCTTCTTTCTGGGTTACTTCCCCTAAGGTAAGACATCTCATTTCGTCAGAAACTCGCGCGAACAAAGTCGCCGAGCTGAGGCGGAATTACCCACGTGAGGTACAGCGCGCCTTGGACTAGGTTGTCCTCGTACGTTCCCATCACCACCCGGTCTCGGCTGACGCGCGCAGTGAGCATCAGGCTGCCCCCCTTCTCAAAAAATAACTCCACGCCAAGGGCACCGTAGAACCCAAATCCCGTTGATGTCAGACTGGACGTGGGATTGGTGAACTGGCCGTTGCCCGCGGGCGCTGCCAAAAGTTGGTAGTTCTGGTTCTGGATGCGCACGTAGTTCTGCTTGAGCTGGGTGGCGAGCATGTTGCCCCCCACTTCAAACGTCCAACTCGCCTCGTCGACAATGTACGCCGCCGTCCGGTACCCGAGCGACAACTGAATTCGGTCTTCTTCGGAGAAAATGCCAAACGTGCGGCGGTTTTCCGAGCCCGCTCCCTGTACAATCTCATTGGTTACCATGTTCCATGCCCCTTGGGATTTGAGGCCATTGATTGCATCGATGTGGAGCACAAAAGCGCTTTCAGGATTGAAAAAAAGCAACGTCTGCAACCCCATGATCGTACCCGGCGTGTAGCGCATGCCGTAGAGGCGCAACGCCTCGCTGTACAGCGGGTATTCGATGTACTCAAATTCCCCAGCTTCTAGGCCAATACTGTTCATCACTTGACTCCAAATCAAGCTGTTGACGTTGTTCACGCCCAAGCGCTCCTCTATGGTCATCAAATTGGCAGTGGGATCGGACAATTCATATATCTCACCCGAGATGCCGCTGTAAAACTCATTGGCCGCCTTATGATGCCCTTGGTAAACGCCAAAATTCAGGGCAAACTCGATGCCTTTGCGCTCGGGAACGTACGATTCATAGTCGTCCCAATCTTGGCCCCAAGCAACCGGAGCACACACCCCAATGCATAACAACACTCCGAGAATCCACGCGCTTTTCATTCCTTCTAATTTACGGCCGAAACCTGCATTTCGAGGCGTTGCAACGGCCAATCACTCTCATCGGTCTGCACTTGTGACAGCTGGTCCAGCACTTCCCAACCGTCCACCAGCCTACCAAACACCGTGTGCTCGTTGTCCAAATGCGGCGTACCGCCCTCTGCGTAGTAACGTTGTTTTTGCACCTCGGTGTACGTGAAACCCTTCTCCCTTTCAATCTGCTGCAATTCAACCGCGCTCACCTTGCGGCCCACGACGATGTAGAAATCGTACGAAGCGGACCGCTTAAAAGGATTGCCTGAGTAGCTGCGCCCCATGGCTACAGCACCCCGAACGTGCCGGTAGCGGTCGTCAAACTCACTGGGCAACGTGTGCTTTCCGATAAGCCAGCGCATCTCCTGCGCCCGAGGGTCTTCTGAATTTCCGCCTTGCACCACAAACTCCGGCACCACCCGCACAAATTCACTGGGCCAGTAGTACCCACGTTCCACCTTGTAGCGAAAGTTGGCCGCATGCAACGGCACATCGTCGAACACCTCTAGGGTCATTGTACCAAATTTGGTTTCGACTTCCATCCAGCTCCCTTGGTGCTCCACGTGCCATTCGGTGAGGAAGGCTTCACAATTTGCATCGGTTAACGGCGGGTAGGAAAGAATTTCGGCCTTGGCAGCCACCGCAGCACCATCTACTGCTGGTGTCTTCGGAACAATTTCCGCCATCTTATCGGAAACACTTACGCTTTCAAGACACCCAATGGCTAATGTCCCAATCATCAGCAAGAACAAAAGTTTTGGCATGGTGCAAAGTTAGCTCCCGAGAATAAGGCAACAGACAACGTACATAGACTACGGATTACCCCTCTTTATTCGTGGCTTGAACCCCGAACTTTGCACTGTAATGCGCTACGCTATAGTCGACATTGAAACCACGGGTGCCCACGCCAAAGGCCATGGAATAACTGAAATTGCCGTGGTCATAACCGACGGCACCACTGAGCTTGAACGGTGGGAAACACTCGTTGACCCCGGCTTGAAAATTCCATTACACATTACGCATCTTACAGGGATTACGAACGACATGGTTCATTCGGCACCTACCTTCGATGCCATCGCCGATGAATTGGAAGAAGTACTAAGCGGTTGCGTATTCGTGGCACACAACGTGGGTTTTGATTACGCCTTCATCCGCGGACACTACGAGGCGATTGGACGTGTGTGGAGCAGTCCTAAGCTTTGTACGGTACGAATGGCGCGTAAACTTCTCCCCCGCCACTCAAGCTATAGCCTAGGTCGTATATGCGAAGATCTCGGTATCATCAATGATGCGAGACACCGAGCTATGGGCGATTGTGCGGCCACTGTCAAATTATTTCACCACATGTTGGCAACGAATCGCGCTGCAGAAGTGGTGTCGGCCATGCTGAAGCGCGGGGAGCGCGAATCTTGGCTACCACAACACGTTCCAACAAGCGATTTTGAGGCCCTGCATAGTGCCCCGGGAGTTTACCGATTTTTGAATAAAAAGGGTACGCCTATTTACATTGGAATGTCCCACAATGTCAGGCACCGAGTGCGTACCCACTTCAACGGTTCTATGAAATCTGCCCGTCGCCAAGCCTTCCTGCGCGACATATACTGCATCAAGGCTGAATCCTGCGGTTCGGTGCTCATGGCCCGGCTTATCGAAGACGAACTGATTCGTGTACACTGGCCCATACATAATCGCGCGCAGAAGTCCATTCCCATCCGCACGGCGATAGTAAGTTACACCGATCAACGTGGATTCAAGAGGCTTCACCTGCAACGGCAACGCCATAGTAAACATGCCATTCGCTGGTTTCGAAGGGAAGACGACGCGCGCGCCTGGCTTCATGCCCAAGCAGTTCTCCATAAACTGCAACCGGAGTTGCTTGGCTTGGGTAGCGACGGACGCAGTCAATCGATTGGAGAAGACCGACGCACCGCGCACAACAAAGCCATGCATACAATCATAGATGCAGCTCAGACCCGCGAAACGTGGGCCATAGTTGACCGCGGACGCACCCCGGAGGAACGGGCCGTCGTATTGATGGAAAACGAACAGGTAAAAGG
>DIHQ01000011.1 GCA_002420235.1 Flavobacteriales bacterium UBA5692
ATGTCGACGAACGCCTCGAGCTCTACCGCACACTCGATCGTATTCGGTCGCAATACGGCGACCGCAGCATAGTCACCGCCGCCGGCATGGAGGCGCGCTCCATCGGGCGCTCCAACCCCTTCAATGGCGACGCCCCCTTGCTTCTTGCCAACCGTCACCAATAAATTCATTGCCTCATGTGTGGCCGCTACGTTACCGTCTCTACCGTTCAAACCATCGAAAACCGCTTCCGGGTGCAGACCACACCCGACGTGTCTGCGCAGTGGTCCCCCAACGCCAACGTAAGCCACGGCGAGGCCGCTCCGGTCATCGCCAGTGATAACCCGAGCGCCCTGCAGATGCAACAGTTTGGCTTCACCCCGCGGTGGGCCAAAAAGCAGTTCTACATGATCAACGCCCGCTCCGAGGGTGACCACAACAAAGAAGACCGGCCAGAGTACGCCGGGGCCATGGGCATACTTCAAAAACCCATGTTTCGTCAGTCCATCCGAGACCGGCGCTGCATCGTCATCGCCGACGCCTTCATCGAAGGGCCGCGCCAAGAAAAGCTCACCAAACCCTACCTCGTCTACGCTCGTCATGGGCGGCGACCATTTGGCCTTGCCGGCATTTGGGACGAATGGGCCAACCCCTCCACGGGCAAAATCACCCGGTCATTTGCCATCCTCACCACCGTTGCTAACGAACTTATGCAGGCCATCGGCCACCACCGCTCTCCCGTAGTCCTTGACGAAGCACAAGAGCACGCGTGGGTCGACCTCTCGACGCCACTCTCGGTAATCACCGGAATGTTAAAGCCATACCCCGCAGCAAAACTAAACGCCTATCCCATCTCTCCAGACATACGAGATCCACGCGCCAACAGATCCGGGCTGCTCCAGCCCATCGGCGCACGTATCTACCCCGAGCACGGTTTCGAAATCTGCCAAGAAATAGAAATATTCGGCACGGGCGATTCCCAGAAACACGGGGGCCAGTCTTACGACCCGGGGGCACAAGGCTCCCTCTTCTAACCAATAATTGCTTGTTTTTCCATGCACCTGCACTGCCACTCTTGGTTCAGCCTGCGATATGGTCTCATGCAGCCCCGCGAGTTGTTAGCCGAAGCCCAATCCGCAGGAATCACTGCATTAGCCCTAACCGACATAAACGCGACATCCGCCCACTGGGATTTTGTACGCATAGCACCGGAATACGGCATCCGACCAGCCATCGGCATCGACTTCCGCAACCCTACAACCGACCACAACTCCAGCGGAATTCCTCTATACATCGGATACGCTGAAAATAACACTGGCTACGCCAACCTGTGTGCACACCTCAACGCACATCTGCACACTCACCGGCCCTTCGAACCAGTGGCTCCTGCCTTAAACGATACCTTCATCATATACCCGTGGAAACGTTGGAAGAATACCCGTCAACCGCTCCGGCCCAACGAATACATCGGCGTCAGACCATGGGAACAGGCCGAATTCCGACTGCTAGAGAACACAGCTGATGTACCGCATGCAAGACTTGTGGCACTGCACACCTTCACGTTCCGGCACAAAAGGGATTGGAATTGCCACCGCATCCTCCGAGCCGTGAACGGCAATCAGCTGTTGAGCAAACTCCCTGAGTCCGCTACCGGCCATCCCTACGATAGGCTTCTCTCCACAACCGATTTCCACCAAGCCTTTGCCGAACACCCTGATTGGGTAAAACGAGCCAAGGAACTACTCAATACTTGCGAAATAAGCTTGCCCGACCCTCCCGAGGGCCGGTCGCACAACAATCAACACACTTACACTGGTGCCGAAGACGAAGACGAACAGCTAATCCGGGCGCTGTGTGCGGAGGGATTGGCCTACCGCTACCCGGACCACGAAGAACACGTCATCGATCGAATGGAAATGGAGCTGAACGTAATTCAGCAGCAGGGATATTTGGCCTACTTTCTCATCAATTGGGACATCACTAGCTACGCGCGCAGCCGCGGGTACTTTTATGTAGGGCGAGGAAGTGGGGCCAACAGTCTAGTCGCCTACCTACTGCGAATCACTGACGTAGACCCCATCGAGCTCGACTTGTACTTCGAACGGTTCATCAACCTTTACCGCAGCAATCCTCCGGACTTCGACATCGACTTCTCCTGGACCGACCGGGACGATGTGACCAAATACATATTCAATCGATTCCCCCACGTGGCCTTGGTGGGAGCGTACAGCACTTTCCAGCATCGAGCAGTCATCCGAGAACTAGGAAAGGTCTTCGGCCTACCCAAACAAGACATCGACCGCATCGCTGAAGGCAAGCTTCTACCTCCCGGCACCGACGACATGGAGACCCTCGTGGTTCGATACGCTAGTTACCTTAAAGGCTTCCCAAACGCCCTGACAATCCACGCATGCGGCATTCTCATCGCCGACCGGCCCATCCACAATTTTGGGAGCACGTTCATGCCGCCCAAGGGCTTCCCTACGACGCAGTTTGACATGATCGTCGCCGAAGACATTGGCCTATACAAATTCGACATTCTCAGCCAACGTGGGCTAGGTAAAATCCGCGACACCATTGACCTAATCGCCAAACACCAGCCCCAAGTATCCGCCCAAATCGACATCCACGACATGGCCCGATTCAAGCAAGACCCGCGCATACAACACCTACTTCGGGAGGCCTTAGCGGTGGGTTGCTTCTACGTCGAATCCCCTGCTATGCGAATGCTAATGCGTAAACTCCGTGTAGACAACTACCTCGGGCTCGTCGCAGCGAGCTCGGTCATCCGCCCGGGCGTGTCACGCAGCGGCATGATGCGAGCTTACATCGAGCGGCACCGACACCCCGAAAAACGAGACGACGCCCACCCCGTACTACTCGAATTGATGCCGGAAACGTACGGCGTAATGGTCTACCAAGAAGATGTCATCAAGGTAGCCCACCACTTTGCCGGACTCGACCTCAGTGAAGCGGACGTACTCCGCCGGGGCATGAGCGGAAAGTTCCGATCGCGAGAGGAATTCGCGAAGGCTCGCAATGCCTTCCATCAAAAAGCACTCGAGTGCGGTCGGGATCCCGCACTGGTCCAAGAGGTCTGGCGCCAAGTTGAGAGTTTTGCGGGGTACGCATTTGCCAAAGGCCATTCCGCGTCATATGCGGTGGAAAGCTACCAAAGCCTTTACCTAAAAGCGCACTGGCCCATCGAGTACATGGCTGCATGCATCAATAACTTCGGCGGGTTCTACCACACAGAATTCTACGTACATGAGGCCCGAATGGTCGGAGGTCGTATCGAGGCACCATGCGTCAACCGCGGCGGGTGGGAAGCATGCGTGGAACCGCAAAGCCGTACCATCCTACTGGGTTTCAACCTCGTCCGGGGCATTCAAGCCCAAACCATAGCTCGGTTCATGCAGGAGCGACAACAAAACGGTGACTTTACGTCACTGGAAGATGCCATCAATCGTGCCAGCATTGGCCTCGAACAATGCCTGCTTATCATCCGATGCGGTGGATTCCGGTTCACTGAAAAAAGTCCACAACACCTCCAATGGGAAGCCCATTTCCTGCTCGGGCACACCCAAAAAGGAACCACTGACGCCTCCCTCTTTACACCGGACGTCAACCGGTTTACTCTACCCCGTTTCGAAGCCAACGACCTCGAAGTCGCATTCGACCAAATCGAACTGTTTGGCTTTTCGCTGCTGTCGCCGTTCCGACTCCTGACTCCCGATGCGCAAGCCATTGCCCAGCGCGGTGTACGCAGCGAAGCTTTGTCAGACTGCATTGGGCAGACGGTCGAAGTCGTTGGGTACTTGGTCACAATCAAGGAAACCCAAACCGCCAAGCGGGAACGCATGAGTTTCGGGTGCTTTATCGATGTAGAGGGCCAATGGCTCGACACCGTTCACTTCCCCCCATCTTTGAAGCAGTTTGCGTTCCGCGGGCGCGGGATTTATTTGGTGCGCGGGGTGGCCAAAGAGGAGTTCGGCTGCATACATGTCGAAGCCGCCTTCATGCAAAAGCTCGACTACATTCCCGATCCGCGGTACTCGGAAGACGGGCTGGCTGGTCACGAGAAGAGGCCTAACAACGGCCGCGCAGCGCGAAGAAGACAAACCATGGGCGCCCGCAGCAGCGGCGGCATCCTCAAGCGTTCGTTGCGCTAAATCCCTTACTCTCCGCTTTTCGGAGGCAGTATGCCCCAACGCAGTCCCATATAAAACATACGGCCGAAAATCGGGCCGTAAACGAGGCTGGCGTCAAAATAGTTGTTGAATTGCTGCTCTGTTACCGGGTTATCCCCGTAATCAGCACCGATGATAGGGCGTTCCTGTTTATAATTTAATGCATTTTCGACGCCTAGGTAAACCGAAAATTCCGCATTTATCTGACGAGTGACTTGGGCATTTAACTGGTAAAAGTCAGGAGCTTCATCCGGGAGCATAAATGGTTCCGGATTCTCGCTTGTAGAAGGCAGACGCTGAGCACCAATCCACTGTAACGTTGCATCCGCAAGCCATTGACCCTCACGTTCGTCCAGTTGGGAAGCATAGCTGAGTTGGCTGAAGCCCCGGTGCTTGGAGACGAATGGGTCTTCTGTGGGATTCCCAAGTATGCGATCTGTGTGGGCATTTACCCATCGGTACGCCAGTCGCACATCCCATCGGCGGTGAAGATCCCAGTTGAACTCCGCCTGAGCGGTGTTGGCAAAGGAGTTCCCCGATAGGTTATACAAATGAATGGCATCCGTCGCTTGATCTAGGTCAACCACCAATTTGTTCTCGAATCGCGTGGAATAGGCGTCTACGGTTAGGCTCGCTTCGCGGTAATTGAGGCGGAATTTACTAGTCACGTTTGTTCCGACATTCACAGCAATTTCTGGTTGAAGTCTCCAAGTATCACGCCCCAAGTACCATTGGCGTTGACTTGCCCACGTTCCCAACTCTTCCATGAATGGATTAGGGGTT
Organism: Flavobacteriales bacterium UBA5692; assembly: GCA_002420235.1. Taxonomy (GTDB): domain Bacteria; phylum Bacteroidota; class Bacteroidia; order Flavobacteriales_D; family Sanyastnellaceae; genus UA16. The sequence continues at coordinate 4,953 of DIHQ01000011.1, forward strand.
CGAAAGCCCCGGCCAGCGGCAAACTTCAATGAAATGTTTTCCGTAAGGCTCCAACGCGCATGCAACCGCGGACTCAGTATGCCACCAAACATGTTGTGCTGATCATAACGAACACCACCAATTACGCTCCAGCGGGCTTTGCCAGACCAGGTGTACTCAACAGAGACTCCAGGGACCTGTTCCTCGCGCTTATATACATCCATGCTGTCATTGGCTTGAAATTGGAGCCGTTCATCAAACGAGTTGTATACGTAACTCAAGCATGTTGTAAAGCTGTGGTTTGTGTTTCCAATAATATCTGCATATAAAATATTGCCTCGAAACAGGCGCTCATAACCCTCGTAATCATTGTCCCCAAATCGCTGTTCGTGCCTGTGGTCGTAAAATGTAAATTGAGTTCCAATACTCCGCCAATCTGCATTTGGAAAAACATAGCCCGTTTTAGCCGTCGTTTCCATTCGATTGATTTGTGTGACGGCAGACCATAAATCCGTAGGAGCGTTCAGCAAATCTTGCCAGCCTTGAGATGATGTCAGTCCCTCCTCATAGGCCTTCTTTTTTCCGGCTCCGGCACCGGCCTGAAGCAATGTTATTGCATACTCCCCCCGAATGCCGCGGTCCCCAACAAACTTCCACTCGTTACGCCCAATGAGATGATAGTGAAGAGGAACGTCTAAAAATCCGTCTTCATTCCGATCATTCAATCTCTCATTTCTCAGCCCATTTAACAACACTGCAGTGCTCCATCGCCGAGAAATCTTTTGGCTACTTACAACATTTATCTCCGAGCGACCCATCCCGTTTAAATAAAAATTTACAAGCAAAGGGTCAGCAGTTTCAGGGTTTTTCATCTCCACATTAATCTGTCCTGTTATGCTTTCGTGCCCTTGGTTTACTGTTCCCGAGCCTTTACTAATATGTATAGCATGGATCCAGTCCCCTGCAATAAGCTCCAGCCCTTTGACAACATTAAGCCCTCTCGGACCCGGCAAATTATCAACTTGAATTTGGCTGTACTTACCGGCCAAGCCCAGCATGCGAATCTGGCGGGTACCTGTGACGGCATCCGTGAACGAAGCGTCCACCGAAGCATTAGTCTCAAAGGCTTCGGAAAGATTACAACACGCAGCCTTCGATAATTCCTTGCGATTAAGTGACTGAACGTCCAGCGGGGACAAAAGCGAAAGTTGAATCGCCGTCCGTTTCTCGACCACTACTGCAGATTCCAAATCCACACCTGCCTTTAACGGAATGTCCACATATGACTCACCATTGTACACCCATCCCACCGTCTCGAAACCAATCATAGACACCACAAGAGTGTCACCAATCTCAGCCTTTGCAATTTTGAAAAACCCAAAGCCGTCTGAAACTGCTGCTGCTTGCTCTTCATTCGACCAACGCACATATGCTCCAGGCAAAGGCACGTAGTACGGCTCTCCTGCGGAAAGGTCTTGAAGTTCTTCTGTGAGAACCTTTCCTCTTAACGCATTCATCTGGGCAACACCCGACAGCGATACAAATAGTCCGAAAAAACAAACGACCAAAAACCGCTTCAATTCCAAAGATTATTCTGGATGGTGCTTATCATTCTCTGCCCCGGAACAGCCGCCCTCACTTTCGCGATACTTGCAGCAGCTGTGGAGGTTTGCGTAAGCCTCATCTGATGCCGTTACTTTATCCGTATCATGCCCTACATTGGCAAGCCTCTGGTGAATTTGTTCCTCGGAGATGACTCTGGTTTTAAAAGCAACCTTTGCTTTTTCAGTTTCCCTATCCCACTCTGCCATTATAACACCAGGGACATCTAAGGCCTTCACGATTCGGGATTCACACATCCCACAAACGCCCCTTACTTGGAATTCTATTTGCGTCTTTTTCTGACCAAACAAGGTCACAGTAAAAAACAGCAAAAGTCCTAAGATTGTGTATCTCATGACCTTAAGATAAGCCAAATTCGTGAACCCCTGTTTAAGTTCATCCTGTTACAGCCTCATTTTTCTGTTATACTGGATTTCAAAAAGTCACGATTCATCCGAGCAATGTTTACCAAATCTATTCCTTTGGGACACTCAACCGAACAGGCACC
>DIHQ01000016.1:0-20374 GCA_002420235.1 Flavobacteriales bacterium UBA5692
CATAGCGCGCATTAAAGTTACGCCCACCGTCATTAGAAACGTGGTAGGCGACATTCATGACGTAGACGCGATTGGCGTCCTCAGTGTCGGCGTAGATGCGCGTGTAGTACCAAGCACGTTGACGCAGGCTGCGGTCCGAATTCATTAATTCCCAGGTAGCGCCGGCATCGTCGGAACGGTACACGCCTCCGTTTTCGTTTTCGATGATGGCCCAGACGCGGTCGGGATTCACCGGCGAGACTGCGACGCCGATGATGCCGTGCGGCCCTTCCGGCAGGCCATCGTTGTCCATAAGCGATGTCCACGTCGCGCCGCCGTCCTCCGACTTCCAGAGTTCCGAACCCGGGCCGCCCGAGGAGAAGTCGTAAGGCGTTCGGCGCACGTTCCATGTACTGGCATAGAGCACCTCAGGGTTCACCGGGTCAAACATCAAATCCACCGCACCAGCTCGCTCATTGGCAAATAGTATTCGCTTCCACGTCGCACCGCCGTCGGTGGATTTGTAGACACCTCGCTCTTCCGAATCCTTAAACAGGTCACCGAGCACCGCCGCGTAGACAATGTCCGGGTCGCGCGGATGGATGCGCACGCGGGGAATGTGGCGGGAATTGATCAAACCGATGGCTGACCAGCTGCGTCCGCCGTCGATGGATTTGTACATGCCCGTGCCCGGGGAGACGTTGCCACGCACCGTCACCTCACCACCGCCCACGTAGAGGATATTGGGGTGCGAAGGGCTCACCGCTACAGCGCCGATGGAGCCGCCGAAGTAGCCGTCGGAGATGTTTTCCCACGTAGTACCGCCGTTGGTGGTTTTCCAAACCCCGCCACCGGTGGCGCCCATGTAGAAGATCATGGGGTCGTTTTCGACGCCCGTCACCGCTGCGGAACGGCCGCCGCGGAATGGACCGATGCAGCGGAATTCCAGGCCTTCTTCGAGGACAGTCGTTGATTGGCCAAGTGCGAAATGAATATCAGAGAATAAGCATGCTGCGGCAAGCAGCGCAAAGGATGCAGAACGAATCATGGAAGTAAAAGTAACCCCCATTCGTTGTTTTGAAGTCGCATTAGGGCATAAGAGGGCCAAATCACTTGACACAACCTAGTGCCGCAGATTACTCGCATGCGTTGCCGAATGCCGCAAGAAATACCAGCAAATCGGAAACCGCAACCATCCCGTCCTGATCAATATCGCCCGTGCAACTTGATTCGGCAGTGCACTTGCCTGCGGTCTCATCCCAAAAGGTTCCAGTTCCGCAGTAATAAGAAGGGTGGTAAGTGCACGAACCGTCATCACCAGTCGCGGTATCATCGTAGTTCTCAGCTTCGGTATCGGTGCACCCCAAAATCTCATTTGCATCGCATACTACCGCTTCGCCATTGAGGGAAAGTGCGGTAAACTCGATATCACCACTACTAAATTGAAACTTCACTGTACGCTGAAAGGACACTGCGGACACGGTTACAGTATTCAACCCAAAACCAAGTTCAACAGGATTACCAAAGTACCAATTGCCATTTGCGACGGTCTTCGCAACGCGGTATTCAGCCCCTCCTTCAGGCAAAGCAGAAACTTCGATCTCCAGTGTTTGCTCTTCCCCACTCGATGGGTCATCGGAATTGACTGCAGTAAAGACGTATGCCCAGGTCTCGTTTGGACCCGGTTCAAATGCGTCACAAAAAGCAATCGGAACCCCATCTGTGCTCGCAACACAAGTGTTGATATCTGAATAATTTAAAAACAGACCGGAAAATGCGACATCACCTGAAGAGAATTGAAACTTTACGTTTCGTGCAAAGGATACAGCTGGAACTGAAACCACATTTGAACCAAGCTCAAGTGCTATGGGCTCACCAAAGTCCCAATTGCCGTTGGCGACGGTCTTCGCGACGCGAATACTCGCACCCTCAGAAGGAAGTCCGTCGATGACGATTTCAAAAACCTGTTCATTCGAACTCGATGCGTCGCCTGACTCTACTGCCGTCAAAACAAAAGGCCACGCTTCATTTTCAGTTGCTTCGAAAAGATTGCATGCATCAATTGTAGTCTGAGCTAGCAAAACCGGTAAGCTCATGAGCGCGCCTAGCAAAGAAATTAAGATAAGTCGAACCATGGATGCGCAGTATTTGTGGTGAACAAGACCCTGTCTCTTAAATATACAAAGTACACCCTGGATTTCCTAGTAGAGCAATGTGGAGCCTTAAGCCCCACCAAAGTTGGACATGAAAATGAGCAAATCAGTCACCGTCAAGATTCCATCTCCATCAAAATCTCCGTTGCAAAGGCAAGCCGTACATTTTTGCTCATCCCAGCTCCATTCGGCCCCTACACCGCAGAAGAAACTACCCTCAGCAGGTTGATGAGCACCAACGGAAGGCTCAATCTCTGAAACGATGTTACCGTAAAAATCAATCATCGACGTGTGGTCGAAGAATGCCGTGGCAGGAAGTACTTCGGATACACTCAATCCCGATGAAAAGGCGATACTCCCATCTGTTAGCCGATAAAAATCCGCTTGCGCATTTCCCAAAGAGTCCATCGATTGCAGGATTGGATTCCCGAAAAGTGCACCATTAACAACAACACCATTGACATCAAACTGATACCTGCCAGCAGGGAAAAACAAGTTATGACTGAAATCAAGGTCATTACCCTCCTCGGAGACATCGCAATTCAAAACTCCTCCCTCTGCGGCACAAATGAAAAGGTTGTTATAACAACGGAATTCACCTATACTTGGCTTGATTCGAATTTCAGGCGTGATTGTGTCTCCGACGTAAATGGTGTTATTGTATACAAATGTTCCTGAACTTGAACAGCCTGGGTTCGCCTCTCCACAGTAATCCGAAATATTTAATGTTCTCCCGTTGTGGGTACCATCCGGATCTAGCCGGTACCCATCGTTTATGCTCAAAGAGTAACGATAACCACAGTTGATATTATCGCCAAGGATTTCGACAAAACCACCCTCATTGTTATAGCTCAGGTTGTTCTGAAAAAGAACATTTTCATTCCCAAAATCAATATGTGCGCCGTAGGAGTCAATCGGACCGTGCGCGTTTTTGAATTGATTGTACTGTGCCACAACATTGCGGCAATCAAATGTCCACATACCGCTTCCTCGCTTCCACATGCGCTCATCTACATCTGCGCCAGTGTGGTCGAAAATGGAGTTTTGAATGATGACAAACTCACATTTATTGGGAACGAAACCGGATCCGCCTGTGTATTCAAAAAGGCATGAATCCAGTAAGAAGTTCTGGTTTTTAAACGTGTCATTCTGATTTAATCCGAGCGACTTTACCCATATTCCGTAGTGGCCCGTTCGACTCACGGTCAAGTTCGAAAATGAAATTTCACTAGCCAGGTTTACTTCGTTCAGATCCAGATCTGAACGTGTCTCTATTTTGATGCCATAACCCTTGTGATCATTCGAGGTTAAATCAGGTGAGGGAAAAACATCATGAACATTTAAGTTGGAGAAATTTATGCGTTGAATGGACTGCTGATCTGCTACAACTTTGATTCCAAATCTGACGTTCTTGCCCGATCCCCAATCGTTGGATTCTCCGCCAAATCCCTCCAATTTTTTCACTTCTCCATTTTCATCGAGGTGACTGGCGTCATTCGTGAACTCCAGATCCTGAACCTCAATGCATTCGTCATTGTAAATCAAAAGTGACGCTTGGTAGCCATTACCATCGATAACCGGTCTAGGCCCCTCGCCGTACTTTCCAACATAAATCGGAAGCTCAGGTGTACCCGAACCGTGCATCCAAAACATTCCTTGCCAGGTGTTTCCTGCCAGAAAAAGAATCGAATCACCTGGCAGAAATTCCAAATCATTCAAAGCCTGAAGCGATTGAAATGGGGCTTCTGCTGACGTTCCACTGTTGGCGTCAGCGCCATTAGTATTACTAACGTAATAGGTGGTTGCGGACCCTACATGAGCCAACGTAAATGCAGCAATCAGCCAAATAACCCGCCCTGTTTTCATTTGATGACTTTCATTGGCTCATTGTAAACCCGCGTAATCACCGTATCGGTCATGAGTCGCATTTCTTCCAACGAGGCGGTATCTCCATACATCACTTGCAACGAGTCCAGTTTATGCCGCAAATCAGCAATTAGCAATTCATCCGCCTCCCCATAGATGTTATGCATCTCTTCTGGATCCTTCTGAATGTCGTACAGCTCCCACTCGTCCATGGAATAGTAAAAATGAATGAGCTTGTACCGATCCGTTCGAATGCCATAATGCGGCTGCACCTTATGCCAAATGGGATATTCATAGTAGTGATAGTACACCGCATCCCTACTGGAACTTTTGTTCTCGACAAGTGCGTTTTTAAAGCTCTTCCCTTGCATTTCGCTAGGAACAGGCAAGCCTGCGAAATCCAGTAGCGTTGGGGCAAAATCTATATTCATGACCAGTTCGTCCGAAACTGAGTTTGGTGCAATTTGGCCCGGACATGAAATCAAGAAGGGCATTTTGAAAGACTCCTCATACATCCAGCGTTTGTCGAACCACCCGTGTTCTCCTAAGTAAAATCCCTGGTCTGAGGTGTAAACGACCAAGGTATTCTCATCGAGGCCCGTTTCTTCTAGGTAGTCCAACACCCTACCTATCGCCCGGTCAACACCCGCCACGCAACGCAGGTAATCTTTGATGTAGGTCTGGTACTTCCAATATTTCAGTGCTTCACCTTGGAGGGAGTCGTGGGGTGTCCAAAATTGCCCCTTATCACCGTAAGCAAGCCAGCGCATCGAGTCCCTTCTCGACAACCCAAGAGGCGCTTCCTGCTTCATGTCCCTTCTATTGAGGTGGTTTTCGATCTCCATCATATTTTCCGCGGCAGCGGGCCGCCCTGCATAGTCATCGTCGAAATTTGCTGGTAAGGGGAAATCGAAATCTGAAAAGAGATCGTGGTACATAGAATCAGGACGCCAATCCCGGTGAGGAGCCTTGAATTGGTAAAGTAGCATGAAAGGCTTTTCCGAATCGCGATTAGTCAGCCAGTCGATGCAATCGTCTTCGATGACTTGCGTAGAGTGGCGGGTACGCTCTACCACCGTGTCTTGTCCGTTAATGCAAAATTGAGGGTTAAAGTACGTCCCTTGTCCCCCCCAATTAATTAATACTTTGGAATAATCAAATCCTGTAGGCTCCGTACCAAGGTGCCATTTACCAATCACCGCAGTCTCATAACCATTGGCTTGGAAAATCTTCGGAAACGTCATCTGAGTTCCATCAAAGTCACCGCCATCCACATTTTTGTAAAACCCATTTAGGTGCGAAAATTTTCCTGTCAAAATAGACGACCGGCTCGGACCACAAATTGAATTGGTACAGTACACCGCATCCATTCTTGTCCCGTTGGCTGCGATTCGGTCAAGGTTAGGCGTTGGGGCAAGTTTACCGAGGGGCGAACCGTATGCGCTGATTGCTTGGTAAGCCAAATCATCGGCCATGATATACAGCACGTTCAACGGCTTCTTTTCTGCCTCCGGCTGTTCAGCGCAGCTGAAGAAGCAAGTCACAATTGCAATCAGTTGCATGTTGCGCTGCAAGGGCGTAAGTATCATGAGTAAAGCAGTTTGATGTCAATTAATAAGGAAAGGTACGTTTGCCACTGAACATTGATTCCTTTCGTTTCGAGCAAAGGCAAAGATTCGGTATCCCCCTTCTTTTTTTGGGGCATTAAATCGCACTGTGGTAGCATCAATTGATTTGATTTCAATGGCCAATTCCTCCGGTTCCTCCTGAACGTCGCCGCCGATTGCTTGGGATTGAGATTCCCGGTAAAGCCTATATTCTAGCGTGACTGCGTCATCCACATCCCACTCAACATTCACGTGCAAAACCCCTTCCTCACCGGGAAGCATCACGTGATCCTTGCGCCACCCAATGCCATTCAATTCGATATCCACAATGGAAGGGGCTCGCTCTTCTGGCCGCGCTCCGGTCCAACATTGGTACATAACATCGACGGCCTCTGTCGGATGACCTTCAGCGGTAAACATGCCGTGCCATGTCGCTGTGGATTCTTGCTTTTGACCCCACAGAAAACAATAACTACCTAAGCAGCGCTCAGGATCTCCCAAAATTCTGTCTTTGTATCGGCGTTGTCGAGTCTTTGCTTTGATCCCGTTGGGAGGCTCAATCTTTGCTCCCCAAGCCGTTCGTGGGGCTTCAAACGGACCGTTTACACCCCATTCGGTAAAAATATAAGGCTTGTCCCAATTGAATTTGCGAATGTTCGCCGGTGTGTTTTCGATTGAACCGTAGGCATTGATCCCGAGAATATCAACGCTCGGACATCGGGTTTTAATCATGAACGCCTTTGAGGGATCTAATCCCGCAATCACCGTCATGGTGGGATGATGTGGGTCTACTTCTTTAATGAACCGAGCCAACTCCTCCACCGTATCCCACACCTTGAAGTTGGCATAGCGGAGGTCCATCTCGTTGCCAATTCCCCACAAAAGCAAAGCCGGATGATCCTTGTATTTCAAAATTTCCGTCTTCAATTGTTCAATCTGACCGCGCACTGCGTAGGGGTCATTGTAATCCATTCCCGTGCGCTCGGGACGAACGTAGAGTCCCATGGAAACCGTCATGCCATGCTGAGCAGCCGAATCGAGCAGATCAACACGGCTCGTGCTCCATATTCGAATGGAATTCGCCCCAGATGCTTGTAGCAAGTCGAAATGACCCTTCGCACCCGCCCCTTTGATGAAGTAGGGCTCGCCGTCTCGTAACAGCTGGAATCCCGATTGGTTCTGTATGACTTGGACGTGAGCGATTTGGGCATTTCCTTGAAGGGCAGCAACAGCAAACAGGAGCAACAGAACAACACCCAACGGATGATTCACTCGTATCCTTTCCATGCCACAGGATTTTGGGGGTTTCCTCTGAATTCGATGAGCCGAAGGTTGGCAAAGTCGAAACGAGCGCTTTCCTCAACGCGAAATCGCACCTCCTTCAGTGCAGACCAATCCAACGACTCATAGTCCGGAAAAGACCGGATGGGAATGTATGCCTGGAATTGATTTTCACCTCGAGCAACAAGCTGATGGCTTTGAAGTTGTGTCCGAACCTGACGCCGCTGCCCCGAGAATGCATGAATAGAAATCACCAAATCCGGCATCTCCGCGCACACCAGGTCAAAGCTCAACGCCGCGGTGGTGTGCAAGGATGCCAGATCTACTCGTTTCCAGTTTGAAAATGAAACGCCAAACTGATCCCAGGCGTCCGGCAAAGCGGTATTCACGTCAGCTTGAATTTTCATCGGATTGGCCTCATTGAAACCACCGACGTTTTGTTCCTCGCCAAAAAGAAAGCTGCTAGAGTAGCGAGGATTGATGCCCCACCATTCCTCGGGCGTTGATCCAATTTTCAATGGCAGACCAGCAACAACTTCGGTTGAATGGTCCGGTTCAATGGAATAGTGATGCTCGTAACGGACGATTTTGATTTCATCGATGTGGGCATGCCCGCTTCGTTGGAATTCAATTTTTAGCTCTTTAATATTTGCCATGTTCACACCCCGTCTTTCGTAATTGAATGCATGCAGCGGGATGCGGACCTTTCGCCATGAAGTATCCAACACGCCATCATCCATCCCGAGGAAATTGATTTTGGTCATGCATTGCCGTCCTGCATAATCGACAAGACCAAAAAACATGGGAATGTTGGTCAACGAGCCTTCCTCCAATCGGATGGCCATTTCAATAGCCGCGCAATCCAAGAGCGGTGTCAAATCCTTGGCCGCATAACTGGCCCATGGGATCTGGATACCAATGAATTTACACCCCCGGCTTGCATCCCACTCAATGCTCATGTGGTCCTCCCCGCCAAAACTGTTGCCTTGCTCGAATCGCACTTCCTTGCACGTCGTATTCCGCAAGCCTGTTACTATACTGGCTTGTGAATCGTGAAAAATTATCGCCTGGTCGAAATAATCCAAGGGATGCACTTCCGACGTGTCGTTGCTGTACAGCGTTACCGCATTGAACTGCGAACAGCCCGCGAATGCAATGAAAGCCCAACCGATGCAAAACCAGAGCTTCATTCCTGGCCAAATAAGTCCGTGTACTCTGAAAAAATCAAGAAATCAACGTCCGTTTGTACATCGCGATCGGCATTTTCTGGGCAAGCGGCAGATGCATTGAACGGACAGGCTTGGCATGCAATTCGAATTGCGGTGATGTCGCCCGGGGTACGGATATTATCACCGCCTTCGTGCTTGACTTCAAAATCTGTATAGGGCACGGTGATAAACTCCCATCCATTCCAATCAATGGGTCGGATTTGGTGTCGATACACCTCGTTGCCAGCACCGAAAACGTCCGCACCGTTGTTGGCTTGATTGTCATCAAATGGCTCGTCCGATTCGGAAATGGAGATGTTCAAAAATTGATCCGTCGCTGGAATTCCACCTGTGCCAGAGAGTACGCCAAGGTTGAGATAGAACTCAGAAGCTGCTACTGTGGCATCGGAGAAGTCGACAGGGATGTCAATGTATCCTAAGCTCCAATCCCAACCTACCTTCCCCCCCATTTTGAAATAGCCCGCACCAAGCAAGGGATTATCATCGGCCAATTCAAAGGTCATGTTCCCTCCATCCTGCCTCCACACCAAGGCCCCTTCAGGAAGTCCCGCATCGAAATCTGCCACCCGAATGCCGTCGAAGTTCACGAGACCTGTGATGGTCAGCGTATCGTGTAAAACCGCGCCTTCGTCCGCGACATTCAACGACACCGCACAATCTTCGAGCTCAAAAAATGGCAAACTCGAAGAGGTGCCACTCCAAACCACTGCGCCATTTTCCAAGTTTTGAGAGAAGCCGCTAAAGGCCTTCGAACCACCCGATGACAATCCTTGAATCTCCAACTGCCAGTTGACCGGTTTATTGAACGTTGCCGAAAATTCAACGGTCTCATCAATGGAGAAATTCGGACTGGTCGTTGAGAGGGTTAGGGAATCGATGATTTCAAATTCACCAAAAAGCTCACTCAATGATGGGCCCTCGTAACCATCTTTTACGCAGCCGAATAGTGCCAAAACAGCACAGACAGCTACACCAGGGAGGATGAATTGATTTCTCATAAGTTAATGCTCAAGATAAAAAAGAGCCGCTGGTATTGAAAGTCGGGGGTTGCTTCATCCCGATGATTAGCACCCCACCATTGGTACTGAATGGATGCGTAGGTATGCCTATTCCATTCATAGGACAACCCCGAGGCTAAAATCCAGTCCGAACGGTCGACTCGCACAGATTCGAAATTGAACAAGGTGCCATACGCATCACGAATAGAAAGGAATTCCTCGCCGGAGGCCGTCCAATGGGATACGGACGCGTGAATGGTCAGCGCATCTGAAAGCCCCGCCTTCAATTCCATAGACGACTGCATCGAACGCAAGTCCAATTCCTCAAATTCATTGCCATCTCGGCGCGTCAACTCGGCTTTTGAATGGAACGTCACATCCACCCCTCTTTCAATATTCAGAACGTTCGGAGCAGCCCATTGGACCTGGCATTCCGCTCGACCAAACCGCCTTCTGTTTTCGGTTCCTTGGCCAATTACTTCGGAGAGCGCTGTGAGGTTCAAGGCCGCATTGACCGCTTTCTTCAGCCCCCCCCATTCGAGGCTTCCGAAGACACCCATCCTATTTGGTGTCGCATCGCCATAAGGACTCACATTGCTCAAGAATGGATTGAATTGCATGAGCTGGGGAGCCAAGTCTTGGTTGTACAAAAGCGGATCAACGAGCAAATCGAAAACCGATAATCGCCGTGCGAGTTGATCGTTAGTGTACGTTGCAAAGGTCGAAGGCTGCATTGCACTAGACCAATCCAGCCTACGTGTCTGCGCCGCAGCGCTTCGAAACTCAGGTTCAACGTAGCGGTATCCCATGTTCCAATTCCAGAGCGAATCTGCCGATTTATGCCGGGAGTCCAACTCCCAAAATGCCCCCGAACTCAACAAATCGTTTTGACCCTCAGCCGCAAATTCCCAGGTGCGATTAGAAGTGCCCGCATGCAAAGTTGTTTCATGGGTCCAGCGCTCCCCGCCTTGCTGATGATGCAACACCGCACAATGCACGGGATTGCGAACAGCGACATCCAACGTGCCCGAGGTCGGCACCTCAAACAAATTCACGTGGTGAAGCCCCAGCTGCCACTGCTTCGTGATGTCAGCTACGGCGGAAGCTCCACCAAGCAACCGGTCGCTCAAATAAGTGCCACTTGAATTCAGCACCGACCCCCTTGGACGCGTGATGAATGCATCAATTGCCAGCGTTCGAATAAACCGAGCAAACTGAAGAGAAAAATCCGTTTGCAGTCCTTGCAATCGCCATCGGTTGTCTCCATAAAAATTTTCATAATCAATGACGTCCCGATAAGGCTGAAAACCACAGCTTAACTCCTCCGCATCTGATGCGGAATTGAATAGTGTAAAGCGTGTTTGGCGCAAGAACATGTCCCCGACTTGGTAGCGAATCTTGTTGTCAATCGTACCTCGCAACGTCAATTGCCGAACATCTACAGACGTACCGGTCCCGAAAAATCCTCCGAGCTCGTTCCGCACGCGCAATTGCGCCATGACCTCCATGTCAGACGTCGGGTTCACGTGCACGTTGAGATCCAGTAAATTGTATCCTGCAGACGTGCTCTGTTGAGACACCGAATCCCCGGGGCTAGCTGCTCCCATTGCATCCCGTGCAAACAACGAACGCGACAAACCATCAAACCAAACAGTCGGCCGCTCCTGTGCTTTACAGAGGCTCATCCAAAAACAAAATGAAGCGAGAAGGAGTCCTTTGGGTCGAATCATCATTAAAACATCATTTTTATTTCAAGGGTCGACTCTGTGCCTCTCAAGTTGTTTTCCAAAAAATTTGGATCAGAGTAAAGGTAATGGGCGTGCCGCAGAAACAAGGTTGCTCTTTTCGACAGGCTCCAATCCATGCCCCACCCCAGCAAGCGACTCGTCTGATTGCGAGCCAAAAGGTCACCACTATCCCCTACGTCCGTCTGCTGATTCCCTCGAATGCGTTCTACACCGTAATTCATAACGAAAACCGTTCTACTGTTCCATTCGAAGCAAACGTCGATCTCAGAACTGTATTGGCGGAGCAGCGCTTCATCATCTAAAACGGGTGCTAGATTGAATTTAGGCTGGCACGTATTCACGCGACCAAGGGCGAATACATAAACGTTTCGGCGTTCAAACGCAGATTTCCACTTCGCTTGGACCTCGGCTACACTGAAAAACTTCCGCATACGAGCTGGTGTTATCCCATCGGCTTCAAAAATATTCACCTCCTCATAGGTTCCTCGGTAGTTGGAGTTCAATGCGTTATAAGGGCCCCAACGTTGTCCGAACAAGTACAACCTTGCTAGCATTTGTCCGTTGACGTTGTGCAGGTATGTCAGTCCATTGTCTGTGCTGTCTATTTCTGCAAAGCAGCCCATTCCCGCATTGAACTTCAATCGGCCTGCAGTCCATTCAAAGTTGAGCGATGCGCCTTGCCGGTTGTTGGCGGGTGATTGAAGCCCCACCATCGGACCCTGGTAAGGCGTTCGAATGGTAGCTCCCACACCTGCAACGTTCGGGAATACCTCGAGCACGGTCGTATTCAAAAAATTCCCAGTGACATTGACGAATTGGGGAGAAATCCGGTAGAGCTGAAGGGTCAAGGGCACCCGAAGGTTTTTATTCGTTCGCAAATTGAACAAGACCGCTTCACCGCCTCCCATATCGTATTGGGAATTGGCAAATCGTCCCCAGCCCACTTCCAATTGAGCCGTCCAGTGCTTCGATCGATAAACCGCTTCACCTGTGGATATCGAATACTGTTGGAAATCAGCTGCAGCAGGTGATTCACGGCGGAATGATTGCAGGAAGTTGTAGGAAACCTTGAGCGAATCGTTCAGCTCATTCTGCAGGTGGGCGCATGCAGTAAAATTATCGTTCCCTTCCTCCGCGGAGCGGTTAAAATTACTCTTTCCGATGACACCTTTAAAGGAGAAGTTCATTGGCAGTCGTTTGCCCTCGAAGAATATCCCCTGAAAAGCCCGGCTTCCATACCGGACCCCTTCATCAATCAATCCGTTTGCATAGTAATGCTGGTAGCGCTGTCCCGCCTCAGCATCGACGGCAGTTTGAGGCCGACGCTCGAACAGGCTCATGCGATTTAGCGAGCGATTGCCCCACACCGTCAATCGACTCTGTCGGTACCAAGCTACGCCACCCGATCGAAGACGAAAGCGACCGTAATCCGTCAAAAATGTCGTTTCAAGGTTCAAACCGAGATCGAGCGTAAGGGATTGGTTCGCCTGTGAACTCCCTTTGTAAATGCTGTTGATCATGAAGTCCGCAGAGAACCGTATGCGTTCTCGGCTCAGCCCTTTCAACTTCAACAATAGCATCGGTTCACGGTACAAGTCGCCCGCTATTAGCGCAAGGGTTTTTCCTGAATTATTAGGAAAGGTTTCATGTTGATTTCTGCCATACAAGTAAAACCGATAGAACCCGCTGAATTCAATGGATGAGGCCGGCGACTTTTCTGGAATCAGATTACTCGTAAAAATGTGCTTACTGTGGCTTTCTTGAGCCGCCAGTCTGAATGGCACAAGCATGCACGCAAGGGCTAAGACCATCGAGTAGGTAAACATGCGTTTCACACCGAATAATACGCACGCTAAACGATAGTCGCAAAATGCCGCCATAATTTTTCAATTGAGGTACTTATTTCTACTCCTCAAAGTCTGAAACGCACCGAAATCCGATGTGACTCATGCTCGTACTGGCTGAAAACGGCATACGAGCAGAAACACGGTAACTAGCGCAGTAGCTCGCATTACATAAAAATGAGCCTCCACGCATGACGCGTTTAGGGTCGTACGGTTCAGGAGGATAATTCCACGTTTCGGGACCGCTCGGATTTCGAGCGACTGAATCCACAGAGTAAGAGGCATAGTGGCTTTCGTCATACCAATCCGAACAGATTTCCCAAACATTACCCGCAACGTCATAGATTCCGTAACCATTCGGCTCATAACTCCCCACTGGAGCCGTGCCCACAAACCCATCCCATCCCTTATTCGATGTTGGAAAGATTCCATTCCACGTGTTGCAATGCGGCTCACCTTCTTCCACCCCTTCGCTCCCCCAGGGCATCGGGCTATTTGGCAAGCCGCCGCGAGCTGCCCATTCCCATTCTGCCTCTGTCGGCAGTCGCTTACCAGCCCACTTCGCGTAGGCCGCTGCGTCTTCGTAAGTCACATGGACTACAGGGTGGTCCTTCAACCCCTCCAGGTCGCTATCCGATCCAAACGGATGACGCCAGTCCGCTCCTAGCACCCATGACCACCACTGAGAGTAGTCGATGTAATTGAAAATTTCAGGGTTCGCTGTGAACACCATGGAACCCGGGAGTAAAAATTCTTCACTCGGTCTGGGAGTGCCGGGGGGGAGTTGTTGTTTGAATTCGTCCCAATTGAGAGGACGCTCTGCAACCGTTCGGTATCCAGTTGTCGCGACAAATTCGCCAAAGGCAGCATTGGTCACCTCATGAACATCCATTAAGAAAGAATCAACTTGAACGCGATGACGCGGATACTCACGAGCAAGGGCGAGCGAATCTTCACTTGCCCCCCTCCAAAAGGCTCCAGCCGGCACATGGACCATGGCGCTAGCACCGTCGCCCAAAGCTTTATTCGTTCGTGTGACTTCGTTTAACTCCGTCTCGGCACATCCCATCGCTGACACTACACATGCACAAAGTTTGCATATCATAGACATTCTCATAGCATTCAATGGTAGGAGTTAAACGATTCCAAAGGATGCTCCTTCCACGTGATGCCTTCCGCCCATTTTGGTGCCCTCACGCCATGGAGGTAAGCATCCAATTGTCGCTCCATTACTTCCGAGGTTGTCTGCAAGTCTGCTGTTCGGTCTGCAGTCTCTCCCAAATCTGCGTGCAAGTCATATAGGTAGGTCTCCCCTGTGTCTTGAAATTTCAAAAGTTTGAAATCGCCTTTTCGAAGGGCAGAATGCGGCCGTTTTAAAGCAATTCCATTTCGATAGGGCACATGAAATACCAATCCATCGGTCGCCCGAACAATTGTGGCTTCTTCCTCTTCAAAAAGCATTTCGTGAAAGCTTCCTCCATCCAGTGTCGGATCGCCTGCAATGGATCTTCCTGCCAATTGGGAGATCGTGGGTAAGATGTCAGATCCGGAAACTGTCTGATTGCAATAGGCACCTTTGGGAATGCCTGGTCCGGAGACGACCAACGGCACGCGGACCCCTCCTTCCATAGCATCCCACTTGCCTCTGCTAAGCGGGTAATTGAGGCTGCGCGTGTAGGGTTTGGCTCCGGGAATATTGGGCACAGAACCATTGTCCGACATGTAGAAAATATACGTATTCCCCCGCAAGCCCAGCGAATCCAAACCCCTCATCAATGCGCCTACACCGGCATCCAAATCGGCCGTCATAGCAGCAAAACCTACATCTTTATGCCTCATCCCTACCTCCTTAGATTCAAATGCTTCGAGCTGCCCTTGTGTTGCCTGAATCGAAGAGTGCACAGCGTAATGCGATACCTGCAAGTAAAAAGGGCGATTTGACGTCTTGGCCTTGGACATGAAATCCACTGCAGCATCGGTCAATTCTGCAATACGTTTTGGATCATCTTTAGTCTCAACCGCCCACTGGCTTCTGTCGTTAACGAACCCTCCTTCTTTATTTTGATTCGGGCCATCACTGTCATCATATCCGAGGGTCCTGGGATGGCTTCCCATGCCCCACTTTCCAAAATGACCCGCGACGTAGTTGCTATCGACACCTGAGAGCGCTTTTGGGATACTCAGAAGGGTACCGTGCGGTATATGATCCGTATTCATGCCCACCCGAACTACCGAGAGCCGCGCGGGAGTTTTTCCAAATTGGATGCTATATCTGGACGGAGCACAGACAGGAGCAGCGGCATATGCCTGGGAAAAAACCATGCCTGAATCCGCAAGAGCCTCCAAATGTGGCGTTTCGAAAAAATCGCTACGGGAGAGCGAATCTCCCTCAATCATTTCTAAGGAAGTGCCATTCCAGCCCTGATCGTCGACCAAGATGAAGAGAAAGTTCGGTGGAAGCTGCTCCGAGTCAAGGCTCTTTTCAGCATTGCAACCAACCAAAATTGCGCCCAGCACAAACAATAACGTAGCAGTCCCTTGGTCAACTTTTCTTCTAGGCATATCTCAATCTGTTTTTGGCTTCAGGAATGTCTGTTCTCCATGTTCATCGAAGATGTCACCATACGTTATATTCGGGGCCTTGTGCGCCGGCTGTGCGTTATCAAACTGTCGTCCCAAACCTGCGGGTTTTGCCTCGGCTTCTGTAATTCTCGATTCCAATACGAACCGCAACGAATCGAAAGGATAACCCTCAATTCCACCTGAGACCAGGTTGTACATCTCCTCCGGGTCTACTGCACGATCATAAAATTCCCATTCCAGCTCTTCACCTTTGTTCCAGCGCGTAATCCTGTAGCGGCCATCGACAAGGGAATGGCCCCTGCCCCATTGCGTTAGCGCATTTTCATGCAACGGATCACGGTCTGTCACATCATCAGAATTGGATGACAACAAAGGTGCTAAACTCTGACCGGCAAGAAATGGCGGGGGGACGATACCCGTTAAATCCATAAGTGTCGGATATATGTCAATTAATTCAACAAAAGAATCATTTAAAGACCCCTTTTGTGATGACTTGGGAGCGTAAATCATCAGCGGCACATGCGTCGAATTTTGAAACAGCGTCTCTTTCTGCCAGTGACCGTGCTCACCAAGGTGATAACCATGATCTGATGTGATAACAACAACCGTATTTTTATCCAAACCCGTCTCTTCCAGTTTTCGCAAAACTCGCCCGATTTGCTCGTCTAAAAATGATACCGTTGCGAAGTAGGCTGCCTTGATTTCTTGTGCAAGTTCACCCTGTAATAATTCGGTTGGATTTTGTTTCCGGCGAATTGATTTCTGAGCGCTTTCAGGAAGCGTTTCTAGGTAATCTGCAGGCATTACGGGCACCTCTATTTGACCCTTATCGTATTTGGCAAAAAATTGTTTTGGGGCCACGAATGGGGTGTGCGGACGGTAGAATCCCAAAGCCAAGAAAAACGGTTCTCCAGATGCAGCCAATTTGTCGAGCTGCTCCACAGCCTCTGTCGCACCTATCCCATCAGTTTGTTCCTCACTTGTTCCATCCATGGCGAGCCAACTCAAGGTGCCTCCATATTTTCGAGGGCTGAGCGTCTTAATCTTGTACTCTTCCCTTTTATCCCGGCCATAAGGGTGAATCGTTTGATCCCACGAGTAAATATCATCAACACCTGCTGTACCGATGGCACTCGGATTATCGTAGTGAAAAATTTTACCTATTCTTATTGAGCGATAGCCACTTTGCCGAAACCTCTGTCCCATGGTGATAACATCAGGGATGGCATCACGGATGTAGATGTTGTTTCGAAAAATCTTCGTTTGATCTGGGTACAAGCCCGTCATCATCGAAGCCCGAGAGGGTCCACAATGAGGATACTGTGCGTGAGCATTCTGAAACACAATGGCTCGTTCAGCAAAATCATCAAGGTTTGGGGACTTGACTAAGGGGTGGCCGAAGATACTGAGATCGCAATTCAAATCATCAGCAACGATGAAAAGCACATTCCGGTGCGCTGTATTTTGAGTTGTCGGTGAGAGAGTAGTTTGACAGCCCAGCACAACGGCAGACAAGAGGGTCAATCCCAGGCACTTGGTGCACGCCTTACCGAACTTCGTTACTTCCAACGCGCCCACCCGATTCAGCGAAAGACGATGAATGTCTCGCTACCCGTAGAGCCGTCCGCATAAACTAGGCGGATGTGATAATTGCCGCTGGACCAATCTGAGGCATCCACGGAAATTGTTTGAGCCGAGGGCTGGGAAACCATTATACTGGTGCCAGACGCATCATAAACTTCCGCTTCAACAATTCGTATCGGAGCCTCAATCTGAAATCTTGCTGAAACTGGATTTGGAAAGAGGCACAGCTTCAAACTTCCCGTTTGAGGACTTAAAATGTTGGTGATAGGCTGCCCAACACATTCACAATTATCATCAATGGTATCATTCACTGTTGAATCATCTCCATCATCACAAGGATTTCCTGGAAAGTAGCAAGAATCGTCATCCTCTTCAGCGTAGGGACTGAAATTGCAAGACTGTGAGTCCGTACATCCAAGTGAGTTGTAAACGACCATTGACTCCCAAAAAATTGTATCGCCATTTGCTACACCCCAGGGTGCCCTTAGCCCAAAACGCGCAATACTCCCTTCCAGTGTGCCATTCGTTGGGACATCATCCAAGGAAATGATGTACGTCGAAAATTCCGCCATCATCGTATCAACCTCGAAGTTGTAATTACACGTAGCAGTATTGCTCCCCGGAGGATATATGAACAGTCGGGCATTCGGATTCCCCGATGCCGTCGTATTTCTCAGCCGGACCTGAACCCGGTCGTACGTTGAAACATCGATATTCAGATCATCCTGCAACGTTCCACTGCGCATCACCGGCGTTTGATTGAATGCTTTCATAGCAAGGGCATTGGGCTGAGCCACCAAAACACAACCCAAATTGGATTCGCTTGCGCTGACCCAACCTTCCTTGGAGTTTTGCCAGTTGTACTCGATTTGTGCTCCAGCATTTACCAGAAATGCAAACATTAAACAAACGAGAAATGAAAACTTTTGGGGCTTCATTTGATGAGAATTTTGATTTTAATCGAAGGTATACCAAAAACCAACGCTGAAAATTTTCTCGAACGAGGCATTCTTTAGACGCGTGAGTAACGTGTCACGTTTTGACCTTCAAATGGAATCTCCAGTCTGTCCAGAAAGAGCGTAGTCCTCGAGATACGCAAACGGCGCGTTCAGAGTACCGTCCAAAGTCGTTTGACTCGCACCGTCAAGGACACCTTCTACATCGCCAGTCACGAGCAATGGAATGACATGCTCCATGAGCTCTCTACCGAACCCTTCAGAGGCATCACGAGGGAGCTCGCAAGGAAGATTATCCACGGCCAATACAGTAATGCCCTCGCGGTGATCAAACGAGCACTCCTGCTCCGTTATTGGATGGTAGCCGTATATGGGATTCTCAATGGTCGATGGGCGCAAAGTGCAAGCCACAGGTCCATCAATATCGCAGCTGATATCTGCAACAACCTTGACTTTCCAATTCGGATGGCGCATGTCTTCACGGGTGAACAGAAATGGCGATCCTTCAGCCCAAAAATGTCCGGCGATGAAGAGATTAGCAACCTGCGCAAATCGTGGAAAGGTGCTTCTAAATTCCAAAGGATCCTTGATGAAATCCGCCATGATGAATTGTCCGCCATCAGTGCGCGCATTATAATCCTCCACGTCCAAATGAGTAAAGACCGGCTCTGGAAAGTCCATGCGTAGAAAATCATCCGGGTGCACGGAACGGAGCTTCATGTGCTCCAATACCTCGCGAGCACCTCTGCCCACACGACCAGTTCCCGTCAACACAATTTTAAAATTTGCGGGCAAACTGACGTTCTTTAATTGCAATATCATTTCTTCCAAGTCACGGCAGTCGATGGCTTTGGGTAACTCAAACGAATCGCTGCGTAACCCGAGTGCGCGTAGGCCGCTGTACGCGCCTACCAAACCTGCCCACCGGCCAAAACCAATAATCCGATGACCACTCGGCCGCTTCAATAATTCATAGTCAATGAGGCGAATCTTCTTGTCAAGAATAGCTGCCAGGAGCTTGGCATTGTATGGCTGGAGCTTATGTGTATGGCTGAAGAAGAGGTACGTCTTTCCAGGGACCAAGTCCTCGATATTTACCTCCTTGACTCCAATCAAAACATCGCAATCCGAAACGTCTGCACGCACGTTTAAGCCCACCGCACTATACTCCGCATCGCGAATCCGGCGCACAGGGCTAGATTGTATAACAATTTTTAATTGTGGAAAGCGTTCCTCGATCAAGACACACTGGTCCGGTGTCAGAGCAACACGTTGGTCTGGCGGGGACTTTCCTTCGCGGATGACGCCCAGCAGAAGGGGATGTTCAGAGGTAAAAGTCAAATCAAAATCTTCTCAGGCTAAATTACATCATGCCCTTTCCTGTAGCGCTAATCGCTCTGCACTTTTCAACTACTACTGGGCGACAAACTCGTATGTAATCGTACCCGACACATTCACATCCGAAGCTATTTCAAACAATGACCGTCGTGCGTACTTCAGCGCTGACGAATTCAAACAAGCTTCCTCATCACCTTCTGCTGATTTCACCACCCTTGCTTTGTTCACGTGGCCATCGCGGGCAATTTCAACTTTTACAACAACCTTGCCAGCCTCGAGGCACTGGTAGCCAGGGATGGGCAAATAAATGTGCTTACGGTTCGCTACATCGTACGAGACGATTACTCGTCCTTCGTAGCGGTGATCCCAACCGGCGAGGGTATTTATTTGATCGTTTTGACCGTCATTTGGCACCCCTTCTAAATCAAAGTCTTTATGCTCAGCCGCAAGGCGCCCAAACTCAGCTTGTTCGAAAGCGTGTAATTCGCTCTCCACTTCTTCGGCCAAGCGACGCTGATCCCGCACATTCGTAGAGCGTATTTCAGAAGACACAGAAACACTGGCATCTGCCACCAAATTGGCGATTCGGGATTCCATTTGTGTGCGCAACTGCTTCTCTAAGTTCGGGGCCGCATCTTGAATTGATCCAAGGTCTACAAACTCGACAGGCACAAACGCCCTAGCCACTGCTGCAAAGCGGACTACTGGCTGCATCCAAAAGACGAATAGCACCAGAGCATGTAACGACAGGGTTAATGACATAGCCACCCAGAAACGCTGAAATTTCGGATTCATCAATCGAGTACGACAGTGGTTTCGCGGCGCCAAGTATCAACGGTAATGCTCCGGTCTCCTCTGAAATAGTATACCCCAGTTTTGGTGACAACCTTGCGGTAGCGAAGGACTAGGTTTCCCGTTCGCACGGTCCGCTCAATAACGAGGCCGTTAGGGATGTCATACGATTGCTCATTGACGCCTTGCAAAATATCAATCTCGTTTTCATCCAGCTTGTAATCCTCCGGGGCCCGAGGTCCCACTTCCCGAAGATTCGCCTGCGCGGATTTCTGTTCATTGTAGGCTCTTTGACGAGCTTCCTGTTGGCGCTGGGCGAGCAGTTGTTGTTCTTTCTTTGCTCTTCGGCGAGTTTCTAACCAGCGTTCTTGGGCACGAGCATTCGCACCGTCTCCCAATCGGCGGTACCGGCGGGC
>DIHQ01000016.1:20667-22665 GCA_002420235.1 Flavobacteriales bacterium UBA5692
CCCAATCGGCGGTACGGCGGGTCATATTCTCCACCTGGGCACGGGATTCATTTCGGCGATCCTCAGCAGTACGCGATAGACCTTTGAACAGATTTCGGAAAGACTTCTTTTTGTTTTGCACCTCCGGCATGTTCAAGGTGTAATCTTGAGACCTCCGTGATTCCAGACGGAGTTTTGATTGACGTTGGTTTTCAACTTCACGGGCACCTTGTTGAATCATCTCCAATCCGACCGCTCGGGTCTGCGCCGCTTTCGCCTCATAGCCAGCTTGACGCTGATCCTCCTCAAGCCGGCGCTCTGCCTGTTGAGCTGCACCGGACTCTTCAATGGCCGAGCCCTGTCGTTTGGTGTCTTTCTGAGCTGCCAGTTGCCTATCAACGCGTTCTGCAGCACTTCGTTGAGCATTGCGAAGAATTTGACGCTGAAGCTCCTTCTTTTCTTCTACTTCTTGCTTACGAGCCTGTGCCTCGCTTTCCAACGCCTCCTGATAGTATACTTCCACTTCGTCTTTGTCTGACCTATTAATTTGCTGCGTCAGCTTATCAGCGCGAAGACGATTTCGCTCAGCTTGTTCTTGGCGTTTGGCCTCTTTGCGCTCACGTTCTGCTTCCTGGTCAGCATAAAGCTGGGCTTCCAGAGCCTCAGCAGCTTCAATCTGCCGCTCTGCTTCCCTTTGAGCATCACGTTCTATGGCCTCGCGCTCACGCTCAAGATCGGCTTCTGACGGTCCTTGATCATTTTCAGGGAAGTCATCGTTGGAAACACTACTCGCCGCGCGTGCAGCGCTCGACAGACGTGACTTTGCATAGCGGTCACCGGGCTTCAACACAAGCGCTTCATCATACAACCTTTGAGATTCGATCCATTGCTGACGATCGAAAGCCTCATCGGCAGCTTCAATCGCTTGGTTGTAAGCCAGTTCTAGTTGCTCCGCCTTCGAGCGTGCTGTAGCTTCTGCAGCTTCACGAGCGGCACGCTGTTCATCAGCTACAGCGTCGGCCTCATCCCATGCAAGATCGTCAACGATTGAACCTGTATCAGTAGCATTTTCTGCTATTTCAGATGCTGCTGCGCGATTGCTTTCAGCTACCGCATCCTGTGCACGCTCCAAACGCTTTTCAGATTCAGCAATTCGCTGCTTGGGATAACGTTCATCGGGGAAAAGGTCCAAAGCTTCGTTGTATTGGGCAATGGCCGCAGCGTAATCGTTGTTGCGAAACGCCTCATCAGCATTATCGTTAATGCGGTTATAGTTTTCCCGATTCTCGCGCTCAAGGGCTGCCGCAGCCTCACGTTCGGCATCCTCAGCCGCACGATTCCTCCGCCCAGCGTCTCGAGCATCGGCCTCAGCCATTCGCTCGCGACACGCCTCCGCACGTTGTTGCCAAAATCGTTCAGCGGGCAGTACAGAACCCGCAGCTTCATACTTCGTCAAGGCTTCGGAGTAGTTGTCATCGCGGTACAAGAGGTTGGCCTCATCTATGAGTGTCTCGTATTCGACTGTTTTCGCAATAAGGTCAGCTTGCTGGGCCGCCAAATCAGCTTTACGCGTTCGCGCTTCCTCCATCCGGTTTTTAGGATATGATTCCCCGGGCTTCAGCCCGCTAGCCTCTTCGAATTTATTAATCGCCCGATCCCATTGCTCTCGCTCGAAATAGATGTCCCCGTCCTCCACAAGTTCGTTGTATTCCTCGTCGGCTTCAGCAGAATCAGCGAGGGCATCTTCACGCTCGTCCACGCGACGCAGGCCATCGCGCGGTTCTTGAGCATTTGGACGCATAGCCTTGGCCGCCATAAATGCATCTCGGGCATTGTCAAGTTGGTCTTTGGAAAGCGCGCGTTCCGCATCGGCAAGCAAGGCTTGGAAGGCCACTTCATCTGCACCTGCAGCATTGGCGTCATTCAATTCACGTAAGGCTTCGTCGCGCTTGATTACCACATCGGATTCATCTGGAAACAAGCCCAGCGCCGAGTTGTAGAAATCCACAGCCTTTTGCC
>DIHQ01000153.1 GCA_002420235.1 Flavobacteriales bacterium UBA5692
GCCGTATTTTTGCCTCCGTGGCTAGGGGGAGTCGTGAGCCCGTGCGCAACGATTTCATTGACCGGTCCACCGTCACTTACCCGTTAGCGGAGCAATTAACGGACTACGAACTGGGCTGGGAAGTTTCAACACCTGAATGGAGCATGCAGGCCGTGGGCTACTTCATGCAGTACGAGAACCAATTGGTTCTGACTGGTGCGTTGAACGATGTAGGTTCTCCAATCCGGCAAAACGTAGCCAGTAGCTACCGCGCGGGACTGGAATGGACCAACATGTGGCGTCCGATGAACGGATTGCAGTGGTACAGTACCGTAACGGCTTCTCAGAATCGCATCACCGAATTCGGCTTCGACTCGGGAATGGACCCAGCCGATATCAGCTTCTCCCCCAACTTTACAGCGTCGAGTGTAGTGACCTGGGAGGCATTGAACCGCCTAAATGAAGAAGGGGTTGGTTCTACTTGTCTAATCGAGTGGTCTGCTCGACACGTAGGAAAGCAATTTCTTGACAATACGTCCAGCGATGTGCGATCATTGGATGCGTATAACGTTCATGATGCGCGTGTTCGCTGGATGTGGAACCGACCGAATGGATCTTACGTCGCGGTTTCCGCATATTTGCGGAATTTCTTGGACGCCCAATACAGCGCGAACGGATGGGCCTATTTTTATGAGTGGGGAGGAGAGGAAATTTCTGAGGTGTACGTTTACCCCCAGGCGGGACGTCACGGACTTTTGGCGCTAGAGTTTTCTTTCTGATTGTAGCCTATCAAAGTCGCTCTTTGGCTGGATTGGTCTTTACGATAAACGAGTCGGGATGTGGCAGCCAGTCCAGCTGAAAGGGCCGGATTTCGATGGCATTGCCTACGACCACCAGGTCGGCACCGGCCTGCCACGCCGCTTGTATGCCCGCCGCGTCATCAATGCCACCGCCGACAATCAGCGGGCATTTAACGGCATCGCGGACCGCAAGAATTGTTGAGGGCGAAATGCATTGTTGGGCGCCGCTTCCAGCATCTAAGAATATGGTATTAAGGCCCAGCATCTCGCCGGCAACAGCTGTAGCGACTGCGATTTCTTTTTTCGACGATGGAATGGGCAAGCTGTTGCTCATGTATGCGGCAGTTGTCAACGGTCCATCGCCGATGAGCATGTAGCCGGTTGGAATCACGTCCATACCCATTTCGCGGATGCGCATGCCACTTTCGACGTGCCGTCCAATGAGCAAATCGGGATTGCGACTAGAAATCATCGAGAGGAAGAGCACGGCGTCTGCTCCTGGGGTCACTTGATCTGGACTTCCCGGGAAAAGTGTTACCCGACAGTTCGAGTGCACACGAAGTGAATGGAGTATTTCCTTTACGTTGCGTTTGGTCAGGAGGCTTCCTCCTACGAAAACATCCGTTATGGGAGCTGCATTGAGTCCATCCATAAAACGTGACCAATCCCGACCAGTAGGTAGATTATCGGGGTCGAGCAGAGCGGCCAGGCGCTTACGTTCGAGACGATGATCGTTTTGGAGGTCACGGAGCCAACTCATTTGCCGAAGATACATTGAACGACTTCTTGTAATGTATCAGGTTTTAGCATGTTGTGTCCGGAGCGGATGGTGTGGAATTTGACGCTGGATTGATTTCGGGTAATTCGACGGAGTCGATTGGCATTTTTGGGTGGGATTATCTTATCGTATTTACCGAAGATAAATGTGGCACTTTGAATTTGTTCGAGTGCTGATTTGATGGTTTGTTGACTCGGCCAACATTTCCGGTGGCTTCTCCAACCCTTCCATACCATCATTCGCATGGCGTGGGAGGATGAATGAAAATAGATAAACCCGTGCAGATGCTTGGAGATTAATCTCCAATTCAGTAGCACATCTGACCATTTTTTTACCTGCTGTTCGTGCCTGTCCAACCAAAACCAAACCCAGCGTCCCAACCGCGTGTGAATCGTGAAAGCGTAGTACGGGGACTGTTTTAGCCCATCTGGGGCCAAGAGCACCACATCTGGCCAGCGTTCAGGGCAATCGACCATAAGGGCGAGGGCAATCCTGCCTCCGATGCTGTACCCCAATAAAATACGTTTACCAGCGTTTGGAATTTCCTTGGAGACAATGGTGTCAATAATGCGATTTAACACCATGGGCTCCAATGCTCGATCGTATGGCCCACTTCCTGGTATCGGCCTACTTCCTCCGTGGTGAGGAAGGTGGATGGATATCATGGCATGCTGATGTGGCCAGGCGCGATGCGCAGTATGTAAATCTTCCAGGGGTCGAGCGAATCCGTGAAATGCAACAATGATTGGCACCGCATTTTCAGGTAGGTTATCCGTCGTCCAAACGGCGTATTCAAGGGCCCATCCGTCGCATTCGATTGTCAATCGTTCGCCTTGTTCGCCAGGTGTTGCAAACTCCATAACTCAAAGGTCGGTTGCAATGTGGATAGCCCGTTGAAATTGTGAATGACTTTTTTCTTTAGGATACAAAGCGACTTGTAATTTTGGGCCCGGAAACAGAACTAACGGCTTTGAAAATTTGCCGCTCACTCGACCAATTACGAGTGGGGTAAAAAAAAAATGCCCAAAGACAAAAGCATCAAATCGGTTCTTCTCATCGGCAGTGGACCTATTGTCATTGGACAGGCTTGCGAATTTGATTATTCTGGAGCTCAAGC